>DHNJ01000027.1:1568-13919 GCA_002409445.1 Armatimonadetes bacterium UBA5419 | reverse complement strand
CCGCCGCCCGCCGCGCGGTCGCCGACGAGCTGGCCGAGCGCGCCGCGGGCCGGCTCGACTTCCTGCTCAGCAGCCGCCGCCGCCAGGCCGACCCCGTCGTCGCCGTCGCCCGCGGCGAGATGGTCGACAACGTCCTGCGCCACCTGCGCCCGACGATGCCCCTGCCCCAGCTCGAAGTACTGCCGATGCTCGGCTACCTGCGCAGCCGCGAGTACCCCTACGACGCCAACCGCCTGGCCCAGGAGCTGGCCCGCATCTACGCCGGCCACTACGAGTGGATCCCCGCCCCCGCCGTCGTCTCCAGCCAGCACGCCCAGATCCTGCGCGAGGTGCCGCTGATCGCTGGCCCGCTCGCCCGCTTGGAGCAGTCGGTCAACGTCATCCTAACCAGTCTCTCCTGCCCCTACCAGACCGACGCCGATGGCGAGCGCCAGCTACGCGAGCAAACCTTGCTCCAGAGCGGCATGGTCGATCCCGCGCAGATTGTCGAACTGGTCGACCGCACCGGCGCGGTGGGCGAGATCTGCGGTTGGTACTACACCAACGAGGAGGTGGTCACCGTCCCCGGAGTCGAGCTGTTGGGGCTGTCACCACAGCGCCAGCGTGACCTCGCCGCGACGCCCGACTGCTCGGTGATCGGCGTTGCCGGCGCCGACCCCGACCGGCTGCCCGCGATCCGCGCCGCGGCCGACCTGGGCCTGATCAACGTCCTGCTTACCGACTACGTGACCGCCCACGCGTTGCTACAAACGGAGAGTTAGCTCTATGGCTTGGCTGATCCTGATCGTCGGAGGCCTGTTCGAGGTCGTCTGGTCCTACGCGATGAAGCTGTCGGACGGCTTCACCCAACTCAGCTATACCCTGGTCTGCATCGTCGCGATGATCATCAGCGTCTGGTTCCTGGCGATCGCGATGAAGACCCTGCCGCTGGGCACCTCGTATCTGGCCTGGACCGGGATCGGCGCGGTCGGCGCGTTCATCGTCGGTGTCGTGGCCCTCGGCGAACCGGCGACCGCGCAGCGCATCGGCGCGGCTCTGCTCATCGTCGCGGGCATCGTGCTGATCGGCACCGCCAGCGACTAGTCCTCGCCGGTCAGCATCGCCACGAGTTCCGCCGTCTCGTCCAGCGCCTCGGCCAACGCGCCGAGCACCCAGTCGATCTCCTCGGCCGTGACGATCAGCGGCGGCTCCAGCCGCATGACCTCGGGCTTGTTGAGGGCGAAGGCGATCAGCAGCCGCTTCTGTGCCAGCTTGGCGATCGTCAGGCTGCCCACGTCCTCGCTGTGGAACTCGACGCCGATCAGCAGCCCACGCCCGCGGACGCTACGGATCAGCGTCGGGTGCTTCGCCGCCAGCTCGTGCAGGCCACGCAGCAGCCGCTCGCCCAGGTCGGCCGCGCGCGCGGCGAGGTTCTGGTCGAGAATCGAGCGCACCGCCGCCAAGCCGGCCGCGCAGGCCAGCGGATTGCCGCCCCAGGTGCTCGTGTGCAACAGCGGCTCGCCGACCATCGGCTGCCACAGCTCCGGCGTCGCGATGAACGCCCCGAGCGGCATCACGCCGCCGCCCAGCGCCTTGGCCAGGCACATCACGTCTGGCGCCACCCCGTCGCGCTCGGCGGCGAACAGGTAGCCGGTGCGGCCGAAACCGGTCTGCACCTCGTCGAGGATCAACTTCGCGCCGACCCGGTCGCAGGCCGCGCGCGCCGCGGTCAGGTAGCCGTCCGGCGGCACGATCGCGCCCGCCTCGCCCTGCACCGGCTCGAGGACCACAGCTGCCGTGCGCTCGTCAACCGCCGCGGCCAGCGCCTCGGCATCGCCGAACGGCACGTGCGCCACCTCGGGCAGCAGCGGCGCGAACGGCAGCCGGTACTTATCGCGGCCGGAGACCGAGAGCGAGCCCAGCGTCTTGCCGTGGAACGACTCCTTGGCGCTGACAAACTTCGGCCGCTCCTCGCCCCGCTGGTGGAACCAGAGCCGGACCAGCTTCAGCGCGCCCTCGACCGCCTCGGCGCCGCTGTTGCAGAAGAAGACATGCTGCAGGTCGCCCGGCGTGATCTCGGCGAGGAGGTCGGCCAGGTCGGCCTGCTGGCGGCTAAGCATCAGGCGTGTGCTCATCGGCATCAGCGCTAGTTGCTCGCGCAGCGCCGCGGCGACCTCGGGCGGGTTGTGGCCCAGGCTGAAGACGCCGAAACCGCCCAGGAAATCGAGGTACTCCTGCCCGTCCTCATCCCAAACGCGGCAGCCCGCGGCGCGATGCTCGACGACGCCAAAGCCCATGAAATCGAGCAGCTTGGCAAAGCCGGGGTTCAGGTGGTCGCGGTACTTCTCCAGGACCTCGGTGATCGTCGCCATCTATGCCTCTCCATACCAGCGGCGCAGCCCGTCGAGGCTGGCCGCGGCGATCTCGGCGCCGCTCTGCTCGAAGCGGAAGACCTCGACCGACACGTAACCCTGGTAGTCCAGTTGCCGCAGCGCGCGGCCCATCGCCGCGTGGTCGAAATCGCCCATGCCCGGCCCCAGCAGGTTCGGGTCGTTGACGTGGACGTGGCGCAGGTGTTTTGCGTGGTCCAGGACGACCTCGTGCGGCGGCCGGCCCTCGCCACCGTCCATCGCTTTGACATCGAGGATCAGCGCGCAGTTGGGGTGGTCGATGTCGGCAAGCATCGACTCCACCTCCGCCGCGGTCTGCAGGAACTCGGTCTCGGTCGGCGCCAGCGGCTCGATGCAGACGGTCACGCCGCGCGCCGCGCCGCGTTCGCCCATCGCCCGGAAGACCTCGACCGCGCGCGCCCAGGCCGCCTCGTAGCTGTCCAGCACGGTCCGCTGCTTGGGCGAGCCGCAGACCATGATCGAGCCGCCCAGATCGGCGCAGAAATCGACCAGCGCCAGCATGTACTCGGTCGTCCGCTGCCGCAGCGCGTCGTCCGGCGTGGTCAGGTGCAGGCCCTCGGGCTTGATCAGCAGCCAGTGCAGCCCGACCACCTCCAGCCCCGCGCCCTCGGCGATACCGCGCAGCCGCGCGCGCTCGGCCGCGTCAATCGTCCGCACGTCGTCGGCCAGAGTGAACGGCGCGACCTCCACGCCCTGGTAGCCCAGCTGGGCCAGCGTCTCGCAGGTCTCCTCAAACGGCGTCTCACCGAACATCTCGTTACAGGCGGCAAACTTCACGTCAACTCCTCCCAGCCCCTGAGCCTCAGCCGTTCAGCCGCTCGGCCACCGGGTAGTCGGGCAGGCTGGTATAGGCCGCGGCGTGCCCGCCCTCGGCCGCCAGCCCGACCGCCCACCAACTGCCCGCACAGGCCAGCAGCACCCCCGACAGCACGCCCAGCGCGAGGTTGTGCGTGAAGCAGACCAGTAGCAGCAGCAGCAACCCGAGCAGCTTGAACGCCAGCGCCCAGGTGCCCAGGAAGTGCAGCGGCCGGCTGCGGTAGCGGGTGATGTAGACGACAGTGAACAGGTCCAGCAGGCCGCGCAGGTACCGCTCCCAGCCGTACTTCGAGACCCCGCTGCGCCGCGCATGGTGGGTCACCGCCAACTCGCCCAGGGTGAACCCGCGCGCGGTGGTCAGCACCGGGATATAGCGGTGCAGCTCGCCCCACAGCCGCAGCTCGTCGACCACCGCCCGGCGGTAGCCCTTGTAGCCACAGTTCATATCGTGCAGCTGCACCCCGGTGACCTTGCGCACCGTGGCGTTGAACAGCTTGCTTGGTAGTGTCTTCTCTACCGGATCGTGACGCACGGCCTTCCAACCACCGACGACGTCGAAGCTCTCGAGCGCCTCGATGAAGCGTGGCATCTCGGCGGGATCGTCCTGCAGGTCGGCGTCCATGGTCAGCACGAAGTCGCCGCGGGTAGCGCGGAAGCCGACGTCGAGCGCCGCGGCCTTGCCCAGGTTGCGGCGCAACAGGAGGACTTGCGTCGCCGGGTCCTCGGCGGCCAGCTCGCGTAGCACCTCGCGCGTGCCGTCGGTCGAGCCGTCGTCGACAAAGACGACCTCGCCGGCGACACCCAGCGCCGCGAACTGCGCGCGCACCTGCGCCCACAGTTCGCGGACGGTGCCGACCTCGTTGTAACAGGGCACGAGAACCGAGACGCGCGGCGCAGACGACATGGCGAACCTTCCACCCTTCACGATAGCACGTCCGGCCCGTGACGCGGCGTTCTGGGCGCCGTTCATTCCCCAACCCCTTGGCGCAAGCCAGGCCCCGGCGTTAGACTGGGCGGGGCGGAGCGACGAACCATCTTGGCCTGGCTTGAGCACATCCTAGCCCGCTTGGACCTCGACCCGATCGTCGGGTTGATGCTCCTCGGGCTCCTGCTGCTGCGCCTGGTCGTCGCCGCCTGGCGCCGCCGGCGGCCACCCGTCGCGCCGGCCCCCGCCTACCGGCCCGACGACTGGCTCGATTGGCTCGATGCCGGCTTGCTGGCGATCGCCGTAGTTTACCTGCTGGTTCGCCCGTTCGTCGCGCAGGTCGCCGTGGTCACCTCGACCAGCATGGCGCCAACCCTCCACGGCACGCTGACCCCCGAGACCGACGGCGCGCCCGACCGCCTGCTGGTCAGCCGCGCGGCCTACTGGCAGCGGCCGCCCCAGCGCGGCGAGATCGTCGTCTTTCGGCTCGATGCGCGCAACACGCTGCTCGACTCGGGCCTGATGGTCAAACGCGTCGTCGGCCTCAGCGGCGACACCGTGCAGATCAACGACCAGGGACAGACGCTGATCAACGGCGACGAACTGCCCGAGGCCTACGCACCGGAGGCCTCCGACCGCGTCTTTGGGCCCCAGGTTGTGCCGCCCGACAGCGTCTTTCTGCTGGGCGACAATCGCCGCCAGAGCCGCGACAGCAGCCGCTTCGAACGCGAGCCGTTCGTCGCGCGCGAGGCGCTGATTGGGCGCGCGGTGGCCGTCGTCTGGCCGGTCGGCCGCGCCAAGCTGCTGCGCCAGCCCGCCTACCCGCCGCCTCCCGCCCCCACCGACATCACCCGCCCCGAGCCGCCGGCCGACGAGGCCGCGGCACCCGACCCGCTCGACACGGAGCCAGATGACGAGGTGGTCGACGTTGGCGAGCCGCCCGCGCCCGACCCGGCGCCCGACCCCTTAGAGCCCGAGCGCGCGCCGTAGCTCCGCGCGGTCGGCGACAACCTGCGCCGCGTCGGGCCATTCCTCCGGGCTGCCGAAGCCGTAGGCGCTGGCGATCAGCGGCAGGCCGTTGTTCCGCGCGGCGGCCGCGTCGCTGGCCCGGTCGCCAACGAGCACCGCGCCACGCTGGGGCGGGTCGGCGGCCAGGATGCGTTCGACCATCTGCCCCTTGTGGCTGATGCCGGACGACTGCAGGTGCCACTGCTGGCTGAACCAGCGGTCCAGCTCGTGGACCTCGCGGTGGACCTCCCAGTAGCGCGTCGAGCAGTTACTGGCCAGCGCTAGCCGCCGCCCGTCCGCGCGCAAGTCGTCGAGCAGCGCCGGGATCTCGGGGTACAGGCAGCCCCAGCGGCCCATCTCGCGCACGCGGCGGACCATCGCGTCAAGGGTCAGCCGGTGCATTTCGCGCCAGCGGTCACGCACGGCCGCGGGCAGCAGCGGCGGGTAGCTGTCGTGGGACGAGTAGCCCAGCGTGTTCAGCAGCACCGCGTCGCTCGGCTGCTCGACCGGCACACCGACGAGCTCGGCGAACCCGCGCAGGCCGTCGCGGATGGCATCGACGGTAAAGGTCTCCGAGGCGCACAGTACGCCGTCGAAGTCGAAGATGATCAGGTCAGGACTGAGGCTGGACATACCCTCACGATACCAGAGGGGTGCGCGGGGGCGCCGACTGTTACACAGGCGGGGCGCGCCCTTTACATGGGTGTGACACGGCTGGGTTTGACTAGGGCCACAGCGTGGGCGGACGGTGAGTTGGCGAGTGTCGCTCGCCCGCCCGCGGGACAGGTTCGGTAAGGAGGAAGCAGATGGTTCTCAAGCCGTTGGGCGACCGTGTGGTGGTCGAGCCGCTGGAAGAGCGGGAAGTCGTGCGGGGCGGGATCGTGCTGCCCGAGTCGGCGGCCGAGAAGCCGACCGAGGGCACCGTCGTGGCCGTGGGCCCGGGCGAGCTGTTGGACTCGGGCGAGCGCGCGCCGATGCCGGTCAAGGTGGGCGAGGTGGTCCTGTACGGCAAGTGGTCCGGCACGGACTTCGAGGTCGATGGCCGCGAGCTGAAGATCCTCAGCGTCTCCGACCTGATGGCCGTCCGCGAATAGTCCCTGTTGTAGGTAGTAGGAGGAACGACTGTGGCTAGTAAGCTACTCGAATACGATGTTACCGCGCGCGCCAAGATGCTCCGCGGCGCCGACCAGCTGGCCGAGGCGGTCAAGGTCACCCTCGGGCCAGGCGGCCGCACCGTGCTGCTCGAGAAGTCCTGGGGTTCGCCGACCGTGACCAAGGACGGCGTGACCGTGGCCAAGGACATCGAGCTGCCCGACCCGATCGAGGACCTGGGCGCCCAGCTGCTGAAGGAAGTCGCCAAGAAGACCAACGACGTCGCCGGTGACGGCACGACCACGGCCACCGTCTTGGCCCAGGCGGTCCTGCAGGAAGGCCTGCGCATCGTCGAGGCTGGCGCCAGCCCCGTGCTGCTCAAGCGCGGCATCGAGATTGCCGTTGAGGCCGTCGTCGAGAATCTGCGCAGCCAGAGCGTGGCGGTCGAGGACCGCGAGGCCTGGCAGAACGTGGCAACCATCGCCGGCAACGACGCGCAGGTCGGCGAGCTCGTCGCCAGCGCCCTCGAGTCCGCCGGGCACAACGGCGTCGTGACAATCGAGGAAGGCAAGACCTCCGAGACGACCATCGAGCACGTCGACGGCATGCAGTTCGATAAGGGTTACCTGTCGCCGTACCTGGTGACGGACCCCGAGGCCATGGAGGCCGTGCTCGACGAGCCGTACATCCTGCTTTGGGAGAAGAAGATCAGTGACGTGCAGTCCCTGGTCCCGCTGCTCCAGCAGATCCACAGCTCCGGCCGCCCGCTGCTGATCATCGCCGAGGACGTCGAGGGTCAGGCCCTGGCCGCCCTGGTCGTCAACGCGCTGCGCGGCATCGTCCGCTCGGTCGCGGTCAAGGCGCCCGGCTTCGGCGACCGCCGCAAGGCCATCCTGGGCGACCTGGCCGTGCTGACCGGTGGCCAGTTCATCACCGAGGACCTGGGCCTCTCGCTCGACAACGTCCAGCTCGACCAGCTGGGCAGCGCCGACCGCGTGATCATCACCCACGACACGACCACCATCGTCAATGGCCGTGGGGCCGAGGACGCGATCGCCGGCCGCGTCAAGCAGATCCAGGCCGAGATCGAACGCACGACCAGCGACTACGACCGCGAGAAGCTGCAGGAGCGGCTGGCCAAGCTGTCCGGCGGTGTGTCCGTGATCAAGGTCGGCGCGAGCACCGAGACCGAGCTCAAGGAGCGCAAGCAGCGCTTCGAGGACGCCCTGAACAGCACCAAGGCCGCCATCGAGGAAGGCATCGTCACCGGCGGTGGCGTCGCCCTCGCGCGCGCCGCCGTGGCGCTCGACGGCCTGACCGACGAGCAGCACGACATCCGCGCGGGCATCGCCATCGTCGGCCGCGCGCTGAGCCGCCCGCTGCGCCAGATCGCGACCAACGCCGGCGCCGAGGGCTCCGTCGTCGTCAACAACGTCCTGGCCAACACCGACGCGCACTACGGCTACAACGCCGCGCGCTCCGACTACGGCGACCTCTACGCCGCTGGCGTCGTCGACGCGACCAAGGTCGTCCGCCTCGCGCTGGAGAACGCCGGCTCGATCGCTGGGATGATCCTGACCACCGAGTGCGCCATCGCCGAGAAGCCCGAGAAGCCGAAGCCGGCGCCCGCCGGTGGGCCCGATGGCATGGGCGGCATGGGTGGCATGGGCGGCTACTAAGCCTCAGCCCCACGACCAAGCAACCAGCCCGTGGATCGCAGCATGCGGTCCACGGGCTGGTGCTTTGGGTGAAGCTTTCGCGCGCTAGCCTACTCGACCGCGCGCACGCCGGCCTCGGTTGCCATCCAGCGCGTGTGCTTGTTGCCACGCGAGGTCGCCTCCAGCCGCCACTCGTTGCCCTGCTTCACGTAGCCGTCGAGCATGCCCCCCAGGAACGCCGACATCAGCCGGCGCTTCTCGGCATCGTCCATGCGCAGCTCCTCCAGCGTCCAGGGGTTCAGCACCTCGGGCGGCTGCTGCTGCTCGGCGATGTGCGTGCGCAGCGTCTCCAGGCCCTTCTGCGCCGCCGAGCGCCGCGCCGCGGCCATCGCATCGTAGCCCCAGCCGCCCGGCGCGATGCCCAGGATCGACAGCAGCGGGTCGGCGAGGCGGACTAGGCTGCGCTCGGTGTCGGTCAGGCCGCTCGGGTTGCGCGGCTCCTGCAGCCCACGCAACTGCGCGAGGGCCGCGTCGGCCGACGCCTTGCTCGCCGCGTCCAGCGCGCCGCCCGGGTTCAAGACGTAGCCCTGCGCCCGCGCGCTGAGGCCTGGGCCGAGCTGGAACGGAGCCACCGCCGGGCTGGAGGCGCGCGCCGTACCCTCCAAGCACTGGACCATCGAGGTCTTGCTCTGCGGGTCGTAGCTGACGCGCAGCGCGCCGGCCTGGCCCGTGGCGCGCACGCCAGGGGTCACGATGTTCAAGACCGACTCGGCGCCAAACTGCGGGCCGGTCAGGCTGGTGACCGCGCCGGAGACAACCAGGAGGCTGCGGTCGCGGCGACCGCTGCGGGCGTACTCGAGCAGGCGGATGCTCAGTTCGCTGTTCGGCTCAACAGCGATGCCGCTGCCGTCGCCGAGGACCAGCGTGACGTAGCTCTGCGGGCCCGTGGTGATCGTATCGCCGTCGCTCAGCTTGAGCTTCGGCGCGGCGGTCTGCGAGCTGCCGCCGACCGTCGCCTGCACCTGGCCGCCAACCTCGACGACCTCGGCGCGGAAGTCGGCGTACTCGCGGCGGACGCCGTCAATCGTCAGGATCAGCCAGGCCACCAGAGCGACCGTGACCAGCTTGATGATCCAGTCCTTGGCGTAGACCTTGACGTCGTGGACCTTCTGCCGGCCGGAGCGCTTGCCCCGGCGCGCCGCCCGGTCCTGCTGCGCCTTGACTTGCGCAATCGCCGACTGCATGTCACCCGAACCACGACCCGACTTGCCAGCAGGCATACCACCACTCCTCGGCCCCCCGACCCTCGCCGTGGTTATAGCCGCGCAGAGCCACGGCGCGCGTTAAGGCCAGGTTAACACCGCTATCCACGCCGCCCAAAACGCTGGGCGGCGGACCTCTCCGGCCAGCCGCCCCACGTGTCCGTCGTTGTCGCGCGGCTTAGCGGAGCGCGCCGCCCACGGCGCTCAGCGCAGCGCTCAGTCCGGCAGGCTCAGCGCAGCGCCCAGAGGTTGCGCGGGTCGTTGGCCGGCAGGTCGAAGCCGATGGCGCTGACCTTCATCGCCTTGGCGTGGCCGTCGGCGAAGATGAGGTTGCACATCTCCAGGTGCCGGTTGTACGGCCGCACCGGGTCATCGTCCCAGTAACCCGTGTTGCTCGGGCAGCGGAAGAACGGATTGCCCGAGTGCGAGGCCTTCCACAGGTCCGGCGGGTCCGTGGGATTCATGATCATCCCCGAGTCGGCGCAGATGATGATGCTCGCCGGCTCCGTGAAGCGCGCCAACTTGGGCCCGCTGTTCAGCCAGATACCGACGTCCGGGTGGCTGAAGCCGATGCCGACCGCCGCCTCGTCGCTGGGGCAGGCGAAGATCTGGTGCGTCTTAATGTACGGCTGGAGCAGGTTAACCCACCAGGTCACCGCGCCGTCCGGCAGCAGCGGCGCGCCGATCGACGACGCCTGGGTCGCCAGCGGGCAGAGCCGGTCGTCGTAGTCCTGGGCGTACATCATGTGCGCCAGGCCGATCTGCTTCATGTTGCTCAGGCAGCTGGCTTGCCGTGCCTTCTCCCGCGCCTTGGCGAAGACGGGGAAGAGGATGGCGGCCAGGATAGCGATGATGGCGATGACCACCAGGAGTTCGATCAGGGTGAAACCCTTTTTCCTCATGACAGATCCTCCGTGCTTGAACGGTGCGCGCAGGCACCCCTGATCTGTCTTACCCCCTTTCGCCATCTATCCTCCCTCCCACGACGGTGGAAGCACGAAATGATGCCCGGGAAGTGGACCACGCGGTCGCTGGCGCGGGCGGCGGCCGGCGCTGAGGCCGATCGGGTCGCTGCCTCCGCCCCCCCAACAGGTCGACGCCCCTCGACCCGCGCGCGGCGGGTCCGAGGGGCGTCGGTAGTTACTGGTCTAGCGACAGACGCCTAGCGCGTGTCCCACAGGTTCAGCTCGTGGCCGATCGGGTACTCGAAGCCGATCGTGCTGACCTTGATGGCCTTGGAGTGCCCATCGGCAAACCCGACGGGCACATGCCCGTGTGGCGGTTGTACGGCCGGTACGGGTCCGAGTCCCAGGTGTAGGTGCCGCTGCTCTGGTCAGGCGTGCGGAACATCGAGGCCCACGGGCCGTTCGGGTACCACTCGTCCGCCGGCGCGGTCGGGTTGGCGATGTAGCCGACGTCAGCGAGAACGACGGTCGACGCCACGTTCTCGATCTCCGCCATCGAGCGCGCACCCCACCACAGGCCGATGTGGTGGCTGTAGCCGTAGTGGACCGGGTTGTTGCCGCGCGGCCCGCTCGGGCAGCGGAACAGCGCCGCCGACTTGATGTACGGGTTGATCAGGTCGACCCAGCGCGTGTTGTTGGCGTCCGGCTGGACCGCATTGGCCGGCGCGGCGCCCGGCACCGCCATCGGCACCATCATCTCGTCATAGTCCTGCGAGTACATCATCATACCGAGCGACAGCTGCTTCGTGTTGCTCAGGCAGCTGGTCGCCCGGGCCTTCTCGCGGGCCTTGGCAAACACGGGGAACAGGATCGCCGCCAGGATCGCAATGATCGCGATGACCACCAACAGCTCAATCAAGGTGAAGCCCTTGCGCTTCATGGGTAGCTCCTCTGGGCCACAGCGCTCCATCGCACCGGCCCATCGGCATTCTACCCGATAGCGCACGGTTTGACCATAAATAGCTCGCTGGACGCGATGAGTTAAACGTTAACTAGGTAGCGTAATTCACTGCATGCCCAGCGCGCCGAGGTCGCGGCGATAGAGGCTGACGCCGCCCAGGCCGCCGAACCAGACGACCGAGCGAGTGGGGATGATCTGCGAGACGGCGGGTACCAGGCCGGTCCGCCGCGGGTAGACACGCCACTCGGGCCCGTCCGCTGCGAGCTCCAGCCGTGCCACGTGGCGCGCGGTCGCGACCCAGACCAGGCGCGTCTCGAACGCGTCGGCCGCCAGCGCGCCAACGATCTGCCCGGCGATCTCGGCCGGCCACGGCGCGACCTCCCAGCCGCCCAGCCGCCGGTCGAACCGGCACAGGCCCGCCGCCGCCGCGACCCAGACCGAGCCCGCCGCGCTGCTAACCAGCCGCGGCTCGGCCAGCGCAGGTACCGCGTCCGCAGTCCACAACGTCAGCCCGCCATCAGCCTTCGAAAACTGCGCGACCGAGTCCAGCCCGACCACCCAGACGCCGTCGGCGTCCGGCTGCAAGTCGCGGATCAGCCGCCCTTCGCGCTCGACCAGGCCGGCCTCGGCCGGCTGCAGCCAGTCGCCACCGAGCGTCTGCAGCTGGTTCGTCGCCCGCTCCCAGCGCACCGCACCAGTGGCCATGATGATCCACACGTCGCCGGTGTGCCGGTCGAGCCGCAGCCGCGGCCAGGCGCGCGGGTCCAGGCTTGTCTCGCCGCCCAGATCGATCACCCAGCGCGGTGCAAAGTCCGGTCCCAGGTGCGCCAGTCGCCCCGGCCCGGCGAACCAGACGCCCGTCTCGTTGGCCACCACGCTGGTCCAGTCGTCGCCCTTCAGCTCGGGGTAGTCGATTGCGCGGAGGATCTGCCAGGTGTCCTCGCGCGTGTCATACAGGCCCAGCCCGTCCGCGCCGGCGACATAGACCCAGCGGTCCTGGACGGCGAGATCGATGACCCGCAGCGGCGCGCCGAACGGCGGCGTCACCGCGTTCCAGCGGCCGGTGGCCAGCGGGAACTGCGCCACGCCCGCCCCATGGAAGCCCACGTAACCCGCGTCCGGCCCCGCCGCCAGCGCACTGAGCGCCCCGCTCGGCAGCGCCTCCTGGCCGCGATAGACCTGCCAGGTGTCCGTCGCCGGGCGGTACTCGTAGACGCCCTCGGTGCCCGTCGCGACCCAGATCGCGCTGTCGGTCGCGGTCAGCCCGGTGACCTCCCACGGCCCGCGCGGATGCGCCGTCCAAGCGCCCGTGCCCTCCGCCGCGGCGCGGATCA
>DHNJ01000027.1:0-1383 GCA_002409445.1 Armatimonadetes bacterium UBA5419 | reverse complement strand
GCGGCCCGCCGCGTAGTCGCGGGCCAAGGTGTCGTAGCTAACCAGCTCGCCGGTGGTCCGGTCGATGCGGGCCAGGCCGAAGGTGTAGGTCGCCAGCCAGAGGTAGTTCGGCGTCAGCGCCAGATCGAGGATGGCGTCGCCCAACACATCGATCTGGTCCGCCGCGGCGGACAGCGGCGCCCAGGTGTGGGTCCGCGGCTGGTACTGCGCCAGGCCGCGGTCGGTCCCCGCCCAGATCGCGTCGCCGTCGCTGGCCAGCGACAGCACCTGCTCGCTCGGCAGGCCGTCGGCGCGGTCCCAGACCTCCCACTCGGCGCGCAGCGGGCTGAACCGCGCCACGCCGCCGCCAGCGGTCGCCGCCCAGATGTCCTGGCCGTCCCAGACCAGCCGCGTCGGCGTGAAGCTGGGGAACCGTGCGGCGCTACCGTAGTGCGCCCAGGTCTTGGTCTCGAAGTCGTAGCGGCCGACCGCCCCACCCGTCGCCCCGGCCCATAGGCCGCCCGGCACGAAGGCCAGCGCGGTGATCGCCGGCCCCGGCAGGTCGTCGTCGCTGGTCATCTGGCGCACGCGCGCCGCCGCCGGCTGCGGGGTGTAGATGCGCAGCCCGGCACCGGTGCCGATCCAGGCCTCGGTGCCGTCGCTGGCCGCGGCGTAGCTGTTGCCGCCGTAGAGGAACGTCTGCCAGCTGGGCGCGGCCGAGAGGGCCGGCGCGAGGAACAGGCCAACCAGCAGTAGGAGGGCCAGACGGACTGACCCGGCCGGGAGCCCCAGCCGGGTGCGGTCACTATTCACGAGTCGTTTATCCAAGCGGCGCAGCTCAGTCGTTGGCGCGGATGCTGATGCTGCCCGAGTCGGGGTCGAGTTCGATCGTCACGTCGAGCGCCTCGGAGACGAAGCGCGCGGGGACCATCGTCCGGTCGTGGTCGAGGTAGGCGGCCAAGTCCATCAGGATCCGCTCCTGGCCGACGGTCGCCTCGCGGCTGCCGATCTGGATGGTCAGCATGCCGCCGCTAGGCATCTCGGCTTCGACCGTCTGGCTCGGGCCGATCCAGCTGACGGTGCCGCCCAGGCCCTGCACGACGAACCGCAGCGGTGTCGTCGGCACGCCGGCGCGCTGGCGCAGCGGGGCGACGTCGGTCGCCACGCTGACGCCATTGACCTGCAAATCACCGCGCGGGACCAGCAAGCGCTGGCCGCTCTTCAGCCGGCTGTCGCCGGTGAGGTTGTTCAGGCGGCTGAGGTCGGCGGCCTTGATGTCGAAGCGGCGGGCCACGGCGGCCAGGTTCTCGCCCTTGGCCACGGTGTACATCTGTGCCTTGACCGGGCCCAGCTCGGTCCGCGAGACCGCCGGCTGCGGGCGGGTGCGGCCCGGCGTCGCCAGGC
>DHNJ01000232.1:2542-2673 GCA_002409445.1 Armatimonadetes bacterium UBA5419 | reverse complement strand
GCCAGGTCAAAATAATCGCCCATCAGCATCGCAGAGTCATCGGCCACATTGGTGATGCGCTGCGGCATGCCGCGCCATAGCGCCCGCACCACCGCGCGCGCCAGGTCATCGGCATGGATGTGGCTGGTGTA
>DHNJ01000232.1:0-2442 GCA_002409445.1 Armatimonadetes bacterium UBA5419 | reverse complement strand
GCCGCCACGCAGGCGCGGGCCAGGTCGTCGGCATGGATGTGGCTGGTGTAGACATCGTCCTCGCGCCGCAACAGCGGCGTGCCGCGCTGCAGCCGCCCCAACGGGGTACCACCCTCGCGGTCGCCTGCGTAGATACCGGGGATGCGCAGTACATGCACGGCAGCGCCGCTGGCCACCAAGCGCCGCGCCCAGGCGCGCAGCTGGCGCTCGGCATCGACCCGGCGCAGGGCCCGGGCGGTGCTGGCGCGCAGCGGATGGGTCTCCGTGACCCAGGCACCGTCCCAGTTGCCATAGACACCGCTGGTGGAGCCGTACACCAGCTGCGGCGCCTGCCCCGCGCGGCAGGCCAGCGCCTGCAGCAGGTGGCGTGTGCGCAGATCGCGCGAGGCCAGCGTGGACGGCGTTCCCGCAGCGGGCTGCGCCGGTGGCGCCAGATGCACCACGCGCTGGGCCAGGTCGGCCAGCCGCCAGCGCGCGTACCAATCGCGCGAATCCAACTGCGCCGCCAACTCAAACCGCGTCGCGGCCAAGGTCGGCTCCGCGCCGGCGGCCAGGTAGGCGTCGCCCAACCGCTTCTGCAACAGCCCGCTGCGCGGCACCGCCGTGACGCCGGCCAGGTAGTCCTCGACCGCCTGGTTCCAGGCCTGGTGCTCGGCGGCCAGGTCGCCGGCCAGCAGGTAGCCCATCGACTGGCCCGGCGCCGTCGGCCCGAACTCGAGGGCGAACTGCCGCGCCTCGTCGACCTGGCCCAGCATGGCCATGGTCATGACCTTGCCGCGCACGGCCAGCAGGTCGCGCGGCTCGCGCGCCAGCACCCGCTCGAACAGCGGCAGCGCGGCCTCCAGCCGGCCCAGGTTGGCCAGCGCCCGCGCCTGGCCCAGCAGCGCCGAATAGCCGCCCACACCGCTGCGCAACAGCTCGTCGTAGACGCCCGCCGCGCGCTCCTGCTCGTCCAGCAGCGTGAACTGGCGGGCGACATCGAACAGGGCGACCGGCCGCTTGGGGTCGACCAGCGCGGAGAAGACCTCCGCCGCCTCCTCGTAGGCGCCGACGAACTGGCTGGACCAGCCCAGCGCGGCGACCGCCGGCGGGTCGATCTGCTGCTTGGCGAAGAGCGGCAGCAGATAGCGCCGCGCGGCCGACCAGTCGGCCCGGGCGAAGGCCGCCAGCCCCGCCTCGCGCCGCGCCAGCGTCTCGTTCGGCCAGCGCTGGGCCAGCTGCTCGATCAGTTGGTCGGCGCGCTGGTTGTGGCCGGTGTGGCGCAGCGCCGAATAGTAGAGGAAGGCCAGCTCGGGCAGCTCCGGCCAGCGCCGGGTGGCGTCGGCCAGGAGGCCGGTGACCCGCGCCGTGCGCCCGGCACTGAGCAGCAGCGTGACCGCCGCGCCGACGATCTGCGGATGGCCGCGGAACTGGTTGATCGCGCCGGCCGCCGCGCGTTCGGCGGTGTCGTAGTCCTTGGCCCGCACGAGCAGCTCGAGCCAGCGCATCCAGAGGCTGGGGTTGGTCGGCTGTTGCCCGACCAGCGCGCCGGTCACCTCGGCCGCGCCGCGGAAGTCCTTCTGGCCCAGCAGCGCGCCGGACAGCAGGTTGCGCAGCGGCAGCGCGTCCGGCTGCACCTTCAGCCCCGCCCGCGCGTAGCGTGCCGCGTCGGCGTACTTGCCGCGGGCCATCGCGTACTCGGCGAGGAAGCCCACCGACGGCAGCGTCGCCGCAGGCAGGTTCAGCGCCAGCGCCCGCTCGAACAGCTTGGCCGCCTCGTCCAGCTGCTGGGTCTCGGCCAGCAGCCGCGCGGTGCCCAGCAGCAAATCGGGGTTGGTCGGCTCCGCGCGCAGGGCCTGCTGACCGACGGCGATCGCCTCGGCAGGCCGGCCAGCGCGCAGCAACAGGTCCATCAGCACGGAGACCGCGGGCAGGAACGTCGGGCGGACATCGAGCACCTGGCGCAAGTAGGTGATCGCCTGCGCCGGTTGCCGCCGATCGACCGCCAGGCGCGCCAACTCGAACCAGGCATCGGAGTCGCCCGGCTTGAAGGCGACCGCCGAGCGCAGCAGGCCGTCGGCCTCGGGCAGACGCCCGGTCTGCCGCAGCAGCGAGCCCAGCAGCCGCAGCGCATCAGCGTCGCGCGGCTCGGCGCGCAGCAGCGAGCGCAGCGACGACTCAGCCAGTTGCAGTTCACCCAGGCCGAGGTTCACCCCGGCGTAGACGCGCACCGCCTCCGGGTCCTCGGGCAGGGCGCGCAAGCCCTCGCGGGCGTGCAGCGCCGCCTCCGGGGCGGCGCCCAGGCGGAACAGCGAGCGCGCCAGGCGGACCTGCGCGCGGGCGTTGCTGCCGTCAGCCTGCAGGCTGGCGCGGTAGAGGTTGCGCGCGGGCAGCCACTGGTCCCAAGAAGCGAAGGCGTCGCCCAACTGTAGGTAGTACGCGCCCGCGGCCAGCGCCTCGAGC
>DHNJ01000037.1:3691-7298 GCA_002409445.1 Armatimonadetes bacterium UBA5419 | reverse complement strand
GCGAGCCCGACGGCCGCCGCGGCGATGGGCCGCGGCCGGACGGACCGCCGCCGCCACCCCGATCCGCGCCCGAGTCCGCGCCCGGCAAGCAATCGACACCTCCACCGCCGCCGCCACCTGCTAAGCTGTAGGCAGGCTCATCGGAGCCGACGTCTTATCCGAGGGTGCGCGGTAATTCCGGCCGCGCGTCCGCGCACTTACCGATTGAAAGGCAGTCCCGCATGGCGCAGCTCGAGCCGGTCATCATCCAGGACATCTACTCGCCGCTAGGCGACGATTACGCTGAGAGCATGTTGACCGCGCG
Source organism: Armatimonadetes bacterium UBA5419 (assembly GCA_002409445.1). Lineage (GTDB taxonomy): Bacteria > Armatimonadota > UBA10988 > UBA10988 > UBA10988 > UBA10988. The sequence continues at coordinate 6,994 of DHNJ01000037.1, read as the reverse complement.
CTTTACGCCCGAGGGTGGCTGGCAGATGGTCGAGTTGGGCCCGCGCCGGCCGCTGGCGCTCGACCCGGCGACCGCCGCGCTGCACTACGGCCAGTCGGCGTTCGAGGGCATCCGCGCTTACCGTCAGCCCGACGGCGGGCTCGCGCTGTTTCGGCCGCACGATTACGCCTGGCGTCTGTCGGCCAGCTGCCGGCGGATGGCCATTCCCGCGCCGACGACCGGTATGCTGATTGACTGGTGGAGCCAGTTCTGCGTGGCCGAGGAGGACCATCTCGGCGACGATCCGGAGGCCGCGCTGTACTTGCGGCCGCTGATTCTGGCGACCGACCGGGTCCTCGGCGCGCGGCCGAGCCACGAGTACCTGTTCTTGCTGCTGGCGGTCAAGGCCACGCCGTTCCGCCAGAGCGGGCAGCACGCGCTGGACGTGCTGGTGGCCACGGATTACGAGCGGCCAACGCCTGCGGGCCTGGGCCGGGCCAAGTCGCCGGGCAACTACGGCGGCGGCATGCTGGCGCTGCACGCCGCGCGCGAGCAGGGCTGCGACCAGGTGCTCTGGCTCGATGCCGACCGCCACAGCTGGGTCGAGGAGATGGGCACGATGAACGTGTTCTTCGACTTCGACGGCACGTTGGTGAGCCCGTCACCCTCCGAGACGATCATCGACGGCGTGACGCGCGCGACCGTGCTCCAGCTCTGCGCCGACCACGACATCCCCTTCGAGGAGCGACCGATCCACCTGGATGAGGTGGTCGCGGCGCTCGGCTGGGGCGGGCTGCGCGAGGCCTTCGGCTGCTCGACCGGTGCGGGGCTGACGCCGATCGGCTCGCTGCTGCTCGAGGGGGAGTGGCTCGCGCTCCCGCCCGCGCACCCGCGGGCCGACCGGCTGCGCAACCTCTTCGCCGACCTCGCTCACGGCCACGCGCCGGACCCGTTCGGCTGGCGCATGCCCGCGCGCAAGTAGGTCGGCGGCGGCGCTACGGCAACGTGTCGGTCGGCTGCCACCAGGTCCCGTTCAGGTTCCAGGCGGCCGGCGCGGTCAGGCCGCGGTCGTCCTTGCGCAGCCACTTCACGTGCCCATCGGCGAAGGCCATGTTCAGGCCGTCGGTGTGGCGCGGACCGGGCTCGAAGCGTTGGTCGTTCGTGTTGTAGCCCCAGGGCGCCGAGCGGTCGACGCTGCCGATGATCTCGTTGAACAAGCAGGTGCGCGCCGGCATGTCGATCTGGGCCAGCGGGCGGCCGGTGCTCGTCGCCATCCACCACGAGTAGCCGTAGCCCGAGCCCTGCGCGGGCACCGAGGGGCAGCGGAAGACCTGCGTGTTCTTGATGTACGGCTCGCAGTCGCTCTTCCAGTCACGCGCGGGCGGCGTCGTGTAGCCGCGAGGGTACATCTCGTCGTAGTCCTGCGAGTACTGCATGATCGCCAGGGCGATCTGATTTTCGTTGCTCGAGCAGCTCGCCTGTCGGGCCTTCTCGCGGGCCTTGGCAAACACGGGGAAAAGGATCGCCGCCAGAATGGCGATAATGGCGATCACCACCAGTAGTTCGATCAGCGTGAAGCCACGTCGTCGCATCATCTAACATACTCCTGTCCGCCGGGGCGGATATACCAGGTATAGCTGATCGCGGTGCGGTACGCAAGCGTTAGACCAGGCCCAAAGAGACAGCCCGTGGTCACCGCACGGGGCGGCAGCCACGGGCTGGACTGAACTAAGGGTGAGGCTTAGGGTGACGTTTCGGTCGGCTGCCACCAGGTGCCCACGAGGTTCCAGGGGCCGCTGGCGTACAGGCCGCGGTCGTCCTTGCGGAGCCACTTGATGTGGCCGTCCGCGAAGCCCATGTTCATGCCCTCGGTGTGGCGCGGCGCAGGGTAGAAGCGCTCCTCGCCGGGGTTGTTCGAGCCCCAGGGCATCGAGCGGTCGACATTGACCGGGATCTCGTTGAACAAGCACGTGCGGGCGGGCATGTCGATCTGGGCTAGCGGGCGGCCCGTGCTCGTGGCGAGCCAGAAGCTGTAGCCGTAGGCCTTGGCCAGTTGGTTGGCCGACGGGCACTTCCAGACCTCTTTGCTCTTGATGTACGGGTCGACGTCGTTGCTCCAGTCGCGCGAGGGCGCGTCGGCGGTGGCCGCGGTCCAACCGCGGGGCAGCAGCTCGTCGTAGTCCTGCGCGTACTGCAGCATGGCCAGCGCGAGCTGCTTCTCGTTGCTCGAGCAGCTGGCCTGGCGGGCCTTCTCACGCGCCTTGGCGAAGACGGGGAACAGAATCGCGGCGAGGATAGCGATGATCGCGATAACGACCAGCAGTTCGATCAGCGTAAATGCGCGTCGATGCTTCACGATGCACTCCTTTTCCGACCCCTGTGGCCGGTAGACGTAGTCTAGCCGACGGCGGGTCCAGACGCAACTCCGGGCGCCGACGTTTGAGCGGTACTGACACAAATGGGCAGCGTGGAGTCACCATGGAATCGAGGAGTAGGACCCATGTCCCGAAGGATTGACGGTTGGGCCGTCGCGGGTTTGCTGGTGGTGATGCTAGGTTTGAGCGGGTGCCGGCCGACGGCCGCGCAGCGCCCGGACCAGCCGGTGCCGGCGGCCGCGGTGGATACGGCGCCGATGGTTGCGCCGCAGCCCGCGAGTGGTGCGCTGGGCGCGCTCGAGACGTCGCTCGCTGGTGTGTACGAGAAGTTGAACAAGTCCGTGGTCAACATCAACGTCGTCGCCGATATGGCTCGGCGCGGCGTCGTGCCGGAGCTGGACGAGGAGGGCGCCGGCAGCCCGGCGATCCCGCCTGCCCTGCGCGACTACATCCCCGAAGGCATCTGGCCCGGCCCCGGCCGCGGTCGTGTGCCGCGTGATATGCCGCCGCCGCGGCGGTTCGGCAGCGGCTCCGGCTTTGTCTGGGACACCAAGGGCCATATCGTGACCAACAACCACGTGGTCGGCGGCGCGTCGCGGATCACCGTGACCTTCGCCGACGGCACCCAGGTCACCGCCACGCCAGTTGGGGCCGATCCCGACAGCGATCTGGCCGTGGTCAAGGTCGACCTGCCGGCGGATCAGTTGTTCCCGGTGACCCTGGCCGACTCGACGCAGGTTAAGCCCGGGGCACTGTCGATCGCGCTGGGCAACCCGTTCGGGCTGGACGGCTCGATGACCGTAGGCTTCATCTCGGCGGTCGGGCGCGTCGTGCCGACCGACCCCGAGGCCGGTCCCGACGCACGTTACACGATCCCCGACGTGCTACAGACCGACGCGCCGATCAACCCGGGCAACTCGGGCGGCGTGCTGGCCGACGGCCAGGGCAA
>DHNJ01000037.1:2580-3569 GCA_002409445.1 Armatimonadetes bacterium UBA5419 | reverse complement strand
GCTGGCCGACGGCCAGGGCAACGTGATCGGCGTACCCACACAGATTGTCTCGTCGGTCGGCACGAGCGCCGGCATCGGCTTCGCGGTGCCCTCGGCGATCGTCTCGAAGGTCGTGCCCGCGTTGATCAGCACGGGCCGCTACGAGCACGCCTACCTGGGCATCAAGGGTGGCAGCCTGGTGCCGGAGTTGGCCAAGGCGATGAAGCTGCCGGAGAACACGCGCGGCGCGCTGGTCGGCGAGATCATGCCCGACTCGCCCAGCGACAAGGCCGGCCTGCGTGGCTCCGACCGCGAGACCGAGATCGACGGCGAGAAGGTCAACGTGGGCGGTGACGTGATCATCGCACTCGAGGATCAGCCGCTGCGCTCGTTCGACGACCTGGTCACCGAGCTGGCGCGGCATGGGGTCATCGGCCAGCCGCTGAAGCTGACCATCCTCCGCGACGGCAAGCAGCAGGACGTGACCGTCGACCTGGCCGCGCGGCCGAGCAACACGCCGGCGAGCGCCCCCGCAACGCCTGACGCCGAGCCCGTGCTGGGGCCGGCTGGCGGCATGACGCTGGGCATCGCTGGGCTCGACCTGACGGCCGACCTGGCGGAGGCCGCCGGCCTGCCGAAGGACCTCAAGGGCATCTTGGTGACCGCGATCGAGGCCGGCTCGCCGGCGGACAAGGCCGGCTTCCGCGGCGGTGACCGGAGTGCCGACGCCGACCTGCTCAAGCGCCTGCCCGAGGGCCCGGACGCGGCGGCCCAACTGCAAGCCGTGCGCCTGGGCGGCGACGTGATCACCGCCTTCAACGGCGAGCCGGTGACGACGCTGGCCGAGCTGCGCGCCAAGCTGGCCAAGGTGACCGTCGGCTCGACGGTCAAGGTGACCGTGCTGCGCGCCGGCGAGAAGATGGACCTGGAGGTCGTCTTCCCCAACACCTAGCCGCGAGTACCAGCGCAGACGACCGAGCCGGCCCCGCGGGTCGGCTCGGTTATTTGGG
>DHNJ01000037.1:0-2473 GCA_002409445.1 Armatimonadetes bacterium UBA5419 | reverse complement strand
CCCCCCCCCCGGCCGGCCCCCCCCGCCCCCCCCCCCCCCCCGCTGCCGGTCGGCGCGGCGCTGCCGGTCGAGCAGTGGCTTCAGCTTGAGCAGCGCCGCCTCGCCCGCGGCCGCCGCGGCCTCGTCGCTCGGCCCCAGGTCGTAGCGCACCCGCTCATAGGCGTCGACCAGCGGCTCGAAGACGCGCAGGTAGCCCGCGGCGTAGTCGCCGGCGGTCAGGCGCGCGTAGTGCTCGCGCGGCGTCTCGGTCGGCTGCCGGCCGCGGTCGGCGCGGGCCAGGGTGCGCAGCGCGTCGACGTAGGCGCGGGTGATGCGGCCGGCCGGCGTGGGTGCATAGACCGGCCGGGTGCGGCGCAGCTCCGTGATCAGGTACCAGGCCAGCCAGATGGCTAGGAGAGCGGTGGCCAGCAGCGGCAGGCTGAGGTTGAGCACGCGTCGGACCAGCTCCTGGAACGCGGCGTTGGCCTCACGGTCCTCGATGCCGGCGACCGCCGGGTTGTAGGTGACCCAGCCCAGCCCCTCAAAGTACAGCTCCGCCCAGGCGTGCGACTCGGCCATGGTGACCAGGTACGAGCCGTCCTCCTGGCGCTGGCCGCTACCGTAGCCGCTGGCCAGCCGGGCGGGGACGCCGGCCTCGCGCGCGGCGAGGACCATCGTCGTGGCGATCAAGTCGCAGGCGCCGCGCTTGCGCTCGAGGAACCAGGCGACCATGCTCGGCTCGTTCGCCGGGCAGCTGATCTCCGCGTCGTAGTAGATATTGGCCTCGAGCCAGTCGAGGATCGCCTGCGCCGCGGTGTACGGCGTGGTCGTGCCGGCGGTGACCTGGGCGGTGAAGGGGGTGATCGCCGCCTGGGCGCTGGTGGGCACGTGGAGGAGGGTGGTGAACTGTTTGGGGTCGGACCACTCCGCGGCGGCGAGGCGGACGGGGTTGGGTGTGGCGACGCGCGAGAGCACCTCGACGGTGCCGCCGGAGGGCATGTCCAGGCCGATGTCGCCGTAGCGCAGGCGCGGCAGGCCGCGGCGGCTGGGCCAGTCGAGGGCGAGGTCGACGATCAGCGCCGCGCCGATGACGTTGCCCTCGCGCAGGGCGGTGACCCGCTGGCGGACGAGGGTCGTCTCGGCCCAGCTCTCGGCCTCCTGCTGGTTGCGTTCGAGCGTCGAGCTGGGCGGCATGTTGTCCAGCGAGTAGAGCCGGCGGGTCTCTTCGTCCCAGGAGCCGGTCGGGTCGGTGTAATCCATCAGCAGCGGGTTGCCCGGGTCGTTCTCCCAGAGGCGGTCGTTCAGCGCGTCGTAGGTCCGCCGGCGCCAGAGCTGCTCGCTGTCGCTCTCGACGCGGTAGAGCGGGATCTGGGGCGGCAGGCCGCCGCCGCCGCCGACCATGATCGTCTCGCCCTGGGTCGCGTAGCCGGCAACGCGCGGCAACCGCTGGCTCAGCGCGCCGGGCATGCGCATGCCGCGCCAGCGGATGGTCGGGCTGATCGTCTGCAGTAGCGCGCCGAGGCCGATCGCGACGACGGCGGTCAGCGCGACGGTGAGGCCCGAGACGATGAACTGGTCGCCCAGCCAGCGCGCGATCTGCCGGCCGTTGGGCTGGCCGCGCAACTGGGGGATGGCCGAGGGCCGGCTGACCACGGCCCGCGCGCCGCCCGCCCCGCCGCGGCCGCGGCCGGTGCCGCCGCCGTTCTGCCGGCCGAGGTAGTGGGTCAGGCTGAGGTTGCTCAGCAGCAGCAGCGTGCCAAGCAAGAAGACCAGGAAGGCGATGCCCAGCTCGGGGTTGATGTTGTCCGTGCCCATCAGCCCGAGCATCGAGATGCCTAGGACGATGGTGAAGGCGACCAGGCCATCCGAGAGCATCGAGAAGCTGTACAGCGTCGTCGCCAGGACGAACAGCGCGCCGATGATCCACTCCTCGACCATGCGGTCGAAGGTCGGCAGCAGGCCGATCCCGCCCAGCGGCTGGCGGACGGCCAGGGCCACGGCGAGGACGAAGACGGCCAGGCGGGCAAGGGCGAACACCGGCAGGCCGAGATGGCGCATCAGCGGCCACCAACGGCGGTCCTGGCAGCCGCGGAGCCAGAAGCTGAAGACGAAGCCGGCGCTCAGCAGGAGGATCTGGAGCAGGGCGAATGGCTCCTCGCTGGTCGTGCGGCCGACGATCCAGACCCAGGCGACCGTCGCCAGCCAGCCACCCAGATACGTCGGCAGGTCGGCGCGGTCGGCGAGGCGTTGGCTCAGCCAGCTCCGGAGTCGCATCGGGTTCGGTCCTCCTAGCGCCAGGTGCGCAGGCTCGCGGCGAGGTTGGTGCGGTCGAGCAGCAGGGTCTGGGCGCCGCTGAGCCGCAGCGAGTGCAGGAAGCTGAGCGCGGGCGGCGCCGCGGCCGGGTCGTCGAAGCCGCTCGGGTCGACGTAGGCGTAGGCCAGCGGCACCTTGCGCCGGCCCAGCTCGCCTGCGGCGGCCAGCAGCCCGGCGGCCG
>DHNJ01000046.1:5860-9929 GCA_002409445.1 Armatimonadetes bacterium UBA5419 | reverse complement strand
GCCCACGCCCGCCCCCGTGCCGCGAGCCGCGCCCGCTCGTCCTCGTTACCCGCCAGCCGCGCCATCATCCGCGCCCAGGCGGCCGTGTCGCGCGCGGGCAGCGTCGGCGCCACCGGCCCGGCCGTCTCGGCCAGGGCCGGCGTGGTCGAGACGACCACCGGCGTCCCACAGGCCAACGATTCCAGCGGCGGCAGGCCAAAGCCCTCGTAGAGCGACGGGTACAGCGTGAGCAGCGCGCCGGCATAGAGGCCGGGCAGGTCGGCGTCGTCGACGTAGCCAAGGAAGCGCACCGAGTCCTCCAGGCCGAGCGCGCGTGCCTGGGCGAAGATCGGCTCGGCCAGCCAGCCGGTCTTGCCGACGACCAGCAGCGGGTCGCGCAAGCCGTGCGCGGTGCGGGCTTGGTGATAGGCGGCCAGCAGACCGGTCAGGTTCTTGCGCGGCTGGAGCACGCCGACGGAGAGCAGGTAGCGCGGGGGCAGGTCGAGCCGGGCGCGGACCGGCGCCGGGTCGGCCTCGGGGCTGTAGGCGGGGTCGAGGCCGATGCCCACATAGTGGACTCGCGCCGGAGGCAGGCCGTACCAGCGCAGCAGATCGGCGCGGGTGGCCTGCGAGATGGCCAGCACGCCGGCCGCGCGGCGGGCGCTGGGTGGCACGAGGCGGCGCAGCCAGGTACCGTCGAACCAGGTGAACGTGCGTGGGTAGACCTGGAACGAGATGTCGTGGATCGAGGTGACATACGGGCAGGGCAGGTACGGCGGGGCGACGTACTGCAGCGCGACGAGGTCGACGGCCAGCTCGCGAGCGNNGCCACCACCATCAGGCCGCTGGTGTCCTTGTCCAGGCGGTGCACGATGCCGGCACGCGGTACCTGGGCCGCGCCCGCATGCCAGGCCAGCAGACCGTTGAGCAAGGTGCCGGTCCAGTTGCCGGCGGCCGGGTGCACCACCAGTCCGGCGGGTTTCCGGATCACCAGCAGGTGCTCGTCTTCGTGCACCACGTCCAATGCCATGGCTTGCGCCACGAAGGCCTGGGCCTGCTGGGTCGGCCGCAGCTCGACCGTCAACCGGTCGCCGGCGGCGACGCGGGCCGAGGGTTTGGCCAGCGCCAGGCCGGCGCGCACCACCGCGCCGTCGGCCATGAGTTGCTGCAGGTAGGAGCGCGAGAACTCGGGAATGAGCTGTGCCAGTGCGCGGTCGACGGCCAGCTCGCGAGCGAGCCGCGGCAGGGCGACCAGCGGCCAGAGCCGGCCGCGCGGCCGCTCGGCGACGGCGACGTCGAGGTTCGGTAGGTCAGGCAGTAGCCCCGGCTCGGGCGGGCCGTCGAGGGCGATGGTGAAGCGCCAGTCGGGCCGGGCGAGCGGCAGCGCGCGGGCGAGGCCGAGCCAGTAGCTGCGGTCACCGGTCTTCGCGGCCAGGATGGGCCGGGCATCGAGCAGAACGTGCATGGCCCGAGTGTACCCGGTTCAGTCGCGGCTAGGCGGCTGGAAGCCGAGGTAGCGCAGCATCCGCGGGTTCTTGCGCCAGCCCTTGAGTACGCGGACCTCCAGTTCGAGGTAGACGCGCTGGCCGAGCCAGTGCTCGATCCCCTCGCGGGCCAGCGCACCGATACTGCGCAGCATCCGCCCGCCGCGGCCGATGACCATACCCTTTTGCGACTCGCGCTCGACGTAGAGGTGGGCGTGAATATAGACCAGACCGCCGGGCCGGTCCTTCCAGTCGTCGACGCGTACCGCGATGGCGTGGGGCAGCTCCTCGGAGAGTCGGCGGAGGGCGGCTTCGCGGATCAACTCGGCGGCGACGTCGCGCTCCATCACGTCGCTGACCTGGTCCGCGGGGAAGAACGGTGGGCCCTCAGGGAGACGCTCGAGCAGAGCGGCCATGAGCGTGTCGAGGCCGTCGCCGGTCAGCGCGGAAACATCGACGGCTGGCAGGTCGGGGCACTCGGCGCGGTGGGCGGCGCGGTAGTCGGGCAGGGCATTGCCGCCGGTGACCAGGTCGATCTTATTCAGCACGAGCAGCTGCGGTGCGCCGGCGGCCGCGGCGTAAGACTGCGCCAGGCGGTCCTCCTCGCCGGGTTCGCGAGCGGAGTCGACGACAACCAACACGACATCAGCGTCGACCAGGCTGGCGCGGGCGTCCTGCAGCATCATCTGGCTCAGGCGTAACTTCGCTTGGTGCAGACCCGGTGTGTCGACGAAGACGATCTGGAAGTCGTCCTCGGTCATGATGCCGAGCAGGCGGCGGCGGGTGGTCTGGGGGACAGGCGAGGTGGGGGCCAGGCGCTCGCCCAGGAGCGCGTTGATCAGGCTCGACTTGCCCACGTTAGGGCGGCCGATCAGCGCGACGTAGCCGCTGCGGAAGCCCTCCGGCGTGGGTGGCATGAGCACCTCGACCGGGTCGCCCCAGTCGGCGGTGTCGGGCCACTCGAGCTCGTCGCCTGCCGCGACCGCGGCCTCTGGAGGGTCGGTGGGTTCCGGCGCGTTGGCGGCTTCGGTCGGCTCTGGGGGATCGACCGGCTCGACTGGTTCGGTTGGGCTGGGCGCCGCGTCGCCCCAGACGGGGATCTCGTCGGTCACTCGTCGTCCTCCTCGTCGTCATCGCTCTCGGCACCGGCGATGATCGCGGCCTGCAGGAGCATGTCGAGGTGGGCGACCAGACCGTCGAGCCCCTGGGCGGCGGCGGCGCGGATGGCGTGGCGGAGGCCTTCGGCCACCGGCTTGCTGACCAGTTGCGGGCGGGCGGCGAGCACGTCGTCGGCGAGGTCGGGCGTAGCAGCGGTCAGCAGGGCCCGCCAGTCGCCAGAGGTGACACCCTCGGGCGCGCCGGGCAGCGGCGTGTCGTCGCTGTCGGGCAGTTCGTCCGGGGAGTCGGGCTCGAGCATGTCGTCGACCAGCGTGCCGAAGAGGCGCGCGTGCTCGATGAAGCCTTCGCGCCACTCGGCCTCGCTCCGTTCGACGGTTTGCAGCGCGCGCTGGGCGTCGTCGGGGCCGCGCGGGTCGGTGCCTTCGTCAGTCGAGTCGGTCGCCGCGGCGCCGGCGTCGCGCAGCTCCCGCTCCGCATCGCTCAGGTCCTCGTCGTCCTCGAGTTCGTCTTCGTCCTCGGTCTCGGGCAGGTGGATGCGCAACAAGGCGGCGAGGTCGCGGAGAATGTCGGCGACGGTGTCCAGGGCCTCGGCCTCGGCCTCATCCGCGAGGTGGAGCACGGCGCGGTAGCGCTCGCCGGTGAGGAGCGCCGGATGCTGGTTGACCATCTCCAGGAAGGCGGCCTCGTCGCCGACGCCGGCCAGCAGGTCGATCAGCTCGAGGACCGGCTCGGCCTGCCGCTGGACGGCGAACGAGAGGAGCAGGTCAAGCTCGGGCCCGTCTTCGGCATCGGCCAGGGCGGCGGCGTCGAGCGCCCGCCCGAGCGCTTCGGGGGTGCCGACGACCTCCGGCTCAAGGATGCGGCTATCGATGTCGAGGCCGGGGTAGGTCGTGAGCCAGGCGGCTAGGAGGCGGTCGACGGCCGGTTCGGCGGCGCCAAGGGCCAGCGGCACCAGGGCCACAGCAAAGCCTAGGTCCGGGTCCCAGACGAGGGCTTCGAGCGGCGTGGCGAAGCGGCGGCCGCAGGAGGGGCAGGTGATCTGGCCCAGCTGCCCGCGGCGGGCCTCGGCGCCAAGCTGCGGGTTGCGGACCGTGTCGATCAGCAAACGCGTGGCGGCTGGGACCGAGTGGCCGCACTGCGGACAGGGGTATTCGGTCGTGGTCTGTGGCGGTGGATCTGCGGGCATGATGTTCTGCCTTAGGTGGGAATCAGAAGACGGCGGTCAGCCGGGCGATCAGTCGGTCCTGGCCGTCGTCGCCCGGAGCCTCGTTGAGTTCATACCGCAACTCGGCTCGATAGAAACGGCCGAACCGGTAGCCGACGCCGAGTCGGGTAGTCGTGTGGTCGGGGCTGGTCTGGCCGAGATACGCCGTGCGCGCGACGAAGACGTCGAACGGCAGGCGGCTCTCGGCGGGCAGCGCATAGGCGAGCCGCGCCTGGTAGCCCGTGTGGCGGCCGGCGGTCGCCTCGCCGAAGAGGTAGTGGCC
>DHNJ01000046.1:0-5704 GCA_002409445.1 Armatimonadetes bacterium UBA5419 | reverse complement strand
CCTAGCACGCTGACCCCCGAGCCCTCCCACCCGCCGCCCAGGATGACCTGGTAGGCGTTGGTGCCGGGCTTGTCCTGGCCGTGAAACCAACCAGCGACGCCCTGGAACCCGTGGCGCCGCGCCTCGAGCTGGCCGCCCCAGGCGAAGTTGTCGCCACGCGTGTTAACGCCGTACAGCGCGCCGGTGAGCGTCGAGAAGCCGCCCAGGTCGAACTCGCGGCTGAGCATCAGGCCCTGGCCATAGGTGTCGAAGAGCACGTCGCCGTCTTCGGTCAGGAAGGACGGTGCGCCGGACGCGTAGCGGTCGAGGCGATCGAGGTCGCGCGAGCCATGCGGGAAGCGGAAGCGGCCCAGGGTCACGTCGACGACGCGGCGGGTCGGCGGGAACATGAGGTAGAACTCATCCAGCCAGAGCCGGTCGTCGTTGATCCGCAGGTCAGCGTAGCCGTGCAGGAGGCCGGGCTGGACGAAGGTGAGGTCGAGCCCGGCCTCGGGCCCGAAGCCGAACGACACCTTGCGGCTCAGCCGTGCCTCGAGGTCGACGCGCCCTCCGATGGTGACATCCTGGGCGCAGACGGCCGTGGCAAACAAGCAGGCGATCAGCAGCGTGCGCATGCGTTCAGCATAGCACGCGGCGGCTGCGCCGCTGCGGTCTATCGGGGTTAGTTGGCGGCCCAGCCGGCGTCCAGGGTCTGGCCCGGCGTCGCCTCCTGGCGCAGCTTGGCCAGCGCGGTCGTCTCGATCTCCTTGATCCGCTGGCGGGTCAGGGAGAAGCGGCGGCCGATCTGGTCGAGCGTGTGCTCTTGGCCGTCATCGAGGCCGAAGCGCATGCGCAGGATCAGTTGCTCGCGCTCGCTCAGACGGTCGAGTGCGGCGGAGAGCTGGCCCTTGAGGCATGAGCGCTGCGCGGCGAGCGGCGGCGAGGTCTGCACGTCGTCGGCCATCATCTCGACCATCGCGCCATCGCCGTCCTCGCCCATCGGCTCGTCCAGGCTGAGCAGATCCGGCGTGATGCGGATCAACTCGTCGACTCGCTCGGGTTCGAGGCTGAGCTTGTTGGCCAGCTCCTCGCTGGTCGGCCGGCGCTCGAGCTCCTGGGTCATCTCTTCGGTCGCCCGCCAGACGCGCTTGGCCGCGTTGGCCACGCGCTGGGGAACATGGATCATCGGCCGCAACTCCTGGATCGCCTGCAGCACGTGCGCGCGGATCCAGATCGTCGCGACCGTCGAGAAGCGGCAACCGCGGTGGCGGTCGAACTTGTCGGCGGCCGCGATCAGCCCCAGGAAGCCTTCCTGGACCAGATCCTCGATCGGCACGCCCGAGTAGCGGTGCTTGTTGACCACACTGAAGACCAGCCGGTGGTTGGCCTCGATCAGCTGGCGGCGGGCCTCTTCATCGCCCAACTCGATGCGCCGGGCGAGTTCGATTTCTTCCTCCCGCGTGAGGAGGGCCGCGTGGCGCGGTGCATTGGCGACGGCCATCGTCGAGGCACTGGCCCGAACGAGATCCTCGGCGGGCATCGTCGCGACCGGCTCGCGCTCGGCCTCGCCGGTCTCATCCGCCTCCGGCTCGTCGGCCACGATATCAGCGGTCTCGACCACGTCCCACGTCTTATGTTGAGTAGCTGCCATCGTCGCTCTCCTCTGGCCCCTGACGACCTCCCCTTACCCGGATCAGTCGATTAGGTAACCTGGTTAAGCAATGAGTATAGCGGACACGCCCGGCGAAGCAAGCCCCAAATGCCTGCGGATGTTGCGAAGTATTACGACTCTGGCGTCGAGGCGGCGGGTGCCGTGTCGGTTGCCGGGCTGGTGCGGCCGCCGACCCAGTCGTCGAGGACCGTGTAGGTCACGGGGATGATGATCAGCGTCAGCAGCGTGCTCAGGAGGAGACCGCCGATCACTGCGACCGCCATGGGCGAGCGGACCTCGGCGCCCGCGCCGAGGCCCAAGGCGACCGGCAGCATGCCCACGACGGTGGTCAGCGTGGTCATGATGATCGGCCGCAGACGGCGCCGGCCGGCGGCGACAACGGCGTCATGGCGCGGCACGCCTTCAGCACGCTGTTGGAAGGTGTAGTCGAGCAGCAGGATCGCGTTGCGCACGACGATGCCGATGAGCAGGATGAAGCCGATGCCCGAGACGATCGACAGGCTACTGCCCCAGGCCGCCAGCAGCAGCAGGCCGCCGGTCCCGGCCATGGGCACCGAGAGCATGATGGTGAAGGGGTGGAGCGCGCTGTTGAAGAGCACGGCCATGACCAGGTAGGTCAGGATGATGCCGACCAGGGCGGTGCCCGCGAGGTACTTAGTGCTTTCGGCCATGGTCGAAGCGTCGCCGCGCCAGCCCCAGCGCAGGTCGCGGTAGGCGTCGGTGTCGGCCGGTCGGCTGCCTTCGCGCGGCACGCCGACCTCGGCCAGCACGCGTTCGATATCGGCCTGCGCGTGCCCGAGGCTGACATCGGGGGCCAGGTAGGCCTTGATGTTCAGGTCGCGCTGGCCGTCGCGCCGGTCGATTCGAGTCGGGCCGGCGACCGACTGCAGGCGGGCTACGTCGCTGATCATCACCGGCCGGCTGGGCCCCGGCCCGACGGGCAGGCGGGCGATGTCGGTCTCGCTGCGGCGGTCCTCGGGGCGCAGGCGGACGCGGATGGGCAGCGTCTGTTCGCCCAGTTCGAGGTTGCCCGCGTCGGTGCCGGCGACGGCGGTGCGCAGCTCGTTGGCCACCTGCCCGGCGTAGACGTAATATTCGCGGGCGCGATCCGGCTCAATCTCGACCTGCAGCTCCGGCTCGCCCAGGCGCCAGGCCAGGTCGGGGTTGAGCAGACTGGGCAGGCGGTCGAGGCGGGCGAGGATCTCCGCCCCGGCGGCGCCCAGGCGGTCGACGTCGCGGCCGTAGAGGCTGAAGTCCACCGGCGCGCCCGAACCGCCCCAGCCGTGGACAGCGATCACGTGGATCGTCGCGCCGGGCACGGCGCGGAGCCGCTCGCGCACCTCGGCGGCGATGTCGTCGTCGCTCCGCCGGCGGTGCTTGTGGGCGCGGAGGAGCAGGTAGTCGAGCGGGGTGGGGCGCTCGAGTAGGCTGATGTTGAGTTGTGCCTGGCGCGGGCCAACGCGGCTGACGACGCCAAAGCCAATCTCGACGCGACCGATGGTCGCGAAGGTGGTGCCCAGCTCCGGGATGTCGGCCAGCAGCCGCTCGATCTCGGCGACGGTCGACTCGGTGGCTTCAAAGCTCGAGCCGGCGGGCATCTCGACATTGATTGCCAGGGTGCCCAGGTCGGCGGCGGGGATCAGGTCGATCGGTAGCACCGCCCAGGCCAGTAGTCCCGCGCCAGCTAGCGCCGCCCAGCCGGCACCCAGAGTCAGCCGCCGGTGGCGGAGGGCCCATTCGAGTGCGCGGGCGTAGGTGTCCTGGAGACGGACCATCCGCGGCGAGTCATCCAGCGCCCCCGCGGCCGGCGGGCGGCGGGCGTAGATCAAGGTGGCAAGCGAGGGCACCACGGTGTAGGCGGCGAGGAGGCTGAGGCCAGCCACGACGGCGATGACGAAGCCGAAGTCGCGGAAGAACTGGCCGACGGTGCCGGCCATGACCGCGACCGGGATAAACACGGCGAAGTCGATCAGCGTGGTCGAAGTGTCGGCGAGGGCGATGTCGTTGCGGCCGTGGAAGGCGGCCTCGGCGGGCGGCTCACCGGCGCGCAGGCGTTGGATGATGGCCTCGATGCAAACGATGCTGTCGTCGACCAGGATGCCGATCGACAAGGCGAGTCCGAGCAGGGTCATCTGGTTGAGGGTGTTGCCGGCCCAGGACATCGGGGCGAGCGCGCCGAGCAGGCAGATGGGGATCGTGCAGACAACGATCAGCGTGGCCCAGCGGTCGCGGAGGAAGACGCCGACGACCCAGGCGCAGAGCAGGATGCCCAGGACCAGGCTGGTCGTCACGTCGGACAGCGCTTCGCTGACGGTCTGGGCCTGGTCGCGGGCGACCTCGATGTGCACGTCGGCCGGCAGCGGGGCTGACAGTGCGGCTTCGGTGGCGTCGCGGGCGACGCGGATGGTATTGCCGTCGCCTCGTTTGGTGACGATCAGGCCGACCGCGGGCTGGCCGCCGAGGCGGACGCGCACCGGCTCAGGCACGGCGCGCACACGGACGCCGGCGATGTCGCCGAGGCGCAGGGCGCGCTGCGGCTGGTGCGGTGGCCGCGGGCGCATGGCGCCTTCGATCAGCGCGCGCGGGTCGTCCGTCGGCGGCAGCGATACGGCGCGCAGCTCGTCCAGGCTGGCCAGTGCGCCGACCAGCCGCACGCCGCGCGCTCGGTCGCCCTCTTCGAGCGTGCCGCCGGGCACGTTCATGTTCGCCGCCTGGACGATCTGGGCCAGCCGGCTCAGCGTCAGCCCCGAGCCGAGCAGCTTGACCCGGTCGACCTCGACCGCCACCTCGCGCCGCTCGCCGCCGATGACCTCGACCGCGGTCACCCCCGGCACGGCGCGCAGCCGCGGCTCGACGACGTCCTTGGCCAGGGCGCGCAGCTCGTCCAGTTCGCGGTCGCCGGCGAGGCCGAGGAAGAGCACGGGCTGGGCGTTGATGTCGAGCTTGGCCAGCAGCGGGTCCTGCATGTTGGCCGGGAACTCCTGGCGCGCGTTGGCCAGCGCCTCGCGACAGTTGGCCAGGGCGGTTTCGGAGTCGCTGCCGATCTCGAACTCGGCGTAGGCGAAGAGGGCGCTGTCCTGGCTGATGGTGCCCAGGTGCCGCAGCTGCGGCACGGGCCGCAGGGCTTCTTCGAGTGGTTTGGCGACCAGCGACTCGATGGTCGTCGGGCTGGCGCCGGGGACGACACAGAGGACGGTGATCGTGGCCAGGTCGGCCTGGGGGTTAAGGTCGACCGGCAGGCGCGAGCCGGCGACGATGCCCGCGACGCAGAGCGCCACGCTTACCAGACCCACCAGCAGCGGTCGTTGGATGGCCAGGCGGGTGAGCAGCATCGCTCAGCGGACCTCGACCGGCTCGCCGTCGTGGAGGGTGTCGTTGCCCTCGAGCACGACCTGATCGCTGGCGGCCAGGCCCTCGACGATCTGGAGGAGGTTGTTGCCGCGCAGACCGAGGGTCACTGGCCGTTTGACTGCTCGACCGTCGCGGAGGACGAAGACGTACGGTGCGTCGCTGTCGAGGTCGACGACGGCGGCGCGCGGCACGGCCAGCGCGGCCTCGACGGCGGCCACCTCGACCAGGCTGGTGGCGCGCGCGCCGGGCAGCAGGCCGCCGCCGGCGACGGTCAAGCGGACTCGGTAGGTGCGGCCGTCGCCCTCGGCGGAGGTGGCGACCTCGCTGATCACACCGGCGTGGCTGCTGCGGCTGCCCTCCAGGCGGACCTGGGCGGCCTGGCCGGGGCGCAGGTCGGCGCGCTGCTCGGCGGTGGCCAGGCAGACAAGCTCGGCGGCGGACTCGGTCTCGATGCTGATCGCGGGCATGCCGGGCATCGCCATCGCACCGGCCTGCAGGCTAAGGGCGGTCAGGCGGCCGGCGACGGGCGCGCGGATCTCGGTCTTGACGACCTGCTCGGCGGCTAGGCGACGGTCGGCCTGGGCGGCGCGCAGACCGGCTTGGGCGGCGAGCAGCTCGCTGGCGCGGATGGCGGCCTCGCTACGGCCCAGCTCGGCCTCGCGCAGGCCGGCGCGGGCCTGGCCGAGGTTGCCGCGGGCGGCG
>DHNJ01000305.1:2522-6371 GCA_002409445.1 Armatimonadetes bacterium UBA5419 | reverse complement strand
CCACGGCTGCCGTCGCCCACGCGGTCCAGCGCGTCCGCCGCGACCTCGACCTCGAACTCGCCCTCCAGCGGCTCGGCGCGGGCCAGGCCAAGCAGCTCGAGCCACCGCTCGTCGGCCGCCGCCAGTGAGCCGTACAGCAGCACCGCCCCGCCCGCCGCCGCGTGCGCCAGCAGCGCCGCCGACAGCGGCGTCCCCGCGTCTGGCGCCGGCGTGACCAGGACCCGTTCGCGCCACAGCGGCAGGTCCGCCGCCGCCAGCCAATTGGTCGTCGAGACGACCGAGTTGAGCGGCAGCCCGGCGTTGATGAAGCCGCGGACCATCCAGTCGCCGGCGAACACCTCCGCCAGCCGCGGCTCCGGCCCGAACGTCCGCTCGTCGTACTCGGCCCACGGGTAGACCCAGACCAGCGGCCCGGCCTCGTCCGGCATGCACCGCAGCGCCTCGAGTAGGTGCGGCTGGCACTCCAGCGGCACCTGGTCGGGCAGTTCGCCGTAGCTGTCATCGACCGAGAGCAGCGACACGCTGGTCAGCGGGCTCACCGCGCCGCCCGCGCCCAGGCGCNNAGATGGGGCCCAGCGATTCCAATGCCAGGCGCAGCCTCAAGCCGCGCGGCTTGCGCGGCCGCGTGCCCAGGCGGATGACGCGCAGCAGGCAGGTGGCCAGCGGGGGGTTCAGACTGGACAGCACGAGTTCGTCCAGGCCGTAGCGCAGCGAGACGACGATGATGCGAAACAGGCGCAGCAAGGGGAACATGGATCAGGCGCCCCGCTTTGCGCCGGCCGTGGCCAGGCGGGTTTGCAGCGCAGCCGCGGAACGCGCCAGCGCGTCGGCGCGGGTGTTCAGGTCGGCCAGGTCCAGGCGCCATTGCTCCAGCGCCGGCCGTCCCAGCAGCATGCCGTTTTCCTCGGCCAGGTATTCGGACACGTTCTCGGCCAGGCGCTGCCCGGCCTGACGCGCGCCGCCCGCGGCCGCGCGCAGCCCGCCGGTGATGCGCAGCGCGGGAATATCCCCCACCAGGCGCGCCAGGCTGTCTTCCGGATCCCAGCGCAATTGCTTGGACAGATCCGCCACCACCTGCGCCAGGGCCGCGTCGCCGGAGATGTGCGTGGCCTCGGCAAAGTCGGGCGCCGCGCCGCCCGCGCCCAGGCGCGCGACCGACAGCGGCAGGTAGATGTCGTGCGGCTCGCGGCCGTAGCGGTCGAGCCAGGGGCTGTTGAGCCACCACGGGTCGTGGGTGTAGAAGCGGAACGGGTAGCCCTCACCCGGCAACTCGGCGATGTGCGAGAGGTAGCCGGCCAGCTCGAAGCCGAAGTCGCGGTTCAGCGCTGCCCAGGGCGAGTTCGGCGGCGGCAGCTCGAGCCACCCACCCGCGTAGATCTCGTCCATCGGCACCGCGTCGGTGGCCAGGTCGATGCCCGTCGTCAGGTTCGTCCCGCGAACCTCCAGTGGGTAGGCGGGGCACTCGGCGCGGAAATCGCGCCAGAAACCCAGCTGCCGCTCGCGCAGCTCCGCCCGCGCGTCCGGGTCGAACTCCGAGCCGTCAAACAGCGCCCCGCGGCTGGCCCAGGTCTCCAGGCCGAAGCCGAAGCCGTTGGACAGCCAGAGGTAGTCGAAGCCGAGGTCGCGCAGGAAGTGCTGGCTCTGGCGGCCGAGGAAGGTGCCGACGGTCGTGCCCTCGGGGATGCCCTGCGGGAAGCCGGCATAGGCGCGGTCGTCGGCGTGCAGCGTGGCGTAGCAGCAGACGAAACTGGCCCGGCCCATCGTCTCGGCCAGGCAGACCTCCGGGTGCCGCTCGTACTTGAAGCTAGAGCGCGCGAACTCCGGACCCGGGTCGAAGGTCGAGCCGACCCGCACCGGCAGCCCGGTGACCTCCGCGCCCACCCGCTTCAGTGTCGCGACGATCGCCGCCAGGCTGCGGTAGGTGTGGACCGGCGGGTTGTCGCGGTAGAGGTACGCGCGACTGTGCAGGCAGACGCCCTCCGGGTCGCCCGGCACCGGCTGCCGCGGCGTGGCGCCGCCGATGTACCGCGCCCACTCGATCTCGTCGTCCAGCCGGCCCGCGTAGTCGAGCAACTCGCTGCCGTCGGCGGTCCAGAGCATGACCGAGACCTGCCGCGCCTGGCCGATCAGCGGCAGCCACTGGCGGAACATGCGCCGGCAGACCGGCTCCGGGTCGGCCTCCCAGAACGGCTTGAGCGACAGCTCCAGGGTCACGTTGGCGAGCATGGCCAGCCTCCTCAGGCGCGCTGGACGACGACGCACTCGATGCCCAGCACGTGCGCCAGGCGCGCCAGGGTGTCCGCCTGATGGCCGACGCCGAGGGCGAAGTGGTGCGTCGGGCCGGCCAGCGACCAGCGTTCGAGGAAGTCGGCGATGTCCGGCCCGAACCGCACGCGGGTGTTGGTGTTGCCCGTCGCGGGGATCGGCCCGGGCAGCGACTCGCCCTCGGCGACGACCAGCCGGTATCCGCCGTCGGCCGTCTCGGTCAGCCCGGCGATGGTCACCGCGCCGTGGCGGATGGCGAACTCGACGCCGGGCCCGCGACCGGCCTTGCCGTGCAGCACGGTCAGCCCGCGCAACACCGGCCGGCCGGCGGCGATGGCCATGTGGTGCGGGCCATCGTGGCCGACGAGAACGAAGTTGCCCGGGAAGTCGATCGGGTGGATCTCGGCGAACGAGCCGCCCGCGCCGAGCCGGTCGAGGATCAGCATGGCCACGCAGTTCTTCAGGTCCAGCTCGCCGGCAATCGGCACCCCGCGCCCGGTCAGCAGCGAACAGCCGATGGTCAGGCTACTGCCCAGCCGCTCCTGCGGCGCGCCCGGCCGGCCGCGGTGATAGTAGGCCAGGCCGGCCAGCTGATGGTTGGCGACCAGCCGCTCCAGCCCGACCGAGACCCGCACCGCCCAGCGCAGCTCGCCCTCGTCGACCAGCCCAGCGATCGGGTCGCTGCCCGGCTGCGGGAACTCGAAGATCTCGCGCACCAGCGCCAGCTGCCGGTCGACCGCCGCCTCGTCGACCGCCTCGACCTCGGCCGCCAGGTCGTCCAGTTCGAGGTGCGCGACATGCGGCCCCAGCTGCCCGGTGACCATCGTCGGGTCGCTGTTCATGTCCAGCATGCCCTCGTAGACATGCCCCATCAGCCCCAGCCGCCCGCGCCGCAACACGTGCAGGACCCGCGCGATATCGCACCATTGCCGCAGCCGCCCCCAGGCCCGCGGGTCGTCGCGCAACTGCCCGACGATCGCATCCGCCGGCTCCAGCCGCGTCCGCCGCAGCGCGCAGCAGATCTCGGGCAGGCTGACGATGCTGTCGTTGACCAGCTGGCTGTAGGTCGTCGCCCGCGCATAGTCCAGCGCCGCCTCCGCCTGCAGCGCCGCCAAGACCACCGGCCGCCCCGTCCGCTGGGCGATCGGCTGCAGGTGCGCCGAGGGCGTGTAGGTCGCCAGGTAGGCGATGACCAGGTCGACATCGGCCCGCACCAGCGCGTCGGCCGCGGCCGCCCCCGACAGCGGGTCATCGCACAAGCCGGCGTCGACCAGCTCGACCTCACAGGCCCGCACGCCGGCGAGGAAAACCTCGTAGTTGCCCAGCAACTCCTCGCGCAACCCGGCGAACTGCGGCCAGTAGAGATGGTGCCCCAGACAAACCACCCCCACCCGCGCCGGCGCCGGCCGCCGCTCGAAGTAGGCCTCGAAACTAGGTACCGCCTGCACCATGCTCCGCTCCGACGTCACCCGGAGCGTAGCCTTCACGAGCGATCGGGGTCAAGGGGCGACGGGCGCAGCAGTTACCCAGATCCAACCCATGTGGCGCGGGCTGCCAGCCCGCGACCTTAGACTCGGCCGCAGC
>DHNJ01000305.1:201-2383 GCA_002409445.1 Armatimonadetes bacterium UBA5419 | reverse complement strand
GCCGCAGCGCAGCGAAGGCCGAAACAAGGTTGCATCGAGCAATGCCGGTTGGGACACCGGCCGTCCCTCGCAACACCTACTTCAGGCCCTCCACCCCCGGCAGCGACGCGCGCCAGTCGAGGGCCAGGCGCCGCAGCCGCGCGACCAGGTCCGGCTCCTCGGCGCTGCGCTCCACGCGTTCGCCAGGGTTGCGTTGCAGGTCGTAGAGTTCGCCGCGGCTGCCGTCGGCTTGGACCAGGTACTTCCAGCGCCCTTCCCGCACGGCCACGTTCGGGCTGCGCCCCTGGCCGCCTGGGTAGGCGAAGCTCTCGTCGTTCCGGCCGTACTCCCAGAACAGCGGCTTGGTCCGCGCGCTGGCCTCGCCCCGCAGCACGCTCCCGCGGTCCTCGCCGTCGAACTCGACCGCTGGCAGCGGCGCGCCGGCAAGGCCGCAGAGGGTCGGGAACAAGTCGAGGGTGCTGACGATGCTCTCGCGGTCGATGCGGCCGGCGGGCACGTGACCGGGCCAGCGGATGGCCGTGGGCATGCGGATACCGCCCTCGTAGAGGCTCAACTTGCTGCCCCGGAGGCCGCCGGTCCGCCGCCCGCCAAAGGTCGGCATCGGGCCGTTGTCGCTGGTGAAGATGACCAGCGTGTTGTCGGCCAGCCCCAGCCGCTCCAGGCCCGCGAGGAAGCGCCCGAACTGCCGGTCGTATTCGTCCAGCACGGCGGCGAACTTGCGCTGCTCCTCGGGGCCGTCGGGGTACTCGGTCAGCCGCTCGCTGCTCGGCACCCACGGCGTGTGGACATCGTCGGGCCAGATGTTGACGTAGCACGGCTGGTCGCGGTGGCGGCCGAGGAAGTCCAGCGCCTGGTCGACGAAGAACCGCGTCCGGTCCCAGCGCTTGACCTTGTCGTCCGGCGACCAGATCCAATCGCCGGAGGTGATGTCCGGGTGCGGCTCGGGGCTCTCGTAGGTGCTGACGTGCTCGTCGAAGCCGTACGCGGCGAACTTCGGCGCGTCCTGTACGTCGCGCCCGCCGCCCAGATGCCACTTGCCGAAGTGCCCCGTGGCGTAGCCGCTCGCGCGCAGCGTGCGGGCCAACGACGGTGCCGCCGGGTCGAGGTAGTCGGCCTGCTCGCAGGCCCGGTTGCCCGCGCGGGTCTGCAGGAAGCTGGTGATCCGCCAGCGGCCGGGGCACTGACCCGTGGTCGCGCCCGCGCGGCTGGGCGAGCAGATCGGCGCGGCCACGTAGAACTGCTCGAGCCGTGTGCCCTCGGCCGCGAAGCGGTCGATGTTCGGCGTCGGCGCGAACTGACCGCCATTGAAGCCGAGGTCGCCGTAGCCCAGGTCGTCGGTCAGGAAGAAGACGATGTGCGGCGGCGGCTCGGCCTGGGCGCGGCTGGTCGAGCCGGCCAGGAGGCTGGCCGCGGCGAGTTGGAGGAAGCTGCGTCGGGGCATAAGGGGCATCCCGGTCTCTACATGCCCGTCGATTCGCCGGCGTCCCGGCGGAACCTGCGCGCCACTCAAGGACCCCGCGCCGCGTCGCCGAACACTGGCCCACGGAGCACCGCGATGCGCCCCCTGTTCCTCACGCTGCTAGCCGCGACCGCCGCCCTGGCCCAGCCTGGCGTCCGCCTCCCCTTCGACGGCGAGCTGCGCGACCAGGGGCCCGCCGGCCGCGACGCCTACCACCCCGCCCCGCGCTTCGTCGCCGGCCAAGCGGGGCAGGCCCTGGCCCTCGATGGCGACCGCGTGACCGTCACCGACGACCCGTCGCTGCGCCTCGCCCCAGGCCTCGAGATCGACCTCTGGGTGCGCTTCGACGACACGCCCGCCAGCGCCCGCATCATCGGCAAGAACGAGGAGTACCAGCTGCGCGTCGACCCGTCGGTCGAGGGCGCCAACTTCTCGTTCTTCGTCGTCATCGGCGGCTGGGAGCCGCGCGCGCAGGTCAAGATCGCGCCCGTCGTCGGCCAGTGGTACCACCTGCGCGCCGGCTGGGACGGCCTCGTGGCTTGGCTCGACGTCGACGGCCAACGCACCGAAACGCCCCGCCCCGCCCCCGCCGCCCTTTTTCGGAACGCGCGACTTGGGAATGCGAACCTTGGGGGTGCGGCGGGACGGAGCCTTGGCCAAGTCAGTCGACCTTCTTGAAGATCACGGCCGCATTGGTGCCGCCGAAGCCGAAGCTGTTGGACA
>DHNJ01000305.1:0-194 GCA_002409445.1 Armatimonadetes bacterium UBA5419 | reverse complement strand
CCCGCCGCCGGCCTGCGCGCGCCGCTGACCATCGGCCCGCTCGACATCGGCCCCTTCACCGGCGCGATCGACGAGGTCCGCGTCTCCAGCCCCAACGCCGTCGCCACCTACGCCGCCCACTGGGCCTTCGACGGCACGTTGACCGACACCGTCGCCGACCGCGCCCTCGCCCCCGCGGCGGCCGCCGCCTTCGC
>DHNJ01000107.1:14078-18485 GCA_002409445.1 Armatimonadetes bacterium UBA5419 | reverse complement strand
GCGTCGCCCTCGAACGCGTCGCGGGGCGGCTGGGCGCCCCGGTCCCGGCCGCGCTCGGGCTCGAAGCCGCCGGCCGCGCCTGGGCCCCGGTCCAGCCGGCGCAGGCGCTGCACCTCTGGCGGGCGGCGATGGAACAGGCCGAGCGCCTTGAACCACTGGCCGCCGCGCGCCTGATCGCCGGCTGGGTGCCCGGCTGGCTGACCGAGACCCGCCGCCCCGACCTGGGCGCCAACGGCCCCGCCATCCTCCGCCTTGCGGCCCAGGCCGCCGAGGACTCGCGCGACCCGGGTGCGATCGAGGCCGCCTACCTTGCGCTCCTGGCCCAACCGCCGGACGCCCGTGACGCCGAACTGATCGCCCGGCTCGAAGCCCGCATCTCGACCCACGCCGGTCGCCTCCTGCGCGCCTGGCACCAGCGCGACTGGCTAGCCCTCGCCCGCAGCACCGAGGAGCTCTGGCGCCGCGAGCCGACACAGTGGTCCTGGCTCGCGCTGGCCCTCGGCGCCGGCGCGCGGCCAGGCGACGAGGTCGTCCTGCGCCCGCTGCTCGACCCGCTCCGCGCCATGGCCCGGCAGCGCACCGGCCGCGAGGTCGGCGCCTGGCTCGCCCTCGCCTACACCGTCGACCGCCTCGCCGAGCGCCCCAGCCGGCCCGAGGCCAGCCGCGCGCTCGAAGCGCTCCTGGCCCTGCCCAAGCACGAGCTCGAAGCCGCTCTGCCGGGCCTGCGCCTGACCCTCGAACGCCCCGAATCAGCCTGGCTGGAGGCGGTCGAGGAGGGCTTGCTGCGGCGCCTAGCGACGCGCGTGCGCGGGCCGCGGGGCGAAGGTGAGGCCGAGGTTCTGCGCGGCGTCGAGGCTGTCGCCGCGGTCCTCCCGCCGGCGCGCCTGCAGGCTCTGCTGGACCGCTGGATCGCGCAGTGGAGCACGGACGCGACCGCCTACGGCCGCCGCCTCTGGGCCACCGCCGGCCAGTAGCTACCGCCGCAACAGCCGCCGCCAGAAGCCAACCCGCTCGGCCGGCTCGGGCTCGCCGTCGGGCGCGTGCAGGTCCAGCTGGCTCGCCGCCGTTGCCAGCAGCCGCGCCACCTCCGGCTCCGCCTCGCCGACCAGGTAATCAACCAGTTCAACCAGCGGCCGCAGCCCCTCGCGCGGCACCCGCCAGAGCCGGATGTGCGCCTCGTCCTCGGGTTCGATCAGGGTCAGGTGCTGTTCGCTCAGGCCGAGGCAGTCGACCAGCCCGCGGCGCGAGAGCACCGGCGCCAGCCGAAAGCCCTGCGGCACGTAGAGATGTTCCGCGCTGAGCCGGCCAACATACGCCGCGACGCCGGCCAACGCCAAGGGCGCGCTCGCCGCCGCGCCGGGGCGCTCGACCAGGACGATCGTCGGCTCGCGCCGCCCAGGCTCCTGCACGACCGCCGCCTGCAGCGCCGCCAGCTCTGCCTCCGCTGCCTCGCTCAGCAGCTGCTCCAGGACTGGCCGGTCGGCCGCCTCCAGCCGCCACAGCCCCGGCCGCTCCGCGCCCTGGCTCGGCTCGAGCCGCAGCGCCACGCTGACCCGGGGCGGGTCGGTCGACGGCCGCAGGATCTCCGCGTGCAGCCCAGCCGCCTCGACCCGCAGGTGGTCGTAGACGTCGCGCAGCGCGCCGCCCACCCGCCGCCACCGCCCGTGCTCCTCGGCCAGCCACAGCTCCCGGCCCGCGCCGAGGTCGAGATGCGCCCCCAGCGGATGATCCCAGCCCGCGGGCAGCAGCAGCCGCGGCTGCCCGGTCGCCGGCTCGTACAGCCGCAAGTCGTCGCGCCGCGCCCACTCCGTCCAGAGGAACGTGTTCAGGCCGTCCACCCGCACCAGCGCGCGCCCGCCCTCGAGGCCGAGCAGCGCGACGCGGTCGTTGCCCAGCACCAGGATCGACCGCACGACCTCGCCCAGCGTGTCCTCGTCGGGCACTTCCACGTACGTGCGCCCGGTCGCGCCAGGCTCGCGCGCGACGAACGGCACCGCCTGCGCCAAGTGCGCCAGGTCGTCGGTCGCCTCGACCACGTAAGCCGTCGGCCCGTTCGGCCCATCGACCTCGACCGCGCCGGGCTGCGCGTTGACCGCCGGACCCGCGGGCAGCCCGGCCAGCGGGCTCGCGGCGACCAGCACCCAGGCCGGCTCGCCGCTGGCCGTCGCCAGCCGCAGGCGGCGCACAGGGCGCTGCCAGGCGGCGGGTTCGGCGAGCAGCGCGAGGGCCGCGACCAACTCGTCGGTGCTAGCGAAGAAGTGCGGCGACATCAGGCGAACAGCGCTCCCAGCAGGCGCAACCGCGCGGCGCGCAAGCTGCCGACCGGGTCCAGGGTAACATCGATGGCCCCCGCCGTGGGCGGCTCCGCACCAACCCGCACGGGCTGGCCGACGTAACGCAGACCGGGCGGCGGCCGCCAGCCCTCGTTCGGCGCCAGGGCCGCGCTCGGCGCCAGTGCCACCAGGTAGCCCGCGCGGTCGGTCTCCGGCCGCCACCCGCGGAGCGTCTCGGCGACCGTGCCAGTGCTGACCTCGACCCGCGCCGTGCCCGTCGCCTCGCGCTCGGCCAGCAGCAGCCGCAGCACCTCCGCGACCTCCCGCCGGTCCGTCGCCAGCGCCGCGGTCGAGCCCTCCGGCTGGACGAGCACAAGGTCGAACCGCGCATCGTCATGCCCGAACACCCGCGCCAAGTCGCCCACCAGCGCCAGCACCAGCCCAAGCAAGCAGCGCAGCAGCTTGACCCCGCGCAGCCCATGCCGCGTGTCGCCGGCGGTCACCGGCCCGAATAGCGCGTCGGACTCGTCGACGACGAAGACGTAGCGCCGGCGCAGCAGATGCAGCGCCGCGCCGTCGCGCTGCCAGCGCAGCAGCTCGTCCTCGACCAGCCGCAGCCCGAACAGGTCGAGCTCCGCCTCGGGCTCGAGGTACAACAGCTCGGACGCTGCCAGGTTCTCCAGCGGGCCGCGGGTGCCCAGTTCGGCGATCCCGCCGACCGGGTAGGTGCCCACGGAGTCGAGTGTGGTGCGCGCCAGGGCGCGCTCGCGCAGTCGCCGCGCATCGACCGCGGGTAGCGTGCCCAGCAGCCGCTCGGTGCGCTTGATGCCCCGCGCCACCTCGCGCAGGCTGGCGCGAGGGAAGACGCGGATATGCTCGAGCTCATAAAAGTCCTCGGCGGCCAGCCGCTGGTCCAGGTCCAGCCAGCCCGCCTGCGCGACCACTTCGCGCAGCTGCGCGGCAACCACGCCGGGCCGCTCGATCGCCGCCTCGAACGCGTGCAGGTGGGCCGGCAGGTCGGCGGGGTTGAAGTCGGGCAGGTCAAAGCCGGCCAGCTCGAACCCGAACTGCTGGCTCAGGGTCGCCGCGACGGGCTCCAGCAGCAGCTCGAGGGCGAGCACCAACGCCTCGTCGGCCGTCGCGGTGTGCTGCAACAGCTGCCGCAGCCGCTCGCCCGCCGACTCGCGCAGCCGGCGCAGGACGACGGCCTGCTCGTACGCCTCCCGCCAGTCGCGCTCGGCGGGCGGCAGGCGGCGGTCAGCGAAGTAGTCGCGGAAGTGGAAGTCCTCACCCTCGAGCAGAACGTAGCCCAGATCGAGCACCAGGCCGAAGGGCAAGCGAATGTCGCGGCTAGCCAGATGACGGTACCAGCCCAGCGCTCGCGGCACGAGGCCTGGTAGGTCGGCAGGGTGACGCGCGCAGTAGACGAGGCTGCCCAGCAGGTAGTCGAGCACGGGCTCACCGCGCAGCGTGACGCGCGCCGCGGCGCCAGCCGCCAGCGCCGCGAGCGACGGGCCGTCAGCGCGCGGCACAGCGGCCCCCTCCCAACGCACAACGCCCGGTCTCCACCGCAGCGGAGCCGGGCGCCCAGTCGTTAGGCATGTGCGAGCAGGCTAGTCTTCGCGCGCGTAAGGCAGCAAACCGATCTCTCTCGCGCGCTTGATGGCCTGGGTCAGCAGGCGCTGATACCGCGCGCTCAAACCGGTCTGGCGGCGCGGCAGGATCTTGCCCCGCTCGGTCAAAAAACGCACTAAAAGGTTGTGATTCTTGTAATCCAGCTCGTTGTCCGGATCCATCACCACGGGCGCCCCACGGCGGCCGTATCGTCTGCCCATGTCCTGCACTCCTCACCACGGTCGATCTCAGCGCCGCCCACCGCCCCACCCAGCCAAACCGCCGGGCCCACACGGACCGCCAGAGATGGGCGCGAAGGGACTTGAACCCCTGACCTCATGCATGTCAAGCATGCGCTCTAACCAACTGAGCTACGCGCCCTCTGCAGCAAGCCACTCTACCACCACCCCGCCGTGGTGTCAACGCGCGCGTGCGAGGCGGTGGACTGGCCCGGGACCGGGGCAGCTTGCGCCGTCTGGCGTACAGCCGGTGTGCCGCCGCCCAGATCCACCCATGTGGC
>DHNJ01000107.1:13627-13893 GCA_002409445.1 Armatimonadetes bacterium UBA5419 | reverse complement strand
GGCTGATAGCCCGCGACCTTAGAATCGGCCGCAGCGCAGCGGAGGCCGAAGCAGGATGTGGGTCGGACGCCTGCCGCCGGCGGCAGTGCCCAAAGGAGCGCCACCGAATCGCCCGGGACCGCGGACACTCTTGTCCGCAGCGCGTTAGCCCCACGGCACACCACCCAATGCCGGCGAGGGCGCCGGCGGTCCCTCAGCTGGTAGCCCGCGCCACGCGCTGGCGTCGGTCAAAGGTAGCCGGAGCGGCATGTCGTAGGCGAGGCGCC
>DHNJ01000107.1:2230-13392 GCA_002409445.1 Armatimonadetes bacterium UBA5419 | reverse complement strand
CTAACTGGGACCGCGGACATTCTTGTCCGCATCCATAGACTCGGCCGCAGCGGAGGCCGAATCAAGATAGGAGCTAGTGCCGGCCGTCTGCCGGCGCTACTTCGCGGGGCCCGGCCGCCCCCGTCCCACCGGCCATCACCACGCCACCGACCCACCACGGCCTGAGCTGCCCCCGGCCCCTCACCGCACCGCACCCCACCACCACGCCTTATGTTAACTCCGCTCGCCGCCCGCTTGCGGCTTGGCTATAATACCGGGCGACGGCGGAGTGACGATGCGGGTTGGTGTCTTGGTCTCGGGCGGGGGGACGAACCTGCAGGCGATCTTGGACGCCGTGGCGAGCGGGACGCTGCCCTTGACGGTCGCGCTGGTGCTCTCGGACCGGCCGGGGGTGCGCGCGCTGGAGCGGGCCGCGGCGGCGGGGGTGCCAGCGGCGGTGGTGCAGACGGCGGACTATCCGGGGCGCGATGCCTACTCCGCGGCGGTCGCGGCCGAACTGCGGGCGGCTGGCTGCGAGTGGGTGGTGCTCGCGGGGTACCTGAAGATTCTGACAGCGCCGTTCCTCGACGCGTTCGCCAGCCGCGTCATCAACACCCACCCTGCCCTGCTACCGTCCTTCGGCGGCCCGGGCATGCACGGGCTCGCGGTGCATCAGGCGGTGCTGGATTGGGGCTGCCGGGTGTCGGGCTGTTCGGTCCATTTCGTCGACGCGTCGGTCGATGGCGGGCCGCTGATCGAGCAGGTCGCCGTGCGGGTGGCCGCCGATGACACCGCCGAGAGCCTGCAGGCGCGGATTCTGCCGCACGAGCACGAGGCCTTGGTGCGGGTGCTAGGCTGGTTGGCAGCCGGGCGGGTGCGGGTGGACGGCCGCCGCGTGACCGTGGCCGGCGCGGACGAGGAGACGAACTGACGATGGCGAGCATCGCGCGGGCACTACTGAGCGTTTCGGACAAGTCGGGGCTGGCGGACTTCGCCGCCAACCTGGCCGGCCGCGGCATCGAGCTGGTCAGCACCGGCGGCACCGCCGCCCACCTGCGGGCCCAGGGGCTGGAGGTGCTCGATGTCAGCCAGCTGACGGGCTTCCCCGAGCTGCTCGACGGCCGCGTGAAGACCCTGCACCCCGCCGTCCACGGCGCGCTCCTGGCCCGCCGCGACTCCGCCGAGCACCGGACCACCCTCGCCGCCCACGGCATCGTGCCGATCGACCTGGTCGTGGTCAACCTCTACCCCTTCGCCCAGACCATTGCCCGGCCCGGCACGACCGTCGCCGAGGCCATCGAGCAGATCGACATCGGCGGCCCGGCCATGCTCCGGTCGGCGGCGAAGAACCATACTTGGGTCACCGTCGTCTGTAACCCCGAGCGGTACGAGACAGTTCTCGACGATCTGGCGGCCCACGACGGCGAGACGACGCCGGCGCTGCGGCGGCTGCTAGCGGCCGAGGCGTTCGCTCACACGGCCGATTACGACACGCGGATCGCCGCCTACCTGGCGAGCGCCGAACCGGAGTAGCGATGGCGCGGACGCGACGGCTGGTGGTCCTCGCAGGTCTGGCCCTGCTCGCGGCGGGGCTGGCCCTGGCCACCGTGCCGCTCGCGGGCGCCCCGCCCGAAACCATCCTGCTCGCCGACCCGCTACTCGAGGCCGGCCGCGGCTGGCTCGAGGACGACTTCAGCCGCTTCGACGGCGAGGGCTACGTCATCGACGCGCGCGGCGCCGGTGGTTACCCGCGCTGGCTCAGCACCCCGCTCGACCGCGCCGACGTGTGCGTCAGCGTCGCCGCCGAGCCGCTCAGCCTCGGCCCCGGCGGCTCGTACGGGCTGCTGCTGCGCGTCGGCGGCTCGTGGGAGAATGCGTACAGCTTCACGCTCGACGGTAGCGGCGTCTGGCGTTTCGGCAAGTTCGTCGGCGGCCACCAGATCGTCGTGCGCCAAGGCCAGGCCACCGCGCCGGCCGACGGTCCGGTGCGCCTGAAGGTCCTGGCCCAGGGCGAGCAGTTCCAGCTGACCCTGGCCGACAAGGTTGTCGCCAGCCTGGCCGACCCGACCCACGCCGGGCCGGGCAGCGTCGGGCTGATCGCCCAGGCGCCGGCCATCGTGCGCTTCAGCGACCTGCAGGTCACCGCCCCCGCGCGGCCCGCCGCCCAGGAGCCGATGGCCCCGCCCGCGCCGCGGCCGCTCCTGCTCGACAACTTCGCCCAGGCCGGCGACTGGCCACTGGACGACCGCCGCCACCTGGTCGAGGGCTCCTACCGCCTGCAGAGCGCCGACCCACAGGGCAGCCTGATGTCCTGGAGCCCCGGCAGCGACGGCCTGACCCACTTCACCGCGCGGCTCGACACCTGGCAGGTCGCCGGCGGCCAGGGTGCGCTGTTCGGTCTGCTCTGGCGGGTCCAGGACGCGCTCAACTACTACTTCATGGTCATCGCCCCCGACGGCCGCTTCCACGCCGGTCGCTGCCAGGCCGGCGTGCCCGAACAGCGCGCCGCCGGCTACACCGAGGCCTTGCGCCCGGGCGGGGCGCGCAACTCCCTGCAGATCAGCGCGGTCGGCACGCAGCACCGCCTGAGCATCAACGGTGCGCAGGTCGCGGTCTTCGAGGATGACTACTTCGCCCACGGGGCGCTGGGCGTCTACCTGCAGGGCGCGGGCGAGGTCGCCTTTGATGATCTGGTCGTCCTCGCCGAGGCCGCGCCGGGCCAGCTGATGGCCAACGCGGCGGGCGCCGGCGAGGCCGGGCAGCTCGTGCTCGACGACCCACTGTTGGCGGATCTCGGTGCGCGGGCCTGGCCGCTTGATGCCGATCACGCCTACGAGCAGGGCGGCCTGGTCGTTCGCGCGCCGGCCCAGGGCAGCCGCAGCACGCTCCGCGCCGCGCCGACCGATTTCGGCGACGGGCGGCTGAGCGTGCGCGCGCGGCCGGTCCAGGGGTCGGTGCAGGCGGCCTACGGGTTGCTGTTCCGTGCCACTCCGGCGGGCGATAGCTTCTACTTCCTGCTGCTCAACGGTGCCGGCCAGTACTACATCGGCCGCTGCCTGGAGGGCCAGTACACGGTCTTCGAGGCAGGCCAGGTCGCGGCGCTGCGCGGGGGCGACCTGGGCAACGAGTTCCAGGTTACCTGCCAGGGCTCGTCCATCGTCTACAGCATCAACGACGAGGAACTGGGCCGGCTGGAGGATGATGCTCTGGCCGCGGGCGGCGTTGGGGTCCATGTGGAGAACGGTGCGGTGGCGGTGTTCCGTGATTTGAGGCTGTGGCAATGAGGCATCGACCGCTGCGTTGGGCGCGGACGGGCCTCGCGGCCTGCATGGCGCTGCTGCTCTGTGCCTTCGGTTGTGGTGGCAGCGGCGCGGCCGCCCCGCCCGCGCCCAAGGTGCCTGCCTTCGACGCCGCGCGCGCCTTCGCCGATCTCGAGACGCAGGTCGCCTTCGGCCCGCGTGCGCCGGGCACGCCCGAGCGCGCGGCGGCCCTCAAGTGGCTGCGCACGACCCTGGCCGAGGGCGCCGTGCAGTTCAAGGACCAAGCCTTCACCTTCGAGCCGACCGACGGCAGCGAGCCGATCCAGGGCAACAACCTGCTCGCCCGCTTCTCTGCGCAACTCGGCGCAGGCGGCGAGCCGCTGATGATCAGCGCGCACTGGGACTGCCGGCCCGTCGCCGACCAGGACGCCATCCCGGCCAATCGCACGAAGGCCGTCCCCGGCGCCAACGACTCGGCGTCCGGCGTGGCCGTGATCCTGGAGCTGGCCCGCATCTTCCGCGCCCAGCCGCCACCGCGGCCGGTGATCCTCGCTCTCTGGGATCTCGAGGACAGCGGCCAGTTGCCGCACACCAACGGCACGCCTTATATGGGCTTCTGCCAGGGCAGCCGCTACTTCGCCCAGAACCACGAGGGCTGGCGGCCGGCCGAGGCCATCAACATCGACATGATCGGCGACGCCAACTTAGACATCTACCGCGAAGGCTACTCGGAGTTGTCCCACCCGGAGTTGCTCGACCGCATCTTCGCCGCCGCCGCGCGCCTGGGCCACCGGCAGTTCGTCAACGAGCCCGGCACGCTGATCACCGACGACCACAAGCCGCTGATCGACGTCGGCATCCCGGCGGTCGACCTGATCGACCTGGACTACCCTGGTCCGCGCTCCAACCGCTATTGGCACACGCTCATGGACACTCCCGAGCACTGCTCACCCGAGAGCCTGCGCGCGGTGGGTGAGACACTGCTGGCGGTCATCTACGGCTAGCGTTCACGAGTCTGTAGCATGGCCTTGAGACGAACTGGGTAACAAGGCTATACGCCCAAACCTATACTGGTCGAATGGTACGGAGCAACTTCATGGTACGCAATCGATTCCTATGGCTCTTCGCAGCGACGCTCGTCGCCGTGCCGATGCTCAGTCTCGTCGCGGGTTGCGGCAGCAGCAACTTCCGCGACCACGCTCTCGTGCCACCCGGCTTCGCGCGCGGCACGCGCGGCGCGATGGACGGCTTCGTCTTCGTCCTCGCGCGCCAGGTGCGGGCGGCGGATGGCACGGCCATCCCGAACGCTACGGTCAAGGTTTACGAGGTGCGCGGCAAGGGCCAGCCGAACGTCTTGCTGCAGACCACGCAGACCGACGCTGAAGGGTTTTACCGGCTCAGCGGTCAGCCGCTGGGCAAGCTGCTGCAGATCGAGGCCGTCGACCCGTTCCAGCTGCCGGAGCGCAAGTATCGGCGGGTGGCCGGCGTTATCAGCTTCAGCGTCGCCGAGGACCGCACCCGGAACCTGAACCCAGCTTCGACGCTCGCGGCGGCAATCGTCGGCGTCAAGGGCCAGAATGAGCCGCTCAGCGATGAGCAGGTCAGCGATCTGGAGGCTATCTCCGAGGCGCGGCTGGCGCAGCCCGGTGCACCCGACATCACCGCCGACCCCGAAGCCCTCCTGCAGTTGGCCACCGAGATGGCCAACGCGCAATACGGCACGGCTGACGTCTTTGTCTATGCCAAGGCGGCCACGAAAGTCGCGGTCTTCGTCAACAGCGCGCGGGTCGGCACGGTTGACGCTCTGCCCTCGGGCAGTACCGCCCAAACCAACTTCATCCACCTAACGAAGTTGGCACGCGGCCTGGTGACGGTCCGTCTCGAGGCTGCTGGCTACCAGGCTGACGAGTTCACCTTGGCCATCGAGCCGGGCCAGAACGCACTGGCCACCCGCACGCTGGTACCGGTGCCCGAGCCGGGCGAGAACTCCGCGCCGGTCATCGTCGACAAGCGCGCCGTGCCCGACCGGCTGCCGTCTTCGGGTGGTCGGGTTGTCGTCCAGGCTCTGGTCTATGACCCGGACGGCGACGCGATCGACGTCTGCGCGGTGATCATCCTGCCGGCGCCGATGCCTGGGGCGGACCGACCGGCGCCGATCACGGTGGACATGACACGCGTGGGCGACCACCTGTTCGTTGGCAACTTCGACGCGCCAGCGAACGCGCATCAGGGCAACGACACCTACTCGGTGTGCATCGAGGCCCGGGACGCACAGCACAAGGATGCGCCGACCAAGGCGCACTTCAGCTTCCAGGTTGCGGGCCTCCGGTCGTAAAGGATGCCCACAGCAGGACGTACACAGAGAGGACAGAGGGAATGATGGAACGGCGGTTGACTTCGGTAGTGGCGGCAACGCTGCTCGTTGCGGGCCTAGCGGTCTTCGGACTGACGGGGTGTGGTAGTAGCAGCAGCGGGTCGAACCTCGTGCCAGCCGGGTTCCAGCGCGGCACCCGGGGTGCGATGGACGGCTTCGTCTTCGTGCCTTCGCGGGCGAACACGGCGATTCCAAACGCGCGGGTCATGGTCTATGAGGTTGTTGGCAACGGTCAGCCCGACCGCCTGATCGCGCAGACGCAGGCCAATAACGAAGGCTTCTACCGCGTCGACAACCAGCCGTTGAACAAGCTCATCCGCATCGAGGCGGTCGACCCGTTCCAGCTGCCCGACCAGCCGCAGCGGAAGGTCTCCGGTGTGCTCAGCTTCGCCGAGGCGGAGGCCCGCACCCGCAACCTCAACCCGCCCTCGACCCTCGCCGCCGCGATTGTCGGCGTCCAGGGCACCACGGCGCCGCTGAGCGACTCCCAGGTCAGCGGTCTCGAGACCGCCGCTGAGGAGCGCCTCTCACAGCCCGGCGCGCCGGATATCACGGCCGACCCCAACGCGCTGACAAAGCTGGCCCAGGAGATGGCTAGCACGACCTTCGGCACCGCTGACGTGTTCGTCTTCTCGGAGCCGACGGTCCAGGCCACGGTCCTGGTCAACGGTGTCGCCGCGGGCAAGACCACGACGCTCAAGCCCGGCAGCACCGCCGGCGCTAACAGTGTGCACCTGAGTGACCTGGCCGCCGGGCTGGCGACGATCACCGTCACCGCACCAGGCTTCGTCGACGACCAGTTCACGGTGCAGATCACCGCTGGCCAGAACGCCTCGGTCCAGCGCACGCTGCACGTCGCGGGCGCACCGCGGATCATCGACCAGCGGGCCGTGCCCGAGCGGCTGCCGTCGACAGGCGGCGAGGTGACCCTCCAGGCCATCGTCTACTCGGAGGCCGGAGAGAAGCTGAACGTCGTCGCCGAGGTCACCCTGCCAGGCACGACCACGGTGCGTACGGTCAACCTCAGCGCCGTTGACAAGTACCTCTACGTGGGCAAGATGACCGCCGCGGCCAACACCTCGTCGGTCAACGCGACCTACACCGTGAAGATCAAGGCCAGCCCCGCCGCCCGCCCGTTGGAAGTGGCGCAGTCGGTCTCCAGCTTCCAGGTCGGTGGCCTGCGCTAGAGCCCAATCCACGACCGTAGCGCGACCGGTGCCGGCCTCGTGCCGCACCGGTCGCCTCGTTTTGGGCTAGGCCACAACCGTGGTCCAGGCCTGCAGATCCGTCAGCGCCCGCGCTGCGTACGCCGCCCGTCGCTCGGCCTTCGAGCGCAGGCTGATCTGCGGCAGCAGCCCAAAGTTGGCATTCATCGGCTGAAAGTCTTTCTGCCACTCGTCGGTCACATGCCGTACCAGCGCACCGATCATCGTCGTCGCCGGCGGCACCACCGGCTCGCGCCCGGCCGCCATGCGCGCCGCGTTGACTCCCGCCAGCCAGCCCGCCGCCGCACTCTCGACGTAACCCTCGACGCCGACCAGTTGCCCCGCGAGGAACAGATCGGCGCGCGCGCGCAGCTGCATCGTCGGCACCAGCAGTCGTGGCGAGTGGACGAAGGTGTTGCGGTGGACCTGGCCCCAGCGCACGTACTCGGCACCAGCCAGGCCCGGGATGAGGTCGAACACGCGCCGTTGCTCAGCTCGGCGCAGCTGCGTCTGGCAGCCGACCAGGCTGTACAGATTGCCCGCGCGGTTCTCCTGCCGCAGCTGCACCACCGCCCAGGGTCGGCGACCGGTGCGTGGGTCGGTCAGGCCGACGGGCTTCAGCGGCCCGAACCGCGGTGCGTCCTGGCCCCGCTCGGCAATCACCTCTAGCGGCAGGCAGCCCTCGAAGTACTTCGTGTCGTCCTCGTGCTTCGGCACGAACCGCTCGGCGGCGACCAGCTCGCGCCAGAAGACCTCGTACTCCTCACGGCTGAACGGCGCGTTGAGGTAGTCGGCGCCGCCCTTGTCGTAGCGGCTGGCGCGGAAGAGGATGTCCAGGTCGAGGCTGTCCAGCTCGACGGTCGGGGCGATGGCGTCGTAGAAGGCGAGATGCGTCTCGCCCGTCAACTCCGCCAGATCGGCGGCCAGCGCGGGAGAGGTCAGTGGCCCACTGGCCAGGACGACCAGCCCCTCGCGCGGCACGCGGGTGACCTCGCCGCGAACGACCTCGATCCGCGGGTGCGCGTCGATGGCCGCGGTCACGGCCGCGGCAAACTCGTCGCGGTCGACGGCCAGCGCCTGTCCGCCGGGGATCGCTGCCTGGTGGCCGCAGGCGAGGATCAACGAGCCGAGCCGGCCCATCTCGGCGTTGAGCAGGCCAGAGGCGCTCTCCACCTGCAGCGACTTGAGGCTGCCCGAACAGACGAGCTCGGCCAGCCGGTCGGTCTGGTGCGCGCCGGTGGGGACGGCTGGCCGCATCTCGTGCAGGCGTACACGCAGGCCGCGTTCAGCCGCTTGCCAGGCCGCCTCGCAGCCTGCGAGGCCACCCCCGATGACACTTAGCTCGGCGCTCACTCGCTCGTCTCCCGCTCCTCGCGCAGCGCGGCGAGGTGGCGCTCCAGGATGATCCGCGCCGCCTCCGCGTCGAGCTGCTCGGCCAGGCGCGCGGGGCTGACGAACTGCGCCTCCAAGCGCTCGCGGGCCAGCTCGGTGGTCAAGTGCTCGTCGACGAAGACCAGCGGTGCGTCGACCGCCGCGGCGATCAGCTCGCCCAGCCGCCGCGCGCGCGCCGCGCTCTCGCCCTCATCGCCGCTGGCCAGGGTGGCTAAGCCGACGACGAGCACCCGCGCGCCCTGGCGGCGGAACTCGTCGGCGACCGCGGCGACATCGCGCCGGCGATTGAGCCGGGTCAGGGTATACAGCGCGCGGACCTGGTCCTCGGCGTCGTTGCAGACGGCCAGACCAATGGTCTCGCTGCCAACGTCGAGGGCCAGGCGCACGCTCACAGGTAGCCTAGAACCCCGCCTCGGTGCGGCCCGTGATCCAGTCCAGGCCGGCGGCCAGCACGAGCTGGAACTCGGGCGCGGTCCAGTTGTCGGGGCGGTGGCCCATCGACGTGTAGAAGACACGCCCCTCGCCCTCGCGGCGCGCCCAGGTCGCCGGGTAGGCCTCGCGCGAGGTGTACATGTCGCCTTCCATGCCCTCGGTCGATTGCAGCAGAATGACCCGCAGGTCGTCAGCGAGGTTCTTCTGCACGTACCACTCGTCGTGGGTAACGAACGAGTCGGGCAGCGCCTCCAGGCCGGGGAAGACGACGTCGGTCTTCAGCTGCGTCGCGTTCTGCTGCGCGCCGTGGGTCAGGAACTGGCCACCCAGCATCGCGGTGTAGTCGTCGACGGTGTCGTTGGCGCCGTGGAAAGTGTCGGTCGCATTGTGGACGCCGAGGAAACCCTTGCCGCCGGCGATCGCCGCCAGCAGCGCCGCCTTGCCCTCCGCGCTGAGCGGCGGCTGGCCGTCGGTGCCAACGGTGGTCAGGTCGCCGGTGGTGCAGAACAGGTAGGCGTCGAAGCCGTCGAGATAGTCCGCGTCGAATAGGCTGCCGTCCTTCGAGCAGACCACCTCGTAGCCGCGTTCAGCGGCCCACGGCACAATCCACTCCTCGACCGGCGATGCGGGCTTATCGCCGCGCTTGATGGTGTCGTGCTCAAACCCAGAGGACTTGGAGAAGAACAGAACGCGCTTTGTCTCACTCATGCTTAGCTCCCTCGTGTGGATATGGTGCGGTGCTCAGACCGCGCGTAAGGGGGGCCGACCGCCGCCATTGTCGTCATCGTCGTCGTCGTCCGGCCCATCGTTGCCGTTGTCGTCCGCGTCGTCGCCGAAACTGAAGCTAAAGCCACCCTCGTCCGCGTCGTCGTCATCCAGCACGTCATCGGCGGCCATCGCCAGCTCGATCACCTCGTGCGCGGCCTGCTCCAGCAGGTCCTCGGTCAAGCCGTCGAACGGCAGCGCGGCCTCGACGACGAACGAGTCGGTCTCTTCCTCCAGGTAGAGCCGCGCGAACCAGGTGTGCGCGCTGACCCGTAGCAGGCCGGCAAGGTCAGAATCGTCACTGTCCTCCAGATCGCCCGCGGCGGCCCGCAGCAGGACAACGGTGCGGCCGTCGGCCGGCCCGTCATCCAGCTCTTCGGCGTAGAGGGTGATCGGGAACTCGTAGTCGTCCTCGGCCGCCAACAAGACCGTGTAGGTGCCGTCCTCCTCGGTGTCTAGTTCGGCCTTCAGCCGCTCCGCCAGCGCCTCGGCCCACTTGCGAATGTCTGCCATCACCCACTCCTCCACCACCCGCAGCAGGCTACGCCGGATCGCGTAGCACCGCGCGGGCCCCAACATACCACCATTCGGCCAACCGTGGCGCTTACTCGTCCGCGGCCGGAATGCCCTCGGGCAACGGCGCCTCACGATACAGGTTCAGTTCGCTGAGGACCACGCAGTCGGCCGCCGACCGCAGGGTCACGCGCACCTGCTGCGTCGTCACCTCCGCGCCGCGCACCAGCCGCCGGGCACCGACGTTCGCCGCTCGGCCCCACTCGCGCCAGGCGCCGTCCTCCTCGACCTCAATGACCACGTCCTCCAGGCGGTGGCCCAGGCGGATCGGCTCGACCAGCCGCACCACGCCGAAGGTCCGCGGCTCGGGCAGGGTCAGCGTCAGGCTCGCTTCGAGCGTGCCGTCGTCGGTCGCCCAGTAGCTGCTGGCCATGCCGTCGAGCACGCGCCCCGCGCCGAACCCCACGTCGCCGCCGCGCACGTTGTCCGCGCTGACCTGGCCGCCCTGGGCCAGATCGACGCTGAACGTGCAGTCCAGCCAGGCGCGGAAGGCGCGCAGCGACCGCACGTCGATCTCGTTGACCTGGCCGCGCCGGTCGGGCGGCAGGTTGAGGATCAGGTTGGCCCCGCGGCCGATGCTGGTGAACCAGATGTCGGCGAGCTGGGCCGGACTCTTGACCCGGTCGTCCTCGGCGGCGTGGTAGAACCAGCCGGGCCGGATGCTGACATCGGCCTCGGAGGGCAGATAGCGGTCGCCCGGCTGGATGCGCTTGGTGTTGGGCACGGTCGGCCAGCAGGGGTCGGGCACGTCGCCGGCTTCCGAGCCGCCCCAGGTCGCATCGGCGCCCGGGTCACCCCAGATCACGGTGTTCGGGTCGGTAGCGCGGATCTTCGCGTACAACTCATCGAAGCGGTAGTAGCCGGGCGGGATGCGCCGGGTCTCGCGCGCGCCACCGTAGTAGCCGTCGCCACCGTTCGCGCCGTCAAACCACATCTCGAAGATGGGCCCATAGCGATCCATCAGTTCGATGACCTGGTTGTGGTAGTAGTCGACGTAGCTGTCCTGCGCGTAGTCGGCCCGGTTACGGTCCCAGGGCGAGATGTACGTGCCAAACAGCAGCCCCGCCCGCCGGCAAGCGTCGCGGATCTCCTTGACCAGGTCGCCCTGCCCGTCGCGGAACGGGCTCTTGGAGATGTTGTGGTCGGTGTAAGCGCTGGGCCAGAGGCAGAAGCCGTCGTGGT
>DHNJ01000107.1:1670-2091 GCA_002409445.1 Armatimonadetes bacterium UBA5419 | reverse complement strand
GCAGAAGCCGTCGTGGTGCTTGGCCGTCAGAATCAGGCCCTTCATCCCGCCCAGCTTGACCGCCTCCACGATCTGGTCGGCGTCGAAATCGGTCGGGTCGAACAGCTCCGGCGACTCGTCACCGTAGCCCCATTCGCGGTCGGTGAAGGTGTTCACGGTGAAGTGGACGAACCCGTAGAATCCCACGTCGTACCACCAGAGCTGGCGGTCATTCGGCGTCGGGCCCCAGGCCGCGGGCGGCTCCGCGGCCCCCGCGCCGACGCACAAGCCCAGGCACAGCATCATCGTACGCACCTTCATTCTCCCACACTGGCTCTAACCGGCCGACCTTGGCCGGTCAGTCCTAACTGGCCCAGGCCGCGCTGATCCGGCGCACCGCCTCGACGATGTCGTCGAGGTCCTCGCGCTCGGCCAGCAGCGT
>DHNJ01000107.1:507-1527 GCA_002409445.1 Armatimonadetes bacterium UBA5419 | reverse complement strand
GCTCGGCCAGCAGCGTCTGCTGCAGCAGCCAGACCGACTGGTCACACACATCATGGGTCACATCGAGCGGCCCGTAGCGGAAGAACTCGGGGTTCCGCGCCCGCGCGGCGATCAGCGCCTCGTGCTGGTCCAGGCTCGCGCCATAGCCAGCGAAGCCCGGGATGCCCTCCGCCCCGAGCGCCGCGATGACCTCACCTCGCCCGCGCCCGCCCAGCGCGCTGGGGTCGACGCGCATCATATAGAGGTGGTAGCCGTGCTGCGTGCAGCCCTCCGCCTCCGCCGGCGGCGTAAAGCCCGGCACGTCGGCCAGCTGCTCGGTCAGGTAGGCCGCGGCCGCCGAGCGGCAGACCAGGTCGGTCGGGTAGTCGGCCAGGCGCGCGGAGAGCAGCGCCGCCAGATACTCGCTCGGCCGGTAGTTCCAGCCCAGGCGCGGGTACTCCCAGCGCTCGCCGCCGGGCCGGCGCCCGACATCGACGAACGAGCAGACCCGCTCGTACAGCGTGTACTCGTTGGTCACGACGCAGCCGCCCTCGCCCGAAGTGACGTTCTTGCTGCTCTGGAACGAGTAGCCGCCCGCGTCGCCCCACGAGCCGACCCGCCGGCCGCGCCAAGACGCGCCATGCGCCTGCGCGCAGTCCTCGATGACCACCAGCCCGTGTCGCTCGCCCAGCGCGACAAACTCGTCCATCGCCGCCGGGTGACCGCCGATATGGACCGGCATGATCGCCACGGTCTCCGGCCCGATCATCGCCTCGACCGCGGCCGGATCGAGCGTGTAGGTCACCGGATCGATGTCGGCGAAGGCAACCTTGCAGCGCAGGGCCAGCGCGGCGGAGGCGGTGGCGATGAAGGTGTAGGCGGGCATGATGACCTCGCCCGGTTCGGTCAACCCGTCGTGGTCAACCGCCGCAGCGATCGCGGCCATCAGCGCATCAGTGCCGTGCGGGGTCATCACACCGTAGCTGCTGTCGTGGAACTCGGCCCAGGCCTGCGCGAAGGCCGCCGCGCGCGGCCCAGGCA
>DHNJ01000107.1:0-339 GCA_002409445.1 Armatimonadetes bacterium UBA5419 | reverse complement strand
GGCCGCCGCGCGCGGCCCAGGCAGGCCCTCGACGCCCGACATGTAGACCTCGCGTAGGGCCGGCTCGATCTGCTCGGTCCAGCGCTGCTCGCTGTGCGGCGGCCAGACCGGCCAAGGCTTGTTGCGGACCGGCGTCCCCCCGTCGATCGCCAAGGTCCGGGTGCTGGTCACGTGGCTCATCGTCAGACTCCCCGGGGCGGCTCCGCCCCAACCGCCCAATCCGCCCTCGCCCCGCCGAGTCCTTCCCGACCTAGCGCCGCACCTCGACTCGCCGCGCCGCCCCGCTCGCGCCCAGCGGCACCCACCGCCCCAGCGCCGCCGGCTGCGTGGCGACCACGC
>DHNJ01000273.1:15649-15871 GCA_002409445.1 Armatimonadetes bacterium UBA5419 | reverse complement strand
GGCCAACGGGGCCGCCGCCGAGCCGCCGGGCCCGCCCGCGCGGGCCGCGGGGGGCAGCTACCTGGCCCAGTTCCTCGACAACCTGCGCTCGATCTTCCAGGAGAGCATCGGTCGCGAGGACGCGGTGATCGTCCTGCCGCACCTCGACCTGCAGACCACGACCACGCGCTCGGGCCTGACCGATCAGGCCAAGGAGGCGCTGGCCTGGATCTACGAGAACGC
>DHNJ01000273.1:15177-15497 GCA_002409445.1 Armatimonadetes bacterium UBA5419 | reverse complement strand
CTGGCCTGGATCTACGAGAACGCCGAGGCCACGTTGCTGGGTTTCAAGGACCCGAGCTTCGAGATGCCCAAGCCGGTCGAGGACGCGTTCACCGTCAAGGTCGGCCTGATCGGCTTGCGCCGCGAGAGCATCGGCCGGCTGCTGCTGCGCCGCGAGGCGCGCAAGTTCGCCGTCGACGAGTTCCACCCGTACCGCTTCTACAAGTACGTCAGCGGCCTGAACGTGCTACGGTTCCGCCGGCTGATGCGCGCCTTTGACGGCGCACCCGACTTCGACCCGGCCCAGCCCGAGACCGTCGAGGTGCTATACCGGCAGCTGCG
>DHNJ01000273.1:14679-15013 GCA_002409445.1 Armatimonadetes bacterium UBA5419 | reverse complement strand
GAGATGACGCTGCTGTCCAACTTCGAGCTGCCGAACGTCGACCTGTGGCACGATATCGGCGGGTATGAGGCGCTCAAGCAGCAGCTGGAGGATGAGCTGCTGAGCCTGTTGCGCCAACGCGACGCGGCGACCGACCCGGCGTTGGTCGCGGCGATCGAGGAGACGGTGCCCAAGGGGCTGATCCTGCACGGGCCGCCAGGCACGGGCAAGACCTTCTTCGCCAAGGCGCTGGCGACCTCGCTCGACGCGACGCTGCTGGTGGTCAACGGCCCGGAGCTGAAGGAGCGCTGGGTCGGCGCGAGCGAGGAGAACCTGCGCCGCGTCTTCAGCCAGG
>DHNJ01000273.1:14386-14535 GCA_002409445.1 Armatimonadetes bacterium UBA5419 | reverse complement strand
CCTGCGCCGCGTCTTCAGCCAGGCGCGGCAGTCGGCGCCGGCGGTGATCGTCTTCGACGAGCTGGACAGCATCGGCGCGCGCCGCGGCATGTACGTGGGTAGCGGCGCCGAGCATTCGCTGGTCAACCAGCTGCTGACCGAGATGGACG
>DHNJ01000273.1:5201-14208 GCA_002409445.1 Armatimonadetes bacterium UBA5419 | reverse complement strand
CAGCTGCTGACCGAGATGGACGGCTTCCGCAACAACGAGTTGGTCTTCGTCGTCGGCACGACCAACTTCCTCGAGAGCCTGGACCCGGCGCTGCTGCGGCCCGGGCGGTTCGAGCTGCACCTGGAGATCCCGTACCCCGACGAGCACGACCGGCGCGAGATCCTGCGCATCTACCGCGACCGGTTCGAGCTGGACATCCCCGATGATGTGTTGGAGTACCTGGTCGAGCGGACCGCCGAATACGCCGACTGGGACACGCAGGCGCGCTACACCGGCGACCACCTGAACGCGGTCTGCCGCGCGCTGCGCCGGCGGGTCATCCGCCCCGGGCCGTTCACCGTGACCCGCCGCGACATCGACGAGACGCTGGCGCGGCCGGGGGCGACGCAGGTCGTCGTCAGCGAGAGCGAGCTGCGGACCGTCGCCTGCCACGAGGCGGGCCACGCGATCGTCGCTCAGCGGCTGCCGAACACGCCGGACGTGCGCAAGATCAGCGTTGTCGCCGGCGAGCGCAACATGCCCGCGCTGGGCATCATGCTGCAGCAGGCGCGGACCAACCAGCACCTGATCACCAGCGAGGAGTTCGTCGAGCACATCGCCGTCAGCCTGGGCGGGCGGATCGCCGAGGAGCTGGCGCTGGGCCGCGTCTCGAACGGCGCGCAGGCCGACCTGCTGCAGGCCAGCCAGGTCGCCCGCGCGATGGTCGAGGAGCTGGGCATGGGCGCGACCGTCGGCCTGCAAGCCCTGCGCATCCCCAGCTACGACGGCTCGCGGCGGCGTGAGGTCAGCGAGGCCCTGATCGCCCAGATCGACAACGACGTCGCCGAGATCCTGACCAAAGCCGAAAACCTCGCCCGCACCGTCCTCCAAGCCGAACGCGACCTCATCACCCGCCTCGCCGACCTGCTGGTCACCGCGGGCACCCTGGAGGACGAGGCGCTGGCGGAGGTGCTGGAGGGGTAGGGGGGTCAGTCGTCGCCGCGGATGAAGCGGCCGATGGCACGAGCGATCCGGCGCGCGACGGCACGGACCGTTCGCGTCTCTCCGGTGGCGATGAGCCAGATCCCGACGGCCAGCAGGCCGGCCAACACAAACCCGCTGACCAAGCCGGCCCAGTTGGAGCGATCCCATAGCGCGCCCCGGAACTCGAAGAAATTCATGCCTAGGGCGCCCACCGCGACGCCCACGGCACCGAACGCGGCCACCGTTTGGCTAAGCTTCCGCTCAGCGGTGCGCTCCGCCGCCTCGTGGTTCAGCTGCGCCTGCTCGTACAGCGCTTTGGCTTCCGCGCTGACCTCCTCGAACATGGCGGCGACTTGGAACTGGTCGCGCCACTTGCTGTACGCATCCTGCGGATTCGTGCGTTGGAAGACGAGGGCGAAGTTGTGTTGGGCGGTGTAGCGGACAATGGCTGACTGGATCTTCTTGACCGCGGTGAGGTGCTTGTCAGGTGCAGTCTGTTCTTGCAGGGAGACTTTGGTGATCTGCGAGGACAAATCGACCAGGGCGCAGCGGCAGTGAAGGGCGAGGATGAACGCGAGGCGGAAGAGCCCGGCAAGGATGATGGGTAGGTAATCTCGTGTGAACTCGCTGCGGTCGGGCTTGAGGTGGATGAATCCGCCGCCTTGACCTGTCATCATGTGCCAACTGTGGGCGGTATAGGGCAGTAGGCTAGGGTGATCGAAGCTGAGCTCGTCGGGGGTGAAGGCGATCTCGGTGTCGGCCGTAAAGAACTCACGCCGGCGGGCCAGGAAATCCCGCCATTGGCCCGCGGGCAGACCATCGACGAGGACCCCGTAGTAAGGGATGGTGCGCCCGCGCACGAAAAGAGGACGTCCCTCGGAGCCGCCGTGCGCAGACCGTTGGAGCGCGGTGACCAGGTGCTCGATGAACACGGCCGACGACGATGCTTGTCGTGGCGCATAGGACCGGGGATCTCCGGGATCGGCGGGTGCCCAGAGCTCAGCGTCGGCGTCGCCAGCTGTCACGCACAACTCATGGGCATCGAAGCCGTGCGGCCGCTCGACGCCGAAGGCATGGTCTTCATTTGCGGCGTAGCGCAGATGATGGAGCGCCTGGGTCCATGCCTCGACGCTATCGCCGTCCAGCTCGATGCGCAACATGAGGATACCGATG
The DNA here is from genome assembly GCA_002409445.1 of Armatimonadetes bacterium UBA5419. Classification (GTDB taxonomy): domain Bacteria; phylum Armatimonadota; class UBA10988; order UBA10988; family UBA10988; genus UBA10988. The sequence continues at coordinate 12,072 of DHNJ01000273.1, read as the reverse complement.
CCAGTGTTGAAGTAGAAAAGGTCTGCCCCGGACAGCCGGCAGGTGTACAGGTCTGTGGCGCTCCCATGGTCGTCGCCGTCTCGGTGGGCGAACCGTAACTGGCCCCAGTGGTTTGATAGCCAGTCGTCGCGCAGGCATAGGGCTCCAACATCACCCGCGGCGCTAGTGATATCTTCGATGTGTGGCAAGACGTCGCGCCTGGCGGCCATATGGTCGAGCAACTCATCAACGACTTGCCAAGCTGTCGCGTCACCTGGACGAGGCAGTTTGGGGCAGTCCGCACTACACACTCTGCCGCAGTCGCAACTCATCGCATACGGGTACGTGAGGTAGATGAACGAGCTGTCGGCGATGGTGGGGGTACACATAGAGAATTGCTTCAACGGTAGACCAGGCCTCCATCCAGACAGCACCGGATGGTCGTTGCCATCACCGTGACCACCGCTTGTGGTGTTTCGGCTAGCGTTTGTCGCCCTTTCGGTACACCCGCGGTGGCGGCAGAGGCTCCCTGAGCAATTCGGCAAAGCTGGCGATCAGGCCCGCTCCATGCTCCTGAAGCGTCGTGTCCCCGTCGAAGTCCTGGTGCTCGCTGCTCACGTATGCGTGATTCAGGGCGTTGCGTACCGTTGTGAGATTGTCGTTAATGTGCCGTGCTGTGGTTGCTCGGGCTGGGTCTAGGCCATACCTCCTTAGGCCTTGTCGTCGCCGATCTGCCCCGTCGGTCTGCGGGGTACTTACGCGCGGAAGCCCCGAGGGTGCCGTGTAGAAGTGGCTCAGCGTCGTAAGCGCTTCGATCAAAATGGTGAAGCACTGCATGTACTGTTTGTGGGCCAGAAGCATCTTGGCGGCGGCAACTTGGCTCTGAAGGTAGGCGCGTACCTGCTCAGCGGTGCCGGTCGTGGCGATGTCGCCGTCCGCAACGATAGTCGCTAGGTCGCGGTACCGGTCGCCGATCAGTTCGAGTACTTGCTCGACCGGTGCGAGTTGGCCATCAGAGTTCTTGGGCAGGTGATCCTCTAGCTTGAGCAGCTCCTGGGCCAGGTGGGGAAACTTGAAGGCCGAGGCGCGGTTGACTGCCTCGGCAACTTCGGTCAGTTTCGTGCCATAGGTGGCCACGACCGGCGGCATGTCGTCCGCCGTCATTAGTTCGCCGAGCGCACCAGCGTGGCCGGTGGCCAGCAGGTTCTGAAGGGCGGAGGACCAGTCCAGTATTCTGGCCATGGGACTCAGATCGATGATCGGCGAGCCGTGCGCGGTTGGGCTGTGTGGATTGCCATACCAGATGTGCGGGACCGTGATTCGGCGTACCTTGCGCACGAAGTCGAGCGCAAGAAGTGCCACCATCGGCATGAGTCGGAAGCCGTGTGTGACGTCGAACACGACGACGTCGTCCTCATCGGTGATGGCCTTGAGGATGCGATTGAAGAGGTGCCACTGATCCTCTTCCGATTGGCCCGTCCGGATGCACCGTGCGGTGAGTTGGAACCCGTGGGCGCTCTGTAGGGTGTGCAGCCGCTCGTGGAGCCCTGCGGGGGCGGAGCCGGCCTCGGGTTTCGGATCGGTGTATGCGTCCCAGCGCTGCTCCCGCGCCTCCTTGGTGAGGAAAACGGTCACCTTGCTCAAGTGCGTGTCGGCGAGTGTGCCATGCCCCAGCAGGCCCGGTTCGCCCCCAGCGCCGACGAGCAAACGGACCAGCGACTCTTGAACGTAGCAGCTTGCCGCCTGGAACCGCGGGTCGAGGGTGTCCTCCGACGTAATCTTGTCTGCCAGGTAGTACGTGCATTCGTGATAGTCGCCGGTGCCCAGAAATGTTAGGAAATGCAGCCGCTTCGGCTGTGCACTGTCAGGCCTCGCTTGGCCGGCGGTCCGTCCTAGGTTAGTCATTGTCGCCCACCCTTGCTTGCCCACGCACCCTATCATGCGTCGCACCGCATGACCAGCAGCGACCACAGATCCCTGCGGTTTTATTCGGACTCATCGATCCTCGTAAGGCGGCATTCATCACGGTGTGGGGCAAGGATCGGCCAAAGCCTGGACTACGGCGAGGGTGGCCAACTGAACGTACAGGTCGCCCAGTTCGGCCTGAAGGATGGTTTCTGTGTCGAACAGGCCATGGTCCTTCTCGACGGTGAAGGCATGGTCGAGTGCGTTGCGAGCCATGTTCAGCGAGGCGCCGGACCTAATGGGCTCGCCGCTGGCCTCGACGCTCCCGCCGCCAAAGAGGAACGTGATCGCCGCTTCGCTCGTCGCGTCGACGACGCTGCACTCGAAGCTCTGGAGGAGGCGTTGGGCCTGCGCTCGCGACCGTTCCTTCGGCCGCTCCGGCGGTGTCGTCCGCAGGAGGTGCCAGTGACGGAGCGTCACGATCGCCTCGCGTAGGAGCGTGTACGCCTGCATGTACTGGCTGTGCTTGAGCAGCATCTGCGCAGCACCGATCTGTGCCATCAGGAAGCTAAGTAGGGTTGCGGACGTCCAGCCTTCGGGGGCGTTCTCAAGGTCTGGGATGGGGGGTGCGAGTAGGTCGGTAAGAGTGATCTCGAAGTCGACTTGCCGCTCCTTGGCGGGCTTGGGTAGCACCTTCTTTTGGGGGTTGGGGTCGCGGTCATGGATGCGCCAGCGCAGCCACTCCATCATGGCGAGGGCGGTGTCGTCGTCGATCCGCGCAGGCAAGGGTTGGGTCATCGACAACGCGTCGTAGCGCTTGCCGATGCTCTCCAGCACCTCGGTCACGGCCTTGAGGTGGGGCCGTTCGTTGATGTCGTCGTCCGCCGGCAGGTTCGCGCGCAGCTGGTGTAGGTGGGTGGCGTGACGCGGGATCTGCCAGGAGCTGACGCGGTTGATTACCTCGGCGGTCTGGGTCAACTTCTCGCCGAACGCAACCACGGATGGCTCCGCCACCGGTCCATCCGGGGCTGCTGGCCGGCTCATTAGCCGCCCCAGCTCGGCTGCGTTGCCGCTGGCCAATAGGTTCTGTAGGGCTGCCGACCAGTCGAGGATCTCTGCCATCGAGGTCAGGTCGACAACGGGCGAGCAGGACTCGCCCTGTTCATCCTTGTGTTTGTCCGTGCGGGCCTCCCAGTTCCCGTACCAGATGTGCTCGACCGTGCAGTTGCGGACCTTCTTGAGGAAGTCCAGGGCCAGGATGAAGATGATAGGGGTCGTGCGGAAGCCGTGCGTCACGTCGACGACTAGCGCGGACCCTTCTTGGACCGTGTCCAGGATGGCGTTGAAGATGCCCCATTGGTCGGGCGTCGTCATGGCGTCAGAGATGCTGAGATCGTGCAGATCGAAGCCCATCTTAGCCTGTAGCGGTTGCAGGCTATCCTCTAGCCCCCATGGGTCGAGACTCTTGACCCCAGTGCACCGGTCGGTCCGCTCGTACTTCTCGTAACTGATCGACCGAGCCCGCGTCGTTAGGAGCAAGCTCACGTCGGTGACGACGTAATCCTCGAGATCCAGGATCTCCAGCAACGCTTCCTGCACGAACCGACGCGACGATGCGCGGCGCTTCGTGCCACTCTCTAGATGGTAGATCGTCGGCTGATACTCGCCGATGCCCAGGAACGAGATGAAGTGAACCGGCTTGCCCTTGCCACCCATGGCTGCCTCCCTGCCGACACCTATCCTAGCAGGTCGAGGCAACGATTACAAGGGGTGGGCTACTGGTTCCAGGGCGCGCGGGCGATGGCGTTGGCGAGGGGGCAGCGGCCGGTCAGGCCGGCGTTGAGGAGGCCGAGACCGGGAATCAGCAGGAGCCAGGTCAACGCCTGGTTCACCTGCGCGCCGAGGACGGTCAGGATGATGACCATCACGCCGATCGTGGTCAGGGTCTGCTCCTGAACACTCATCTTGCGCCGCTCGGTCGGCTCGGCCGCCGGGGTCGAAACGCTCGCGGCGAAGGGGCTCGAAGGAGCCGGCGCGGCGGCGGCGGTGCCCGCGACCGGGTAGCCGGCGGGCAGCCACTCGCTCATCCCACCGCGGAAGCAGTAGACTGTCGGCACTCCAGCGGCCAGCGTGCGCTCGGCGGCGTTGGTCGCGCGGCCGCCGGCCTGGCAGTGGATGACCAGCTTGCGGCCGTTCAGCTTCGGCAGCATCTGCGGGTCGTACTGCGCGAGTGGGATCGACGTTGAGCCCGGGATGTGCGCCTCGGCATATTCGCCCGGATTGCGCACGTCAACCAACAACGCCTCGTCCGCGTCCAACCACGCCTTCACCGTCGCCGCATCAACCGGCACAAGACCCGTCTGCTCTGCGCTCATTACATCTCCTCCATATACCCCCAGGGGTACCAATGAGTCTGCCACGAGTTGGCTATTCGCGCAAGGGGTTAGGCGAGTTTGCCGCACACCGCGGCGTAGATGGCGTCGGCCTGGGCAAGGCCGGTGCCGGCTCGGCCGAGGCGGTCGCGGTAGGCCTTGACGGCGGCCTCGTCGGGGTTGCCCGAGAGGTTGATCAGCACGTTCAGCGCGGCGCTGCGCACCGCGGCGGCGGCCAGGAGGGCGGCCATGCCCGCGTCGGAGACCGCGTGCTGGTTGCCGTGGGCGACGACCTCGGGCACCAGGGCGAGCACCGCGGCGGCCGACTCGGCGATGGCCAGCGGCGCCTCGGTCGCCGGGCCCAACGCGGCGGCGATCTGCGCGGCGCGGCCCTCGGTCTCGCGCGGCAGGCGGTAGGCTGCGGCCAGTTGGTCGTAGGCGGCGATGTCGGCTTCGACCAGGTTGAGCAGCTCGGTCTGCAGGTCGGCGGCCTGGTCGCGGACGGTGGTGAGCTGGGCCTCGTGTTCGGCGAAGCGCGGTTTGCCCAACGTGAGTTCGCAGACCATGACGACCAAGGCGGCGGCCTGCGCGCCGGTCAGCGCGGCGACGCTGCCCCCGCCCGGGGTCGGCGCGGCCGAGCCCAGTTGCGCGACGAAGTCGGCGAGGGTGCGCTCGAGCAAGGTCAGTCTCCCGTTGGCCACCAGGGTAGCACAGCCCTCCGCCGCGCTAGTACCCGAGGCCGACGAAGAGTCGGGTGCCCGAGGGATTCCAGGCCAGCCCCGCGGAGGCGTCGAGGTCTTCGATCTCAAGGACGCAGTGCTCCTCGTCGCTCAGGTCGTCGACAACGTAGGCGCCGGTGACCATGCCCGTGCCGATCCCGAACCAGGCCCAGCCGCCGGCCGAGCGCTCGAGGTAGCCGCGCGTGGCCCATTCCGCCGAGCGCGGCCAGGCGTCGTCGGCGAGCTCGCCGTTGAGGTGGTAGACCGACCAGTTGTCGTGGTACTCGCCGCTGTCGCCGGCGACCAACGTTTCGCCATCGAGCCAGGCGAGGGGCGCAAAGCCGTTCTGGCCCGGCAGGTCAAGCTCCTCGGGGTTGGTCCATTGGGGGCCGTGGTGGAGGGTCACACCGGCCTCGTGTTGCACGGCCAGACGCTGACCATCCGGGCTGAAGCGAGGTACGCCGACGGCGCCCGGGAGCGCGAGCCAGTCGTTGGTCTCCAGGCTGTAGATGTAGACGCCTGCGGGCCGCTGGGCCTCCTCGGTTATCGCGAGCGCGAGCCAGGTCCCGTCGGGGCTCCAGTCGAAGGATTGGTGAGGGTTGGTCGTCTCCTGCGCGCCGTAGAGAGGGATCGGGCCGCGTTCGCGCTGGCCGTCGGGGGTCAAGACGTAGAGCGAGACGCGCTGGTAGCCGTCCTGGACGGTGTTCGCGGCGACCGCGACGCGACCGCCCTCAGGCGCGGGGATGGGCGCCCAGAGGTGGCCGTGCAGCCGCGCGCCGGCCCCGGCGAAGATCTGGCGCGGGGTGTTCAGGCGGTCGAGCGGCCAGCGGACGATGGTCCCGCGGCCGTTGTCGGCATAGAGCCACTGGAAGTCGCCATCGACGGCCGGATGGTAGTAGGAGCCGAGGTACTGGCGCGCCGCAGTGGTCGGGTTGACCGCATAAAGCCCCTCACCCTCGGGCGGCAGGGCGAGCGCGGCGAGGGCCAGCAGTAGGGCGGGAGCGAGGAGGGCGAGACGGCTGGAAAACGACGGGCTCATGGTCAACCTCCGGCCGCGCGGGGCGGCTACGTCAACCATCGCAGATTCCGCGCTCGGCGGCAAGCGCGCGCGGGCCGGGGTGGTACCATGGTTGGCATGATCCACGACGACCCGCTCATCGCGCAGCGGCTGGCCAAGCTCGAGTTGGCGCGCGCGACCATCGGCGACCCGTTCGCCCAGACGACCTACGACGTGACGCACCACGCTGCCGAGGTGGTCGACGAGTTCGAGGCGCTGGAGGGCCAGACGGTGCGGCTGGCTGGCCGGCTGCACACGCTGCGGGGCAAGGGGCGGGCGGCGTTCTGGGATCTCTACGACCAGTCGGGGCGCATCCAGATTTTCGCCAACGTCGACAGCCTCGGCGCGGAGCCGTTCGCGCAGCTGGGCGAGGTGCTCGACCTGGGCGACATCATCGGCGTCGAGGGCGTCGTGATGCGCACGCGGATGGGCGAGATCTCCGTGCAGGCCAGTGCGGTGGCGCTGCTGGCCAAGGCGCTGCGGCCGCCGCCCTTGGGCAAGGAGAAGGACGGCGAGAGCTGGAACCGGGTCAGCGATGTCGAGTGGCGCTACCGCCGCCGGTACGTCGACCTGTTCGCCAACCGCGAGGTGCGGCAGGTGTTCGAGGCGCGTTCAAAGATCATCGCCTCGCTGCGCCAGACGCTGAACGAGCGCGGTTTCCTCGAGGTCGAGACGCCGATGCTGCAGCCGATCCAAGGTGGGGCGGCGGCGCGGCCGTTCAGCACGCACCACAACGCGCTGGATATGGAGCTGTACCTACGCATCGCACCGGAGCTGTATCTCAAGCGGCTGCTGGTGGGCGGTTTCGAGCGGGTCTACGAGATCAACCGCAACTTCCG
>DHNJ01000273.1:811-5049 GCA_002409445.1 Armatimonadetes bacterium UBA5419 | reverse complement strand
TCAACCGCAACTTCCGCAACGAGGGCATCGACACGAACCACAACCCCGAGTTTACGATGCTGGAGAGCTACCAGGCCTACGCGGACTACGAGGCGGTCATGGAGCAGACCGAGGCGCTGGTGACCAACGCCTGTCTGGCGGTCCACGGCACGCTGCAAATCGAGTACCAAGGGCAGGCGCTGGATCTGACCGCGCCGTGGCCGCGGGTGCGGTTGTTCGACGCGCTGGCGCAGGCGACCGGCCATGACCTGGGCGCGGTGGCTGGTGACGAGGCGGCGCGCGAGGCCGAGGCGCGTGCGGTGGCCGGCGAGATCGGCGTGCACCTGCAGCCCAGCGATGGCTTCGGTCAGATCGTCGATGCGATCCTGAAGAAGTACGTGATCCCACGGCTGGTGCAGCCGACCTTCATCACCGAGTACCCGGTCGAACTATCGCCGCTGGCCAAGCGGCGGGCGGACGACCCGAGCTTGACCGAGCGGTTCCAGCCGGTGATCTGCGGGCTGGAGGTGGGCAACGCGTTCAGCGAGCTGAACAACCCCATCGACCAGCGCGACCGCTTCGAGGCCCAGAGCCGCCGCGCGGCGCGGGGCGACGACGAGGCGATGCCCTACGACGAGGACTACGTGACCGCGCTGGAGTACGGCATGCCGCCGGCCGGCGGGCTGGGGCTCGGTGTCGATCGGCTGGTCATGCTGCTGTGCGATCAGCCGAGCATCCGCGACGTGATCCTGTTCCCGACGATGCGGCCGGAAGAGGGCGGGCAGAGTCCCGCCTAGGGGCGGGACCTAGGACCTACTCGTCGGCGAACGGGTCGTCGTCGTCGTTGTCGTAGTTGCCGCTGCCGCTGCCGGCGCGCCCGCCCTCGGTGGGGGGCAGATCGCGTGTGTCGTCGGTGTCGCGGGGGAACTGCTGACGCCGGGACGGGCCGCGGTCATCACTGCCGCCACGCCGGTCGTCGCGGCCGCCGCCACGGCTGCCACCGCGGTCGTCAGCACCGCGGCCGCGGCCGCGGCCGCCGCTACGGTCGTCATCGCGGTAGTCGTCATCCGGCTCGTGCTGGTAGCGGCTGCCACCGCCGCCGTCGCTGCCGTAGCTCCCTTCACCGCGGGGGGTCAGGTTCTGGACGTTGTCGGCGACGACCTCGACCCACGTCTGCGGGTTGTTGTCGCGGTCGGTGTATTGGTCAATCTGGCAGCTGCCGTCAACCGCTACGAGGTTGCCCTTGCGCAGATACTGCAGGACGAACCGGGCGCTGTGGCGGAAGCAGACGACGTTGAAGAAGTCCGCGACTTCTTGACCATCGCGGCCGCGACGAATGCGGTTGACCGCGATGCGGAAGCGCGCGATCTCGAAGTCCTGGCCCTGCCGCTCCTCGGGGTCGGCGACGAGCCGACCGATGAGCACGATACGGTTGAGTTGCATTGGATTCCCCTTGATTCCGGTAGTTCGTGCCGGCGACTACTCGTCGTCGCCGGGCAGCCCACCGATCGGCTCGTCGGCGTCCTCGACAGCGCCGATCGCCTCGAGCTCGAGCTCGGCGGCGGCCTCGGCCATCGCGGCCTCGTCCAACTCTTCGACCGGGCTCAGGCCCTCTTCGGTCTCGACCAGCACGGCGCGCGCCGCAGCCTCTTCGGCCTCGGCGGCCGCGGCGGCCAGCGCCTCTTCACTGATCTCGGGCAGCGTCTGAGCGGTTGGCCGGATGCCGCGCTTCTCGTCGATCAGCAGGAGGTACTTGAGCACCGTCTCATGGTGGTCGATCGCCAGGAACTGCTGCAGACCAGCGATCGCCTCAGGCGTGGTGGTGAAATTGATCAGGCAGTAGATGCCCTGGGTCTGCTTCTTCATCGGGTAGGCCAAGCGCCGGCGACCCAGCAGGTCGTGGGCGGTGACCGTCCCGTCGCGGTTGATCCGAGCGTCCAAGCTCTCCATGATAACCGTCAGCCCCGCCGCGTCCTGGTCGGGGTGGATGATGTACATCATCTCGTAGTCGCGCATAGTGTTACTGTTCCTTCCCTCGGACATGGTGGCCCCCAGCCCGCGACGCCAACCGCCGCATCAGGCTAGGAGCGAGAAGGTCGGGCCACCTCGGTGGTGATCTGAACCGGCGCCCAACATACCACCGCGTCCGCCCTGCCGTCAAGCCCAAAGCAAACATATGTCTTCGCCGGGTCGACTCTAGTCGGAGCGCGGGCCGGGCGGTACACTGGGGGCAGCGATCTGGCGACAGCGCCGGTGTGGGTGAGGGTTTCATGGCGCGTGCGGGCGATTACTCGGAGGTGCAGGTGACCGGCCTGGGCACGAGCGGCGGGTCGCCGCATGTCGTGCTTGGTGACGGCCAGGGCCGCCGGCTGCCGATTGCCATCGGGCCGTGCGAGATGGAAGCGATCGGCCAGCGGCTGGACGAGAGCTTCGACGCGCCGCGCCCGCTGGCGCAGGACCTAGCCTTGGCGGGCATACGCGCGCTCGGCGCCGAGCTGGTCATGCTACGCATCGACGATTTCTGGGAGGGCCCGCGCGAGCATGGCACCTTCTATGGCCAACTCATCCTGCGCCAGGGCGACGCCGAGGTGCTGGTCGACTGCCGCCCGTCTGATGGCATCGCGCTGGCGCTCGCGGCAGGGGTGATGATTGTCGTCGCCGACTCCATTCTGACCGAGCTCGGCTTCAACCCGGACGTTGACGAGGAGTAGGGCGCCGATGCGTTGTACCAAGATCCTGGCCACCCTGGGCCCCGCGACCCAGGGGCGGGAGGCCGTGCGCGCGTTAGTTAGCGCGGGGGCTAACGCCTTCCGGCTCAACTTCAGCCACGGGACCGCCGCCGAGCACGAGGCCGCCGTCGCCGACATCCGCGCGGTCGAGGCTGAACACGGGCGCCCGCTGGCCATCCTCGGCGACCTGCAGGGCCCCAAAATCCGTTGTGGCCGCTTCCTCGACCCGGCGGGCGTCGAGCTCGTCGACGGCCAGAACTGGCAGCTCGACAAGAGCGCCGAGCCGGGCGATGGGACGCGTTGTGGCGTGACGCTGCCGACGCTGCTCGAGGAGCTGCCGGTCGGCACGCGCGTGCTGGTCAAGGATGGGCTTGTCGAGCTGCGCGTCGAGGCCCGCGGCACCGACGCGCTGCAGTGTCGCGTGATCAACGGCGGGCGGGTGACGCCGGGGGCCGGTCTGAACATCCCCGAGGTCGACCTGTCGGTACCGGCGCTGGACGACAAAGACTTGCGCGACTTGTCGTTGGCCGCGCGGCTGGGGCTCGACTGGATTGCCCTTTCGTTCGTCCGTCAGCCCCAAGACATGCTCGAGGCGCGCGCGGCGATGCGGCTGCTGGGCTGCAAGGCGCGGCTGATGGCCAAGATCGAGAAGCCCAGCGCGGTGACCTCCTTCGAGGAGCTGCTGCCGCTGTGCGACGGGGTGATGGTCGCCCGGGGCGACCTCGGTGTCGAGCTGTCGGTGCAGCAGGTACCGGTGGTCCAGCGGCGGCTAGTGCGGCGCTGTGTCGAGGAGGCGCTGCCCGTCGTCGTCGCCACGCAGATGCTCGAGAGCATGGTCCATAATCCGCGGCCCACGCGGGCCGAGGCCAGCGACGTAGCCAACGCCATCTTCGACGGTGCGGACGTGGTCATGCTCTCGGCCGAGACGGCGATTGGCGCCTATCCGGCGGCGACCGTGGCCACCATGGCCAGCATTGCCGAGACCGTCGAGTCGAGCACCGACTTTGCCGCGCAGTTGTGGCGCTTCGACGACATTGCTGAGCCGGCGATCGACGCCGCGGTTTGCCATTCGGCGGCGCGGCTGGCCCAGATTTTGCCCGCGCGGGTGATCGCAGCGTACACGATGACCGGCAGCACCGCCCGGCGCGTCGCCCGGCACCGGCCCGGCGCGACGATTGCCGCCTACACGCCGGCGCTGAGCACCGCGCGCCAACTGCAACTGTCATGGGGCGTGCGGCCGTTCGTCGTTGGCCCGCGTGCGGACCACGAAGTCCTCGTCGGCGAGGCGCGCACGCGGCTGCAGGAGATCGGCCTGCTGGCGCCGGGCGACGCGGTGGTGGTGACCGCCGGGCTGCCGATCGGCCAGGCCGGGCGGACCAATCTGTTACGCGTGGAGCGGGTCTAGGTCCGGGCGAAGGAGGCGCGGGTGAGCCCCGATGAGAACGCAGCATCCATCGCCCTGATGGTGGCGGTGGACCCAGCCCATCCCGAGTATGGTGATCAGATCCAAGCCGGCTTGGATCTGATCAC
>DHNJ01000273.1:383-671 GCA_002409445.1 Armatimonadetes bacterium UBA5419 | reverse complement strand
GTGATCAGATCCAAGCCGGCTTGCGGCTGGACAACCGCGGTAGTGAGCCGCTGGTCGTGCTGCAAGCGCGACTGATGAGCGGGCGCGCCAACGAGCTGGTCGAGGGGCCAATCGAGACACTGCCCGCGACGCTCAGCGCGGGGGGCGGGGCGAACCTGCACGGCGAGCTGCGCGCTGGCGGCGAGGCCGGCGCACGCGAATGGCACTGGTCGGGCGAGGCCGAGGTGCACTTCGTGCCGATCCTCGACCCGGGCAACAGTCTCGCGGTGCATGGGCCGCTGGTCGCCG
>DHNJ01000273.1:0-166 GCA_002409445.1 Armatimonadetes bacterium UBA5419 | reverse complement strand
CGAGACGCTGGGCGGGCGGCTGCGCGGCGTGGTTCGCGCGGTGCCGCTGGACGCGCGGGTGCCGCTGCTCTCGATCGCTTCGGCGCGAGTCGAGGAGGGCGGGCCGACGCGCGCGCACCTGCGCCTGAGCCGCCCGGCGACCGCCGGCACGCGCGCGGCGGCGCTG
>DHNJ01000277.1:596-3128 GCA_002409445.1 Armatimonadetes bacterium UBA5419 | reverse complement strand
CGGGCGGCGAGCCGGCGGATAGCCGAGGAAGCCCTCGCCGCCCGCCGGCTCGCCGCCCGCGTGGCCCGCCGGGTCGCGCCGCACCAGCAGCAGCGGGCCGCCGCTGTACTTCGCCGCGCCGGAGCGGCCGGAGGCGATGGTCAGCTCGGCGTCCGCGGCCAACTGCTCATCGAAGACGCGATTGCCCAGCCGCGCGACCCAGGCCAGGTTGCGCACCTCCGTGGCGTGGTCGCGGGCGAGGGCGACGTCCAGTTCGCCGAAGCCCAGGTCGATGCGGTTGAGCGCCGGCTGGATCGCCCCGCGCAGCCAGGCCGCGCCAAGCACCCCGGCCAGCCCCCAGCGCACCGGGTCGGCCTGGCTGTCGAACCAGCCGACCGCGTTCGGCCGCGGCCGCAGGCCGTAGGTGAACAGGATCATCGCATCGACGTCCTGCAGCGCGGAGTAGGCCGTCGCCTCGACCATGCCGCCCGCGCGGTGCGGGTTGGGCGCGCAGTAGTTCCATTCGCGCACGACCAGCGGCTTGCCCTGCATCCGCGCGGTGGCGAGGACCTGGGCGAAGGTGTAGATGCTGGTCTCGGAGAGCGGGTCGGCGTGGCGGAAGAGGAACGGCAGCTGCCAGTCGCGGCCGGCGCGGAAGGTTGGGTGGTCCCAGTAGAAGTTGGTGCCGATGAGGTCCAGCTCGTCGGCGGTCGCCGCCAGGTCGGCCACGTGGCCAAAGTCGCCGACCGCGCTGAGCGGCACGCGCACGCCCAGCTCGTCGCGCAGGTAGTCGCGCATCTGGGCGAAGTAGGCGCGGTGAACGTCGGCGGCGAAGCGGACCAGGTCCGCCTGCCGCGCCTGCTCCAGGCGCGCCGCCGCGGTCATCGGCCGCTCGTCGCGCGGCTTGGCCAGGTTCGGCAGCGCCACGCTGCCGCTCTCCAGCCGCTGGCCCGCCGGCAGCGGCTGCGCCACCCCCGACCGCGCCCAGGCCGCGCTCAGCGCCGCGCTGCTGCCATACCGCTCCAGCAGCCACGCGTTCCACCGCGCCGCCAGCTGCCCGCGGTACGGCTGGACCAGCCCGGGCCAGTCCGTGCGGCGGATGAACAGGCCGTTCTCGTCGTACAGCTCGAGCAGCACGACCGTCGGGTCATCGGCGTAGGCGCGGCCGTTGAACTGGTTGCGGTGGTCGCGGAGGAAGGCCTTGGCGTACTGCTTCTGCAGGTCGATCAGGTGCTGGTCGAAGACGGCGTACGGCTTGGCCGCGCGGCCCAGCTCCGCCGCGCCGGGGAAGTCGCGGTAGTCCAGCAGGTCGAGGTAGACACTGAGCCCCAGCTGCCCCGCGCGGTCGACCCAGTAGTCGAGCTGGCGCAGCTTGTCTTGGTCCCAGACGAGGTTGTCGCCGTCGCTGGCGATGATGCCGCGGTCGGTACCGTCGACGTGGTGGATGCGCAGAAGGTTGAAGCCCGCGCGCTTGATCGCCTGGATGGCCTCCTCGATCCGTTCGACCGGCTGGAAGACGCTCTCGGCGGCGACATTGACGCCCCAGAACCGCGCCCGCGTGCCGTCCTCCCAGACGAAGTGGCCGGCCTCGTTGGTGCTCAGGAAGCCCAGGGCCGGGTCGTACGGCGGCGCGCTCAGGTCGGCCAGCGAACTGTCGGGGAACTCGGTCTGGTTCGGGTTGAGCTGCGGCGGCTGGGCCCGGGCACCGACCAGCAGCGCCAGGGTCAGCAGCACCCCCCAGGCGCCGGCTCGCCCGCTACGGCGTCGCATACGGCTCAATCTCGATCGGCGTCGGCCCACCGTTGCTCACGACCTCCGCACCCGCGACGATCTCGCTGGCCGTGACCATCTTGTAGCCCGCCACCCGCAGCCGATGCATCAGCGCCGGCAGCAGGTCGAGCGTGTTGTCCGGCCCGTTGTGCAGCAGCAGGATCGCGCCGTCCTCCATCTTCGCCATGATCGCCGCCGCCGCGTCGTGCTGGGGCATCGAGGCGTACGCGCCGCAGTTGATGGTCCAGAAGACGGGCCAGTAGCCCACCGCGGCGAGCATGTCGCGGATCTGGGGGTTGAAATGGCCACCCGGCGGCCGCATCAGCCGCGGCGTCGACTTGCCCAGCACCCCGTCGATCGCGACCTTCGCGCGGACCATCTCGGCGATTTGCTGGTGCTCGGAGAGGGTGTTCAGGCGGAAGTGGTTGTAGGTGTGCGAGCCGATCTCGTGGCCCGCCGCGTCGATCTGGCGCAGGAGGTCCGGGTAGCGCTCGGACATGATGCCGGTGACCAGGAACGTCGCCTTGGCGTTGTGCTGGGCCAGGAGCGAGAGGATCGGCTCGGTGTAGCCCGGCCGCGGCCCGTCGTCAAAGGTCAGCGCCACGCGCAGCTGGCCCGGCACACCGTGGGTCGGCTGCGGCAGGGTCAAGGCGTCGCGGGCGATGCCCTGGCGCTCCTGCAGCTTGCCCAGGAACTGTTCGCGCTTGCCGTCGATGACGTCGAAATCGTCGTTCGTGAGCTTGCCCCACTGTTCGATCATCTTGCCTTTGAACTGCTTCCAGT
>DHNJ01000277.1:0-504 GCA_002409445.1 Armatimonadetes bacterium UBA5419 | reverse complement strand
CCAGCAGCGGCAGCGCCTTGGCCGGGTCGCTGCCGAGGATCGCTTCGAGCAGCATGTCGTCGACCTGGGCCGGCGGCTGGCGGTGGATCATCAACGCGCCGAGCCGGTGCGCGAGCGCCTTGTAGCGGGTCAGGTCGTAGGGGTTGGCCAGGCCCTGGGCCTGCGCCACGGGCCGGTTGCGCAGGTTGACGGTGAGCTGGGCCAGCAGCTCGTTCGGCCCGACCGCGCGGACGGTGATCTCGTGCGGCCCGTCGGCGTACTGCGTCGTGTCCCAGACCGCGTAGAACGGCTGGCGGTTGGTGATCGCCTGGACCCGCCCGTTGACCGCGATCGACACGTACTCGAACTGGCCGGCGCCCAGGAGGCTGGCGCGGATGGTCACCCGGCCGCTGACCGTCTCGCCCGGCAGCGGCTGCTCGACGACCAGGCCGCCATTGGCCGCGGGCTGCGGCGGGGCGGGCGGCGCGGGCTGGACCTGCGGCGCGACGGCGATGCCCAGCGGCT
>DHNJ01000284.1:2388-7280 GCA_002409445.1 Armatimonadetes bacterium UBA5419 | reverse complement strand
GGTGACGCGCTCGGTCCGCGCCCAGGCGCAGGGGTTGTAGATGACGAACGGCTGGAAGCGGCGGCCGCCGGTGGCCGGGCTGGAGAGGCCGCTGAGGCCCGCGCCGATGCCCGCGCCGGCGACGAAGGCCGTGTTGGCGTGGCCCGCGGCCAGCAGCTCGCGCTCCTCGGCCGCGGCCGGCGTGTCCGGCAGCAGCGACGCCGTGTCGAGGTCGGCGGCCAGCGCCCAGCCGGCGACGCGCTTGGCCGCGCCGGTGATCGCGCCTACCTCCTGGAAGTCGGACAGCGCGTGCTCGCGCGTCGGCCGCACGCACGAGCCGGGCAGCACGTCGTGGAACTGGTGGAACAGCACGCGGCGCCAGCCTTCGCGCAGGTTGCTCGCGGGCACCTCCACGCCGACCCGCCGCTCGGCGGTGGCCGCGAGGGTCTCGGCCTCGAGCAGGTAGTTCTCGCCGTGGCGGTTGGCGGTCTTGATCAGGCTCTGCGAGGTGTAGCAGCCGGTGAACTCGAAGTTCAGCTCGTCGCGGACGACCGGCAGGTCGGCGCCCTGCGCGGCGATGGTCTCGAACCAGCCGCGGGCCGTGGCCCAGCGCAGGGTGGGGTAGATCGGCAGCGTGGCCAGCTCGCCGAAGTAGTCGAGTTCGGTGCGGGTCGGGCCGCCACCGTGGTTGCCGATGCCGTAGACATTGAGCCAGTCGCGCAGGCCGGTCTGGGCCTCGAAATCGAGCAGCGCGGCGGCGATGTCCTCGCCGATGTTGACGTAGCTGTTGTACCAGGTGGTCTCGCGGCAGACGAGCACCCGCGCGCCGTCGGGCGCCTCCCACCAGTAGACCGGCGGGCGCGGGCTGCCGGCGACATGGTGGTCGAAGCCGCCGCCCTGGCGACAAGAGTAGTAGTAGCGGACGCCGGCCTGGGCCAAGATGCTCGGGATCGTCGGCGCGTGGCCGAAGGTGTCGGGCGCCCAGTCGATCGGCACGTCCTCGGGGGTGAGGCCGAAGTGTTCGGCCATAAAGGCGCGGGTCAGCAGCAGGTGGCGGGCCAGCGACTCGCCGTTGATCATGTTCTTTTCGCCCTCGACCCACTGGCTGGCGGTGACCTCCCAGCGGCCCTCGGCGATGCGTTCGGCGATTTGGGCGAACTGCCGCGGGTGGTAGCGGCGGGCGATTTCGTAGACCGAGGTCTGGCTCTGCGAGTAGTGCAGCTGCGGGTACTCGTCCATCAGCCCGAGCACCGAGGCAAACGTGTCGAGCGTCGACGAGACGGTCTCGGGCCACGACCACATCCAGTTCATGTCGATGTGCCCGTGGGCGATGAGCCAGATCGTGTAGCTCTTGGCCACCGCGCCGATCGGCGCCAGCCGCTGCTCGACCTGCGCCGCCACGCGGGGCAGCGCGCCGGGCCCGTCGGCCGGGGTGATCGCAGCGACGTCGGCGCGGGCGGCGTCGAGCAGCGGCCGCCAGTCGTCGCGGCCGAGCCGGTCGGTTAGGCGCGTCGCGAAGGCCAGCTGCAGGCGGATCCGGCGCAGGTCGCGGGTCACCTCGGCGGTCTGGGCATCGCGCCAATGGCGCATCAAATGAGCGGTCTGATCGGCATTCACAAGCACCCTCCGAACCGCGGGTGCGCTTCGCCTCCGAGCGGTGGGGACCTTCCGGTTGAGCGGTGTTACGGATCTGTGACAATAACGTTACAGAATAGGGTTGACAGAAGTTGCCTTCCGTTCGGGGGGGCTACACTCAGGCCACAGCGACCCCCAAAAAGGGGCGTCCCAGCTCGGCTTATGGGAGAGGGTAGAGCGGCGGCATTATGCGATCGAATCGGCAAACCACGTGCGGCCATCGCACCCTGAAATGGTGCGTGGCCGCGGTCCACATCGGAGCCCGCCGATGAGAACCGTCGGCAGACGTACACGTACGTGCTGGCCCTGATGCTGGTGCTGGTGGTTGGCTTGGCCGTGGCGCGGCTGGCGCCCGTGTGCCAGACGCAGCCGCTCGATCTTCGGGCCACGATGCCAGTCTGGGCCCTGGGCGACGACGGCCGCTTCGTCGACTGGTCGGAGCGCGACTATTGGATCGAGGAGAGCGACCTGCAGCCCTTCCTCGACACCACGTTCGCGCCGCGCGGCGTGTTCTGGACAAGGTTGGGCGAGGAGCGGCGGTTGGTGGAGATGGAGTAGGAGGTTCGACGTGAAGACTGTACGGCAGAAGTACACGTATGTGCTCGCGTTGCTGCTGGTGGTGGTGGTCGGCTGGGCGGTCGCGCGCTTGCCGCGGGGGACGGGTGAGGCGCCGGGCGTCTCCGTCGCCATCGCCCAGCCGGCGCCCGCGCCGCCCGCGCCCGGCGGGCAGGCACTGCCAGCGGATGAGGAGGCGCTCCTCGTGGCCTGGGTCCAGGCAAGCGAGGGGGTGACCGTGCCGCGAGTGGCTGGCGAGCGGCGGTCGGGAGCTGAGGCCGCGGTGGACCCGCTGCCCGAGCCGCCTGAGAACGCTCCGGCCTACTTCGATCTCGGCCTCTATGGCGGTGTTTCGGGTAGCTCGATCGGGATCCCGACGCGACTGAACGACCTGGACGCCTACCTGACGGACGCTGGGATCGTGGCCGCGCACTTCGACGGGGTGCATGGTGGGCGTGGGGCGCTCCTGTCACGGGCCGGCGACTTTGAGCGCTGGCTCGACCCGGTGGCCGACGCGGACCTGCGTCGAGTCCCGGCGCGGCTGCAGCCAAGTGGCCCGGCCAACCCACCGTACAAGCCACCGACCAACGACTGGTTGCCCGAGGAGCGCTGTCGTACCTGGTCGGGACCGTTGCTGGTGTTGGATGAAGCCGGCGGCACCAGCGAGGTGCCCCTGCCCGACGGGGTGACCGTCGTGCACCCGATGGCGGAGAAAGTCATCTATTGCATGCCTCGGCCGGCCGGCTGGGCCGCGACGCTGCAATGCCTCGACTCGTCTCGGGAGCCGTCCGTAGCCTGGCTGAGCCTCAACGAGTACCAAGGCCAAGGCCTACTGCTGGTGACGTCAGACGGGGCGGGCGAGTCGGCGACCCAAGTGCTGCCCGCGCGGATGGCACCGGAGCTAGGGCTGCCCGCGGGGCAGGTCGCCTCGATCGGCTACTCGTACCCGATGGTGGCGTTGGACGGCCAGTCGGTCTACGCGCTGTGGGCGGGTGAGTATGGGCGCCAGGTGGACGCGGACTACGTGCCGCCCACTTCGCAGGGCCGGCAGCGCCTGGCGCTGCGGTTGCATGCGCTGGTGCGCTGGACGCCACCGGCGGCGCCGGCGGTGATCGATGCGGTCGCGATCCTGGCGCCCGCGCCCGCGACGCCCGAAGGCGAGGCGCAGGCCAAGATGGCCTGGCTGTTGGACGACGAGGGCCGCTTCAGCGAACGCTCGGGCGCACCGTTCTGGGTGGATTACCAGAAGATGGAGCCCCTGGCCTACCGGACCCAGACCCCGGGCGGCGTGGCGTGGACGCGGCTGGGCGTGGACCGACGCTTGGTGGAGGTGGACTGATGCGCTGGACAACCTGGGGAGTGGCTGGGCTGATCGTGGTTGGCGGCCTGGTGGCCGTGGCGCCGCGCTCGCGGGCGCAGCCGGAGCCGGCGGTGGTGTTTCCGCTGGAGCACGCGCTGCAACAGGCGATGCTCGCCGCCGATCTGCCGTCGGGGCGCGACCCGAACTGGCCGGTGGGCGCGGTGACGGCCGTGCCCGGCTGGTCGGCGACACGCCTCTGGGCGCTGGAACACCAGGGCCGGCTGGAGGTCGGTCTCGCGCCGGAGCGGTTCGGCGATCAGAGCTGGCGCTACAGTGCCGACTGGCCAGGCGCCTGGGCGCCCGAGCTCGGGCGGATGCTCGTGGCGACCGACGCGCAGCAAGAGTGGCCGACGCTGTATCTCGCCATTGACGAGGCGACCGCGCCGCTGACCGCGGCGACCCGCGTGCTGCGCATGGAGCAGCAAGGGGAGGCTGTCGAGCTGCCGTTGGCGGCCGTGCCGAGCCGGTTGCGGGCGCAGTGGCTCTGGGCCGTGCGCGATGACGACGGTCGCCTGCGTGCAGCCGACGGCCGCCCGAGCGATCTGTGGAGCGGTACGGCGGCACTAGCGCCTGGCCGCGACTGGGGCGTGGCGTATGGCGCGGACGGCGGACTCTGGGGTGCCTGGGCTGAAGACCAGCCCGACGACCCGGCACCGCAGGTGGCCCAGCGGCTGATGGTCTGGCGCGCGAAAGGTGACGCGGCCGAGGTCGTGCCTTTGCCGGACCCGGTCGCGCTGGTCAGTGCCTGCAGCGACATGGCGGGGCTGGCGTCGACCGTCGAACCCTTGGGCTACACGCGGCCGGTGCTGGGAGCTGGCGCGGGCAAACTAGCGGTCTGGGCGGGTGTGCGCTTGACCCGCGAGGATGCCGCTGCCGAGTGGTGGGCGCTGGTGTCGCTGGACGACGCGTTCGCCACCGAGCCCACGCCACGGTTGGTCTGGCAGGCCAGCCAGGACCCGATCGGGACGTCCAGCCGCTGGCTGGCGCCGAAGAAGTTCGGCGGCAAGATCACCGCCAAGCGTACATGGCCTTCGGTCGCCGCCGAGGGCACCGGCGGCCTCGTCGGCCTGACCGCGGCGAGCGTGGCGCAACTGGCCTGGCCGTAGGGTGGTGGAGGGTCCGGCGCACGGACCCTCCCGGCCGTCGCCGATCGGGCATGGCCTGGGCGACGGTGTGCCGTGGCGCTGCCGCCGGAGCGGCGGCGGTACAACTAGGTGGTCCCGAGGCGGAGGCGCCGGACGTAGCGCCGGCGCCCTCGCCGGCGGGTCGTAGGCGCCTCGCCTACGACATGCAGGGCACCGAGCGGCGGCGGGCACCGTTCGCCAAGCCGAGTCGCGGGCGCAGGTTCGCTGCGGACACGAGT
>DHNJ01000284.1:0-2236 GCA_002409445.1 Armatimonadetes bacterium UBA5419 | reverse complement strand
GTCCGCGGTCCCAGTTAGGCCGCAACCTAGCGGGCAAGGTGCGGCGCGACCAGAGCCGTCCCGCTGCCGCCGGAGCGGCGGCGGTACAACCATGTGGTCCGGCTGCGCCGCTTGCGGTGGGGGCGTGGGGGTGGTAGCCTCCGCGTCGGAGGGTGCCATGCGCATCGCTTGTTTGGCGCTGGGGTTGCTGGTGATTGGGGCGACAGGTCTATCCGCCAAGCCGCGCGAGAAGTACGAGTGGTCGCGGATGTGGTGGAACGAGGCGAACGACGAGAGCCTGCCGCGGGTGCTGCTCATCGGCGACAGCATCACCGAGGGCTACCAGGGCTTCGTGGCGGAGGAGTTGCGCGATGTGGCGCATGTTGGCTACTGGACGAGCAGCAAGTGCGTCTCCGACCGCAGTTACCTGGCGTTGTTGCGCTACGTGCTGGATGAGTATCCGTACGCGGTGATCCACTTCAACAACGGGCTGCACAGCCTGGACGCGGACCGCGGCGAATGGGTGGAGGGGCTGCGGGGGGCGTTTCGGCTGTTGCGCGAGCGGCGCAACGGGGCGCAGGTGATCTGGGGCACGAGCACGCCGCTGCGGCCGATGGAGCTGACCGCGATTTCCGCTGAGCTGAACGCGCTGGCGGCGCCGCTGGTCAGCGAGATGGGCTGGCCGACGGACGATCTGTTCGGCCTGATGAACCATGACGACCGCGCGACCGAGTGGAGCGACGACTTCCACTTCCACGAGGCCGCCCGCCGGCGCCAGGCCAAGCAGGTCGCGGACATGATCCGCGCGTACCTGCCCGCGCCGGCCGCGTCCGCCGCGCCGGCGGAGTAGTGCGCCTCCTCGTCTACATCTCGGGCCACGGCTACGGCCATTCGACCCGCGTCGTGGCGCTGCTCGAGGCCGTGCGGCGGCTGGCTGGGCCGGTCGAGATCACCCTGCGCACGCAGGTGCCCGCGTGGCTGTTCGAGGTCGCCCTGGCACCGCCCTACACCCACGAGGTGGCCCAGGTTGACGCCGGCGTGGTCGAGGCGGACCTGCTGCGGCAGGACCTAGGCGCGACGCTGACCGCCTGCCGCGAGTTCTACGGGCGGCTGGAGGCGGTGCTCGAGGCCGAGGTGGAGGCCGCCGCGGCGCTCGCGCCGGACGTGGTGCTGTTCGACATCCCGCCGCTCGCGCCGGCGGTGGCCGCGCGGCTGGGTGTGCCGTCGGTCGGGCTGGGCAACTTCTCTTGGGACTACATTTACGCCGCCTACGCCGACTTCGACCCGGCGTTCGGGCGGCTGGCGGCGCATTGTGCGCGGCTGTACGCGACGACCGACCTGCTGCTGCGGCTGCCCTTCGCGCACGCGATGGTGGCCTTCCCGGACCAGGTGGACCTGCCACTGATCGCCCGCTGGCCCCAGCACGAGCCGGCGGCGACGCGCGCGGAGCTGGGCCTGGCGGCGGACGACCCGCGGCCGGTGGTCCTGGTCGTCAGCCGCCACGCGGCCAGTGGCGACGCGATGCTGGCGTCGCTGGCGGCGAGCGGTCGGTACCGTGTGCTGCGCTTCGGCGCGGAGACGCAGTCGCCGGCGGACGGCCTGTGGCAGCTGGGGCCCGAGTGGCAGCCGCGGTTCGTCGACGTCCTGGCCGCCTGCGACGCGGTGGTCAGCAAGCTGGGCTACGGCCTGGTTAGCGAGTGCTGCACGGCGCGGACGGCGATCCTCTACCCGCCGCGTTACGACTTCGCCGAGTACCCGCTGCTGGTCGAGGGCCTGGCGGGGCGTGTGCCGTCGCGCGGGTTGAGCGAGGCGGAGTGGCTGGCGGGCGACCTGGCGGGGCCGCTGGAGGCGCTGTTGGCGCAGCCGCAAGTCTTCGCCGAGGAACGTCGTGACGGGCCGGAACTCGGTGCGCGGGCGCTGCTCGAGGTGGTCGGCGGTTAGCTGCTGTAGCGCAGGGTGACGCCGGCGGTCGTGCTCAAGCGGTGGCCGGCGGCGGTGCGCTCGGAGCGGCGGATGGTGACCGTGGCGACCACGCGCCAGCCGCCGGTGACCTTCGCCACGCTGGCCGCCTGGCCCGAGGCGCGGAGCTTCTCGGCGGCGGTCTCCGCCGCGGCCTGCGTCGGCAGGGCCGAGGAGGCGAAGCGGGTGGCGCGCAGGGGATCGTTGGCGTCCGGCTCGGGTTCGAGGTCGCGCGGCGGGGCCGGCAGGGTCGTCGGCCCGGGCGTCGGGGTGGTCGCGGGGGTCGGCGGGGTGACCG
>DHNJ01000274.1:59827-60074 GCA_002409445.1 Armatimonadetes bacterium UBA5419 | reverse complement strand
GGTGGCGGCGGCGGTGGCGCTGGCAGCCAGCGGGCGCCGCCGGGTGGCTGCCTGGGTCGGCGCGGGCCTGCTGGTCGCGGTGCTGCTGGCGCTACTTGGTCCGCTGAGGACGCGCTTCGTCGAGATGGCCGCGCAGAGCCACAGTCAGCAGTTCCGCCTACTCACCTGGGGCGGCACCTGGGACCTGGTGCGCGCCTACCCGTGGCTCGGTTGCGGGCTAGGCGGGGGGACGCTGGCGTACGGCCCG
>DHNJ01000274.1:9757-59668 GCA_002409445.1 Armatimonadetes bacterium UBA5419 | reverse complement strand
GCTAGGCGGGTGGACGCTGGCGTACGGCCCGTTCGCCCGCGGCGCCTTCACCCAGCACGCGCACCACGACTGCCTCGGCATCTGGGCCGAGACGGGCATCGCCGGGCTGCTGGCGCTGGCAGCGTTCTACCTCTTGGTGGCGCGGGCAGCCTGGCGGCAGATGGCGCGGCGGCCGGCACTGGGGGCGGCGGGCTTGGCGAGCGGCGCGGCGGTGGCCGTGGCAGGCCTTGTGGACACGGCGTGGGCGGTGACCTCGGTCGCTGGGTCGCTGGTGGTGCTCGGGGCGGCGCTGGCGGAGCCGGTGAGCGCACCAGCGCCGCGTCGGAGCCACGGTTGGCTCGTCGCGGGGGCGCTGCTGCTGGTCGTGCAAGGCTGCGTCGCGGTCAGCGAGGTGGCGCGCGCGGCCGGCGACTACGACCGTGCGGTAGCCTGGTGGAGCGGGAACGCGGCGGCACTAGAGCAGCGCGCGGCGGCGGCCGTAGCCCGCGGGCCGGAGCGAGCGGCGCGCGCCGACTACGCCCGCGTCGAGGCGCTGCGGCCGTTCAGCGCCCGCCTGCGTTACCGCCGGGCGGCGGCCGAAGAGCGCTGGGGACGCCTGGACGAAGCCGTGGCCGAGTCGGCCCGCGGCGTGGCGCTGAGCCCGCTCAACCTGCAGAGTCGCGGCCAGTTGGCGGCGCTGTTGGAGGCTGCTGATCGACCCGTCGAAGCTCTCACCGCCTACCGCGAACTCGACCGCCTGGCCACCTCACCGGCTCTGCAGATCCGCGCGCTGGACTTCCAGGTCGACACGATCCAAGCCCAGGCACTGTTGCGACTCGCCGCGCTGACGGGTGATGCGGCGGAGGCGGCGGACGCGCGCGCCCGCGCGGTGCCATTGCTGGAGGCGTACCTGGCGACGATCGACGAGATCGAGGCGTCGGCCGGTGACGATCGCGAGCTGCGGGCCGAGGCGCTGGCCGCGCGGGGGCTGACACCCGAGGATCGCGCGCGGGCGGAGCGGCTGCTGGCCGAGGCCCAGGCGAGCGACTAGGGCTGACTGCCGCTGAGCTCTGGGGCGAAGTGGCGGATCTGGTCGGCGGAGGCGCATAGGGCGGTGCGCAGGTTCGGTCCGGCAATGACCGTCACCAAGCCGACCACGGCACCGGTCTCATCGACCACGGGGCCACCGCTGTTGCCGATCTCGACGAGCAGGTCGCTCTCGACCCAGCCCACGCGCCCGTCAAGTCTGCGCAGCGCGGTCAAGCGGCCGCCGTGGACACTGATCTCCGGCCCGCGCGCATCCAAACTCAGGTCCCAGCCGAGCGGGTAGCCGAAGGAGACGAGGATCGAGCCGATCGGCACCTGGGCCAGGTCGGCGAGCGGCAGGACCGGCGCTTGGCCTGTCGGCACGCGGATCAACGCGAGGTCGTCGGGCTCGCCAGGGCGGCCTTCACGGACGAAGGTGCCTTTGAGCGTGCGGGCGCTGCTCGTGCCCGAGTCGAAGGTGATCCAAAGATCGCGGCCACCAGCGATGACGTGGGCGTTGGTCACGATGAGGTCTTGCGCGGCCACGTAACCGCTGCCTTGCGTGCCTGCATCGCGTGCCTCCACGCCGACGGTAGCGCGCTGCACGCGGGTGAGGACCTCCGGCGCCAGCCGCTCCTCGGGCAGGACTCGGCGCGGCGCGAGCGCCCAGACCGCGATCAGCGCACCGATGACCACCAGCGCGAGCAGCCCACCGACGACCTTCGGCCAGCGCGGCGGGTCGGGTGGTGGCAGCGCCAGGCCTTCGGGCGGGTCGGTCGTCACGGCCAACCCCTAGCTGCCGCCGAGCGCGCGCCAAACGAGGGCGACCAGGCTGCAGACGACGATCCCAAAGGCGATTGGCATCAGCGCGGCGACCGTGGTCCACTTGGCGCTGTGCGTCTCTTTGTAGATGGTGTAGAGGGTCGTCGAGCAGGGGTTGTGCAGCAGGCTGAAGAGCATGAGGCAGACCGCGGTCAGCGTGGTCCAGCCAGCACCGACGAGCAGCGACTTGAGGACATTCTGGTCGCTAAACTCGTAGATGACGCCAGTGGTCTCCGGCGCACCAACGGCCGCGGCGGTGGTCATGGTGGTTAGCGCGATGATCGTCGGGATGACGATCTCGTTGGCCGGGATCGCGACGACGTAGGCCAGCAGGATAACGCCGTTGAGGCCCATCAGCCAACCGAGCGGCTGGAGCGCGTTGATGCCGTACTCGGCGATCGACAGGCCACCGACGTGGATGTTGGTGATCAGCCAAAGCAGCGCACCGGCGGGCGCGGCGAAGACGATCGCGCGCCAGAGGACGATCAGCGTGCGGTCGATGAGCGAGGTGTAGAGGGTCTGCAGAACCCGGGGTGGTCGGTAGGGCGGCAGCTCAAGCGAGAAGGTCGAGGCTTCACCCCGCAGCACCGTGCGCGAGAGCAGCCATGACGAGCCAAACATGAAGACGACACCGAGCAGGGCGATGCCGAGCACGGCCGAGGTCGCGACCAGTTGCGAGAGGTGGCTCGGCACGAGGACGCCGATGAAGATGGTCGCTAGGACAATCTGCGTGGGCCAGCGGCCGTTGCAGAGCGAGAAGTTGTTGGTCAGGATGGCGATGAGGCGCTCGCGCGGGGAGTCGATGACGCGCGTGGCGACGACGCCGGCCGCATTGCAGCCAAAGCCCATGGTCATCGTCAGCGCCTGCTTGCCGTGTGCGCCGGCCCACTTGAAGGTGCTGTCCAGGTTGAAGGCGACGCGCGGCAGATAGCCGAAGTCCTCCAGCAGGGTGAAGAGCGGGAAGAAGATGGCCATCGGGGGCAGCATGACCGCAACCACCCAGGCAGTGGTCAGCCAGATGCCGTCGATCAGCAGGCCGGAGAGCCAGGCTGGGGCGTGCAGCGCGGCGAACAGGCTGTGCCACAGCGCGGTGCCGCGGTCGACCAGCAGCGTGGCGAGCAGCTCGGACGGCACGTTCGCGCCGCTGATCGTGATCCAGAGGACGACGGCCAGCATCAAGACCATCGTCGGGTAGCCGGTCCAGCGGTTGGTCAGGAAGGCGTCCAGCCGGCGCTCCCAGGCGAGGCGGCGGGAGGGCTGGTCCTGGCGAACGTAGGCGCTGGCTAGGCGCTCGGACTCGGCGTAGGTCTGCTCGACCCAGCGGTCGCGGAAGTTCTGGGGCAGGTCCCAGCGCAGCCGGTCGGCGGCATCGAGCACATCGCGGCGCGGGTCGTCACTCATGGCCGCCTGCCTCGGTCGCCACGTGGTCGGCGCGCAGTTCGCCCAGATGCCCGTCGCGGACGGCCGTGGCCATCTCTTCGTCGCCCTCCAACAGGCGCATCGCGACCCAGTCGGCGTGCGAGACGCCGGGGTAGGCGTGGTCGAGCAGCGGCAGGAGCTCGGCGATGGCGTGGTCGAGCCCAGGGATCTCGAAGCGCGGCCGCAGCGGCCGACACTCGACGCGGCCCTCGGCGACGTCGGCGACGGCTTCGAGCAGCTCGGGGATGCCGCGGCCCTGGCGCGCGGCGGCGCCGACAACGGGGATGCCCAGCTCGGTGCTCAGGCCGCCGAGGTCAAGCACCAGTCCGTGCGCTTCGGCCTCGTCGAGGAAATTGACGCAAAGCACCGCGCGATCGGTAATGTGCAGGACCTGCAGGAGCAGGTTGAGGTTGCGTTCCAGCCGCGTGGCGTCGGCGACGACGATGGTCACGGCGGGCTTGCCGAAGAGGATGAAGTCGCGGGCGACCTCCTCGTCCGGCGTGGCGGAGAGCAGCGAGTAGGTGCCGGGCAGGTCGACGATGCGGTAGCGCGCGCCGCGGTAGGCGAAGGCGCCCTCGGCGCGGGCGATGGTCTTGCCCGGCCAGTTGCCCGTATGCTGTCGCAATCCGGTGAGGTTGTTGAAGACCGTGGACTTGCCGGTGTTCGGGTTGCCGGCGAGGGCGACTACGTAGTCGACTTCCTGGGCGTCGAGGCCGAGCCGGTCGAGCTGGGGGGTGGACAGGGCGCAGGTCGCGCAGGGGCTCGTCGTTCGTGCCATTATGCCGCCTCCGAAGCCGCGCGGCGCCGGATCATGATGCGCTCGGTCTGCTCCTCGCGGAGGGCGATCGTCGCGCCGCGGATGAGGTACGCTACCGGCTGGCCGCCCGGCCCGCGCAGGGCGATCGTCAGCACGGAACCGGGCACGACGCCAAGGTCGAGCAGGCGGCTGCGCGCCAGGCCACGCACCAGCGGCGAGATGCTGACCACCTCCGCGGTCTCACCCTCGCGCAGGTCGCGCAGGCGGATGACCGAGGCGTCGAAGACCTCGTCAGGTCGCAATCCGTCGCATTGGACCAGAGCGGCCTGCCCGGCGCTCAGCGTCACGGTGTGGCCGGCGACGCGGACGGTCGTGCCGTCAGTGCCGGTGGCTTCGATGCGCAGGCGCACGTCCGGCGCGAATCCAGCCTGCGCCAGCACCTGATACAACTCGGGCGGCTCGTCCTCGACGTGGATGATTCGTCCGGCCCAGCCGACGGGTCGCTCGCTCAGACCGCAGCCGCGCGGCGGGGGCAACTGGCCGTCGGCGGTCGGGATGGGGTCGCCGTGCGGGTCGTAGAGGGGGTCACCCAGCGCGCGGGCGATGTCCTCGACGGCCTCGGCATCTAGGGTGTGCTCGACAGCATGGGCCTGGCGGTGCCACTCGTCGGCGGGGTGGCCGGTGCGGTGAGCCAGGTAGGTCTCGTAGAGGCGGTGGGCACGGATAACTTGCAGCGCGTACTCGCGGCCGGCGTCGGTCAGCGCCAGGGTGCCGTCGCCAGCATCCCGTGCTAACTCCGCGGCGACCAGTTCCGCAGACACCGGTAGGTCGGCGCTGCGGACGGTCTCGCCGCTGTCGAGCGCGTCATAGAGCAGTTTCAGCGCGTCTTCGAGCTGTTCGCGTTCGGCCATTGCTCAAGCCTTGTTAGGAATCATTCTGATCTAGGAGGCAGGTTCCCGCAAGCACCATTGTACCAGGAGGGCGCGTCTCTTTGCCGGCCGGCGTTTGGGCTCGTCAGTCGGCGAATACGTCGATGGTGGCCTCGTCCGCCGCCGGCACCGGGCTCTGGCGCGCGAAGGCGACGGCGTCGTCGATGAGCGCCTCGGTCTCGGTCCACAGCGCGTCCAGACTAGCCTCGTCGAGCAGTCCCTCGTCGACCAGGCGGCCGGCGGCGAGGCTGATCGGGTCGCGCGCGGTCCAGGCGTGCTCTTCCTCGCGCGTGCGGTACGGGCGGTCGCGATCGCCCTTGGAGTGGCCGAAGTAGCGGTAGGTCTTGCACTCCAGGAGGGTGGGACCCTCGCCCGCCCGGGCCCGCGCGACGGCCTCGTCGGTCGCGGCGTAGACGGCATCGACGTCCTGCCCGTCGACGATAACCCCGCGCATGCCGAACCCGGCGGCCCGCTCAGCGACGTGGTCGAGCGCGGAGGTCTGGCTCAACGCGGTGCCCATGGCGTAGAGGTTGTTCTCACAGGCGTAGACGATTGGCAGCTTCCAGGCGGCGGCGACATTCAGCGCCTCGTGGAAGGCGCCTTGACCGGTTGCGCCGTCGCCGAGAAAGGCGGCGACGACGTGGTCGGTGCCTTGATGGTGCAGGGCCAGTGCGGCGCCAGTGGCGATGGGCAGGCCGCCGGCGGTGATGCCGTTGCTGCCGAGGAAGCCGATGTCGTAGGCGGCGACGTGCTGACTGCCCCCGCGTCCGCGCGAGTAGCCATCGACCCGTCCGAACAGCTCGGCCATGAGCTTCCGCGGGCAGCCGCCCAGGCCCAACAGGTGGCCGTGGCCGCGATGCGTGCTGGTGACCTGGTCACCTGGGCGCAGCGCCGCACAGACGCCGATCGCTGCCGCCTCCTGGCCGCAGGCCGCGTGCGCCGTGCCGCCAATAAGCCCCTCGCCAAACAGGTCCATCAGCCGCTCGTCGAAGCGACGAGCGAGCATCATGCGGCGCAGCATCTCGCGGCGGGCGTCGGCGGTCGGCGGATTGGACGGCATGCGGGCTTCCTCCTAGGTACGGACGCCAGGACGAGGGCGGACGTTCGGTTAGGTCTGCAGCGACGGCTCGCTCGGCGGCGCGGGCGGGGCGGCGGGCTCGTCCTGGCCGGTGGGCGGCTCGGGTAGCGGCTCGGTGGGTTCGGGCTCGGGCGTCGGCTCCGGCGGCGTTTCAGCGGGCGGCTCGGCCGGCGCTGTCTCCTCCTCGTCCTCCTCTTCGACGTTCAGCACGAGGCTCTTGAGCATGAACCACTGCGAGGTCTCGGTGTCGACGAAGATGCGCGCAGCGCCGGCCTCGATCGAGTCACCGTCGTCGTTGCTGATCAACACGCCGCCCTCGAGGTCGAGGATGTCGCCCGTGTCGGCGCGCTCCTCGGGGATTTCGAAGTACGTCGCCCGGCCGGCGGTGCCGCGCTGGGTCTCCTGGGCAAAGTGGATCGTGGTCTTCGGCGCCTTCGGGGCGGCCACGGCTTTGCGGTCACCGCGGCGGTACCAGAAGGTGAGCCGGTCGCACCGAAGGGTTAGGGGCTCGTACTTCGCACGGTCGAAGCGGTCGGCATCCTCGGGCATCTCCTCCTGGGGCGAGCGCACGAGGACGACCGTCCGCTCAAGTTTGCCATCGAGGTCACCTTCGACCACCGCGCGTTTCTCTTTGGTGAAGACCCAGGCGATGGCGCCGACGAGCGTGTGCTCGGGCTGCGGTATGGCGCTTTTGTCCCCGTGGCCGACAATCTCGCCGGAGAGCATGCGGAGGTTGCCGGTCAGCGTGGCGATGCCAGTCTGCGTGCCGGAGTAGTCAATGTTGTCCGCATAGGCGATCAACTCGTCATCGGGTAGGACGAGCAGCAGCTTGCCGCGGGCGACCACGCTGCGATCGGTGCCGGTGCTGATGCGGGTGTTGGGGTCAAGGTTGTAGACGAGGACCCGGGTCGTGGTGCGCGCCGGCTCGGCGTCGGCGGCGGGCTCAGCAGGGGGTGGCGGGGGTGGGGGCGTGGCGGTTTGGCCCAGCGCGCAGAGCGCCAGGGCCAGGCTCAGCACCAGGCACCACGACGGTCGCATCAATCCAGGTCCTCGTCGCTGAGATGCAGCTCAGCGGATATTGGGCGTTCGATCAGCATCGTGCCAGCCCGTAGATTGTACGTAAGTTTGCCACAGCGCGCGCGCTCGCCGGCCTGATTCCGGAAGTTCACGTTCCCCTCGAGCACCAGCACTTGTTGCTCCTGGTCCAAACGCAGATGATCGGAGCTGCCTTCACGGTCGCCGCGGCCGGAGCTATCTACCTGCGCGTAGCGCACGCGCCCGCGCGCCCGCATCCAGCGCGCGCCGCGGCGGTAGCTGTGGTCTATGGCCTGCGCGTAGACATCCACGGGCGTGGCGAGCGCCTGGTCCACCGCATCACCGCTGGCCGGCGCGCCGAGGGCACCGGGCTTGGTGCGCAGGTGGACACCACCGGTCAGCGCGGCGGTCTCGGCGTGCAGGTTGACGCTGAGCGAGGGCGCGGTGGCGTCGGCTTCATTGGTCGACAACGCCACGTCTCCGCGCGCCGCGGCCCGCCGCGCGCTCGGGGCGTAGTCGTAGATGACCTGGTGCGCGCGGAGGCTGAGCGGGCCGGACTCGCCGACGTGGTCGAAGGTGACGTTGCCGCTGAAGGCGGCGCGTTGGTTGGCCAGGGTCACACGGCCGCGCTCGGCGGTGAGGCTGCCGGAAGGGTCGTTCAGCCCCACGCGGCCAGACAGTTCCAGGGTGCGGGTATGGTGTCCGCTGTAGGTGGCGGTCGCGGCGGTCAGCCGCACACCGTCGGTGGGCAGCTGCGCGGCCATGCCGCCGGCCATGGTCGCTGCGCCGCTGGTCGTGTTGTAGGTGATCTGGCCACCGGTGTCGGAGGTCAGCAGCAGTGGGCGCGGACCCGCGTCGCCCGCGAGCTTGGCGGTCAGGGTCGCGGGGCCGAGCAGCGCGATCTGCCCCTTGGCGGCCAGTGCTGACGCCGCCTCGGCGACCAGTTGGTCCTCCCCGCGGATCGCGGTCAGCGGATCAGGCAAGTTGAGCCGGCCCTGCCCCGGCCAGAGGAAGAGGCGCTGGCTGCGGATGATCACCGCGGGCCCAGTGGCGGGACTGCCGTCGGGCTGTGGCGGGCCGGGCCAGTCGAGCTGCTCCAGTTCGGGCACGAAGAGCTTGTCCTCGCTCTGGAAGTAAAATGCGGCCGGCGCGCGTAGGGTGAGCCCTGCCGCGCCACGGGCGACGACCTTACCGGAGAGGGCAAGGTCGTGACTGATCGCCTCGAGTCGGGCGTTGTCGGCGCGGAAGAGCAGTTCGTTCTCGCCGCGCTGCCAGACGCCCTGCTCCAGATCCTGGATGGTATAGTCCCCGTTGCTCAACACATCGAGCCGACCCGCCTGGAACTCGCCGGTGATCTGGCCATGGCGGTTGAGCTGGCGTTCGGAGTGGTCAAGGAACGTGACCGTGACCGCGGACGGCGACGGTACCCAACCGTCGTCCGGAGTCGCGGCGCGGCTCAGCGCGACCTGCCAGGCGATGAACGCCAGGCCGAGCGGCAACAGCGCGCCGGTGACTAGGAGTGGCGAGCGACGCATGGGTGAGTAGTCACGATGAACCCAGGCTGAGCCCTGCCGGAGCTAGGCGCAGCCTGGGCCATCGTCCCAGTAGTTTGGGTGATAGGTTAGTTCGGGAAGACCGGCGGTGCAGGCGGGCCGTCCGTGCTCTTCACCAACTGGACGTTGGCCGTCCGCGTGCCCGAGCGTACAGTCTGCGACAGTGTCTCGTAACCGGTTCGCGAGGCGACCAGCGTGAAGTCGGCAGCCGCGGGCACGCCCGCCAGGCGGTAGGTGCCGTCGGCGGCGCTCGTGGCGCTCAGGTTGCCGACGGCCAATTTGGCTCCGGCGATGGCTTGCCCGGTGACCCGATCGGTGACCTTACCAGTTAGCGTAGCCGTCGCGCCGGTGCCGGGCACCAGGGTGATCGGCAGGCTGGACGTGCCGGCGGGCACCGTCGTATTGAAGGTCTGGTAGCCGGCCTTAGACGCCGAAACGCTCCAGGTACCAGTGTTGGGCAGCCCGGTCAACCGGTAGTTGCCATTGGCGTCGGTGGTCGCTGTGCGGCCCGCAACCGTGATGCGGACACCCGGCACAGGCTTACCGGCCGCGTCGAGGACGCGACCATTCAATACAGCGTTGCCGCCCGGGGGCGTACTACTGCTGCTACCACCACAGCCGGCCATGATGGCCAGGCCAAGCAGGGCACCGAGGCCCATGATCAAGCGCGAGGTCTTGCTCCAGCGTTGCATCATTCATCCCTCTCCTGGGCGTTCGCGGCAGCGGACTCCCGTGGCTGCCCTGGCAGCGCGCTCTCTCCGGCGCGGACCTGGGCGCAGTCTAGCACATGGTTCACGTCGATTCAATCACTACTACGGGAGGACGAAGTTGACCACCCGCACGTCATCCGCGGACAGCAGATTCGCCACCCGCTTGACCACCGCCGAGCCCTTGGTCGCGACAATCTCATACGAGCCGGCGGGCAGCCAGAAGTAGTATTCCCCGTCGCTGCCGGTGGTCCCGCTGGCCGTGGCCGTCGTCTGGCCGCTGGCAAAGGCCTCGACCTTCACGTTGCTCGCCGGTTGGCCGCCTTGGTCGACCCGGCCCTTGATGTTCGCCGGCAGACCGGGCGGCGGCACCAGCGGAACGATCCGGATCGGCAGCGACAGTTTCTGGGTCTGGTAGGTGGCGGTTAGGGTACCGGTCGCGCCGACGGTCTTGGTCGCGGTGAACAAGCCCGCGGCACTGATCGTGCCGACCGCTTCGCTCACGGTCCAGGTGGCCTTGACCTCCGTCTCTCGCCCGGCCGCGTCGCGCACGACCGCGCGGAATTGGCGCCGGACTCCGGCCTCGACCAGGATCGGGTTGCCCGCGGGCTGGATAGCTAGACCGACCACTGAGCCGACCACGGTGACCGGCACGCTGACGGCCGCCGCGTCACCGATCTTCGCGGTGACGGTGCCGGAGCCGGCGTTGGTTCCAGTGAACAGACCGGCGGGCGTGATCGTGCCGATCCCACCGGTCACGCGCCAGTCGACCACAAAGTCCGGGATCGGGTTGCCGTTGATGTCGAACGGCACGACGGTGAAGGTCTGAGTCTGACCCGCAAGTACCGACGCGGACGTTGGCGTGACGACCACCTGCTTGACGAACGGCACAATCACCACCGGTACCGTGGCCGACACGTTGCGTCGTGTCTCGCGCACGACGATGCTGCCGCGCAGACCGGGCCGTGCGTTGGCCGCGGCGGTGAAGCTACCGTTGGGCGAGAGCACGCCGAAGCGGGTCGCCACATCGGTCGCCGCCACGCCGGCCGGGGCCTGGAGGGTGTAGGTGAACACCGGGTCGGTGACGCCGGCCACGCTGGCCTGCAGCCGGACTGTCTGCTCGGCCTCGACCGAGACGGCGCTGGGTACGACCACCAGCTTCGAGGACGGCGGGGGTGGGGTGCTCCCGCCGCCGCCGCCGCTGCCACAGGCGGCGAGCAGGGCTAGGGCCAGGATAGAGGCGGCCAGAGAGGCCAACGATCGCCAGAGGTTCTTCATGCTCAGCGCTCCACGACCACGAGCCGGCTGGCCCGCGCTTGTTGTCCGTCTTCACCCACGCAGATGAGGTCCAGCCGATAGACGCCGTTGGGCAGCGGCCGCCCGGCCTCGTCGGTGGGTAGGAACTCGATGCTGCCGGTCCCCGCACCCGCCGCCCGGCCCTCGGTGAGGGCCTTGATCCGCTGGCCGGCCTGGCTGTAGAGCACGGCGTTGACCGTCGCGGGCCCTGACAGCGTGTAGGTCATCGTGCCCGCGCGTGCGCGGGTGACCTGGGCGCCCAGATCGAGCACCGCCAGGCGTGTGTTGCTCGCGCGGCTGGCGGTGATGCGGAAGCGGTTGCCGCCCGCCGCCGCGCGGAAGGTCGTCGCCGCACTGGTGCGCATGAACTGCTGCCGCCCGTTGGTCAGGTCGGTCAGGACCAGCGACACATCGCCGGGTACGCTCTTGAGGCTGGGCCAGCTGAGCGTCACGTCGCGGCCGATCTGGTCGGTTTCGACCAGCACGTCCCAGCTTGCCGTGCCGGCGGCCGGATCGCGCAGGTCACGCACGTAGCGCCCGCTCTGCGCGCCCCAGTCGTCGCGCGGGAAGGAGACGGCCACGTGGCTGCCCAGTGGCGCGGGCGGCCGCGGCGCGTCGCGCCAAGTGTAGCCCTCGCCCGCGCCGGCCTGCACGCCGAGGACGGCGAGCTGCTCGCTCGACTCGTCAGTGCGAGCGGACAGCTGAACCTGCCAGCCCTGCGCGTCGGCGGCCTCGGCGCGCTCCAGCGTCGCGCGGGCCGAGGGTGACAGCGAGTTCGGGAAGATCAGTGTGACGCCCTTGGGGCTGAGCACGTTGATCCAGAACCCCGCGTACGGCGTGAGCTGGCTGGTCGGTGACAGGAGCCGATAGCCGGTGCTCCCCGCCCACGAGAACAGGCCACTGGACACGAGTCCGGCGGTCTGCGCCTGGGCTAGGCTGACCGCGGCGTTGCCGTCCGGCGCTTGGACACGGAGGCTACCAACTGTCAGCAGCAACTCGGGGAACGGGTTGCCGATCTGCTGCCAACCGGGTGGCAGCCAAAGGCGGTAGGGCTGCGTCGAGTCGGCGGGGACACCTTCGTACGTCAGTGTCACTGGCTTGGTCGTACGTACCCAGTAACCGTACCCGGGCTGGAAGCTCGGTGTGCTCGGCCAGAGGCGGTAGATCTCGTTTTGCCGCCAGGGCTGCGCACTGGTCACCGCACCGTCGGCGCGCGCGAGCAGCAACTCACCGGCGTCCACCCCGAGGATCTCGGCCAGGTTACTGCGGCCCGCGTAGGCCGGTACCGAGATCATCGAGATGCCCGCGGGGATGGTCTTCGTGAACTTGGTGGCCGTCTGCGGCGGGGTGTCAAGAACCAGCGTTACCTCCCCGTTGGCCGCGTCGATACCACTACCCAGCAGCCCGAGGTACATGACGTTGCGGCGCAGGACGTCAGGCTTCGAGTAGCCCTTGTCGGCGGCCGGGGTCCAGGTCAGCGTGGCGCGCGCCGCGGTCGGCAGGCCACCGGGAATACGTGCGCGGAAGGCGCCCTGAATCACGTCGGTCTCGACGCTGTCGCGGCCTTCAATCTCGATTTTCAGCTTGCCACGCCAGCCGTGGGTGACCAAACCGTAGAGGTCGTAGCGCAACTGTTGGTCGCTGGCGGCGACGTCGTTGGCGAAGTAGAGCCGTCGATCCATGCCGTTCAGCTCGCCGCGGACGATGATCCGCTGCATCTGCTGGCCCTGGTCGCCCTCGATATTGAAGAACAGCGGCACGACGCTGGCGATACCGGGCGCATTGCCGGCCTCGCCCAGCCGGGCTTCGATGCCGCCCTTGCCCGAGGCGCCCTCGACCGCCGCAGTCAGGTTGAAGTCATCGTAGGCGGTGTAGGTGAACCGTACGGTGCCGGTTAGCGCGCGATGCTCGTTCGACGGTGTCGTTTCCCAGTGATAGATGCTCATGGGGAACGAGTTGGTCGGCTGGCCGCCGATGAAGTCTTTGGCCACGGTGCCGAAGATATACAGCTTGGCGCCAGGCACCTGGGCGGTGTCCAAGGCGTACTGGCGCGTGTACCAGTCGGCGAAGCCGAGGCCCTCGACCTCCGGGATGAGGCCGGTCATGATGCGGCGCAGCGCGGGGATCGAGTATTTGATGCTGTTGCCAGCGCTGACCATGGCCCGGTAGTAGGCGGCGTTGAAGTCGGCGAAGAGGCCGGGCCGCTCGGCGAGCGCCTTCAGCCAGGCGGCCTGGCTCATGTAGGCGCGAATGCTGCCGAGGGCGTCGGTCAGGATGTCGGCCGCGGCCGAGGTGTCGGCGCCGCGGAAGCGCGGGCTCTCCAGGCCGGGCTGGTTCAGCAGATCGTAAGCGCCAAACAGTAGGTTGAAATCGCGCTTGAGGAAGCCGAACGACGGCTTTGTGCTGGAGATGATCGTCAACTGCGCCGCGCGCGCCATGCCCGACTCCCAGGAGTCGTAACCGATCGCCGCATCGTCACGATAGGCCAGCAGGACGGCGTGCGTCAGGACGTACAGGTCGTAGTCGTCGATGACCGTCGCCGCGGGGTCGCTGCTGCGCGCGTCGTTGAGCAGTTCGATGCGGATCTCGTTGCGGGTCGCATCGTAGGCGGCCATCTCCAGGCTGTTCAGGTTCGGGTCGTGGACGATGCGCACCTTGTTGGCGAAGGCCGGTGCACCCCAAACCTTCAAAGTCTCGGCGGTCGCGGCGTTGAGGTAGTTGCGGAGAGTGGCGACCTGCGTCGTTGACCAAGCGACCGCGTCCGGGTCGCCCGCGGGCCGCGAGAAGTCCCAGGTCAGCCGGTTGCCCGGGTTTCCCAGGGTGCTCGCCTGCCGCGAGGCGTCAAGCTCAGGGGTGATCAGCCGGCCCTGGCTGCTGCGGACCCAGTACTCTGGGGTCGTGGGCGGCGGTTGGTTGGCTGGCAGCAGGCCGTGACGCTGGAGCATGGTGAACCAAGGCGGTGCCTGGCGCAGGCCGCGGACCGACCGATGCCCGGCGGCGGGGACGTCATCGTTGATGATGCGTCCGCCCAGCGGACCATCGGCCACGGTGTTCCACCGCTGGTCGTCGAGGACGCGGACGTCGTGGCCCCAGGCCAGCGCCGCGCACAGGGGCAGGATCAACCAAGCCCATTTCATGCCACTCGCTCCTCACCTGCACGCCCGCCAGGATGGCCGCGCGCCACTCACGAAGCATACAACGCCGGACGACGGGTTCTTCTTCGCCGCTTGTGCCCAGCTTGCCGCTCGGCCAACCATCACTCATCATAGGGACATGCGCCAGCCTCTGCTTCTGCTCGTCGCACACGGTAGCCCCCGTCACCCAGCGGCGCTCACGCCGCTGGCCGCTCACGCCGCAGCGCTGGCCACGGGGGGCGAGTGGGGCGAGGTGCGGCTTGCGGTACTCAACGGGCAGCCAGCGCTCGAACCCGTACTGGCCGACTGGGCGGGAGAGCAGCAGGTCGTGGTTGTGCCGCTGTTCATGGCGGAGGGCGCGTTCACCCGGCGGCACCTGCCCTCGCGACTCGACATCGACCAGCGACCTACGTGGCGCATCGCCGCCCCGTTGGGCACCGCACCGGCGCTTGAACAGGTAGTCTATGAGCGGTGGCTTGGGGTGCTGGGCCACGCACCGATTGGGTCGGTGGGGCTCCTGCTAGTCGCGCACGGCTCGGCGACGGTGCCCGGCGCGCAGCGCAGCGCACTGGATGTGGTGGCAAGGTTGGGGCAACGCGGCGTGCCGGCGGCAGCCGCCTTCGTCGAAGCAGAGCCGCACATTCCGGCCGCGCTCACGGCGCTGACGACACCGCGGGTGCTCGTTCTCCCCTGGATGATCGCGGATGCCGGTCACCTACAGGTGGATGTGCGCGAGGCGCTGTCGACGATTGGCAACACCGTTGACATAACTCTTGACCCGGCCATCGGTGGTGACCCCGCAATGCGGCCGGTCATCACCACGCTGGCCCGCGAAGCGCTTGAACGCGCGGGTTAGGGCGGGGGCGCGATGCTATCATGACGGCCATGGCAGAGCCTTGTGCGGCGATGATCGGCTTCTTCGATGGTGTCCATCTCGGCCACCAGGCACTGCTCGCCGCCACCCGTGCCGCTGCCGACTCGGCCGGCTGTGCTGCGGTGGCCGTAACGTTTGACCGCCCTGGCCGGGAGGTGCTGGGCGACGGTACGCTGGTCCCAACCATCGACACCCTTGACGAACGAGTCGAGCGGCTGCGTTCGCTGGGACTCGACCACGTCGAGGTGCTGACGTTCGACCGCGAGTTTGCTAGCCGCTCGGGCGAGTGGTTCGTACGCGAGGAGCTGCTGGGCCGGCTCGGCGCGCGCCACCTCGTCGTCGGCTACGACTTCCGGTTCGGCCATCGGCGGGCGTGGGATGCCGCAGCTTTGCAGGCGCTCGCCGCCGAGGGTGGGGCGAGCGTTGAGGTTGTGGCGCCACTGCGGCTCGATGGCGAGCGGGTCAGCAGCGGGGCGGTGCGCGCGGCGCTCCTGGCCGGTGATGTCGAGCAGGCGACGCGGCTGCTGGGCCGTGCGCCGCAGTTGCGTGGCCCGGTGGCCCGCGGCCGGCGCCTCGGTCGGCAGATCGGCTTTCCCACGGCCAACGTTACCCTTGACCCGCGCAAGCTCGTGCCCCGAGTCGGTATCTACGCCGCCTGGACACACGTGCCCGGCCAGGCGGAGCCGGTAGCTACCGCCCTCAGCATCGGCCGTCGGCCGACGGTCGACGCCGCGGGCGCGGTCACCGTGGAAGCATTTCTGCTCGACTGGCGTGGCGACCTTTACGAACAGACGATCTCCGTCGATCTCGTCGCCTTCCTGCGCGAAGAGCAACGGTTCCCCGACCTCACTAGTCTGCAAGCCCAGATCGCCCGCGACGTCGCCGACGTGCGGTCCCAGCTGAACCACGCGTGATCCACCCCCTCGAAACAAGTCAGAAACAAACCCTTGGAGCTATGGCGACCTCGTGATAGTGTGCGCTCTTGGAGTGAGCTACGAGCCCGTCTGGTCGTAGCAAGGAGAGGGAGATGAGCGTACTAGCAGGTGTGTACGAGATCCTTGAGGCGCGGAACCCGGGCGAGCCTGAGTTTCATCAGGCCGTGACCGAGGTCTTGGAGTCGCTGGAGCCGGTTGCCCAGAAGCACCCGAAGTGGCTCAAGGCGGGCATCTTCGAGCGCTTCATCGAGCCCGAGCGGCAGATCATCTTCCGTGTGCCGTGGATGGACGACACCTGCCAGACGCAGGTCAATCGCGGCTTCCGCATCCAGTTCAACTCCGCGCTGGGACCCTACAAGGGCGGCCTGCGCCTGCACCCGTCGGTGAACCTTAGCATCCTCAAGTTCCTCGGCTTCGAGCAGACCTTGAAGAACTCGCTGACCTGCCTGCCGATGGGCGGGGGCAAGGGCGGTAGCGACTTCGACCCGAAGGGAAAGACCGACGGTGAGGTGATGCGCTTCTGCCAGTCGTTCGCGACCGAGCTGTGGCGGCACATCGGGGCCGACACGGATGTGCCAGCGGGCGATATCGGCACTGGTGCGCGCGAAGTCGGCTACATGTACGGCCAGTACAAGCGTCTGGCGAATGAGTTTACGGGTGTGTTCACCGGCAAGGGCCTGACATGGGGCGGCAGCCTGGCGCGCACCGAGGCCACCGGCTTCGGCCTCTGCTACTTCATGGACGAGGCGCTGCGTGCTCGGCAGATGGGTTTCGATGGGACCAAGGTCGTCATCTCCGGTTCCGGCAACGTGGCCATCTACGCCGCCGAGAAGGCGACCGCGCTGGGCGCGAAGGTGGTCGCGATGAGCGACTCGGGCGGCTTTATTCATGATCCCGATGGCATCGACTTGGCCCTGGTCAAGCAGCTCAAGGAAGTTGAGCGCAAGCGCATCAGCGAGTACGTCAAGACCCGTACGCTGGCGACCTTCGACCCGCGCTGTCACGCCATCTGGCACATCCCGTGCGACATCGCCCTGCCCTGTGCCACGCAGAACGAGATCGACGGCGAGTCGGCCGCAGCGCTCGTGGCGAACGGCTGCCGGGCGGTTGGTGAAGGCGCCAATATGCCCTCGACGCCAGAAGCGGCGGATTGCTTCATCGCCAACAAGCTCGTCTACGGGCCGGGTAAGGCGGCCAACGCTGGTGGCGTGGCGACCTCGGGGCTGGAGATGAGCCAGAACTCCGTGCGTCTGTCCTGGACGTTCGAAGAGGTCGATGCGCGCCTGAACGTGATCATGGTCAACATCTACCACCAGTGCGCGGAAGCCGCGGAGGAGTTTGGTGATCCGGGCAACCTCCTGCTCGGGGCGAACGTCGCGGGCTTCCTCAAGGTCGGCACGGCGATGTACGAGCAGGGCTGCGTGTAGCCTCCTGACGGGGCAGCGTTGAGCGCCGGTGCGCCGCCGCCTGCGGGTGGCGGCGCGCGGCTTTGGGCGGCGGCTTAGCGGCGGCGCCGGCTACCTGCTCTGGCAGCGCCGGGGTCGTTGCCCAACTGGTGCGCGGCAGGCGCTTCGACGCTCGCGGCGGTATCCTCGTTGACCGCGCCCTTCAGCAGGATCATGTGGGGTACGGGTCGTGAAGGCTGGCGGTCCGAGTGGCCGGTGACGTAGATGTTGTCCTGGAAGATCAGCGAACTGGAGAACCCCGAGTCGAGCAGCACGGCCTGGTAGGCACCGCACTTGACCAGCGCCTCGGCGACGGTGGTACTGCGCTGGCTGCTGGGGCAGGCGCCGATCATCGGTGCGCCGTGGCGGTCGATCGCAAACCAGGCGCGCCGGCGCGTGTCGTCGTGGTCCCGTGTGGCGACCTGGTCCATTTCCTCCTTGGTCAGCGGATGGCCATCGCGCACCAGCCAGCCGCCACCGACGAACGCGTCGGTCACGTCGGGGACGATCTGTTGTGCCGCCGCCAACGAGTTGAGGTTCTCCGCGAAGGGCACAACCTTGATCTGACTGCGGCCGATGAGCACGTACGGTCGGCCAACCAGGCGCACGACATCGTGCGGCGCGCCGGGGATGTATTGGTTGTAGTCCTGGATCGAGGCGGGCACGGCGAGCTGCTCACGACGCCAGCGGTCGCTATCGCGGGTCGTGGTCAGCTGCGACATGACCGGTCCCAACATCGCA
The DNA here is from genome assembly GCA_002409445.1 of Armatimonadetes bacterium UBA5419. GTDB lineage: Bacteria > Armatimonadota > UBA10988 > UBA10988 > UBA10988 > UBA10988. The sequence goes on along the minus strand of DHNJ01000274.1, from coordinate 41,938 downwards.
TTGGAGATGTCGCGAAGGTGCGCGAGCTGGAAGAAGCTGCCGTTGATGCCCGCCGGCGCGCCGACAACCGCAGCGACATCACCGACGGCATAGCGGTAGTCGGCATGGACCGTGATGGGTACGCCACCGGTAATCCAGGTCATCGGGATCGTTTGGCGGCCAACCTTCAGGTCACGCTGCCGGATCTCGATTGGGCCGTAGTTGCGGCTCTCGCCGGGGGCCAGATCCGCGATCTGCGCGTCTGCTGAGTAAGGAGCCTCGCGCAGCCAACTCGCATCGGCTCGCCGTAGTGCGTAGTCCAGTTGCGTGTCGGTGTAGCGCATGACCTCGAACGGTGTCTTGGCCACGGAACTCGCGCCCGGGGTGTACGCCAGTGCGGCCACGTACCCGGCGTCCTCGACCGCCGCGATGATCCGCTGGTTGTACTTGCCCTCGGGATACGAGAAAAACTGCATTGGCGCCTTGAGTTCTCGTTCCAGAGTCGCCTTGCTCTCGGCCAACTCGCGGCGCACCTCGTCCATCGAGACATTGGTCAGGATCGGGTGATTGACTGAATGCGAAACGAAATCGCAAAGGCCACTGGCGGCCATCTCGCGGAGCTGGTCCCAGGTGACCTTCGGCTTCACGTTGACCTGGCGGCCGACGGTGCCAGTGACGATGCAGTAGACCGCGGGCCAGCCGCGCTTGGCGAGCCGCGGCCAGATCTCGGTGTAGATGCTCTCGTAGCCGTCATCGAAGGTCAGGACGATGGGCTTGGGTGGTAGCGAGTCACCGCGTGTGGCGTAGTTCCACCACTGCCGCAGGCTGATCGGCGTGGCGCCGGCGGCGGCGATCTGGTCGAGTTGCGCCTCGAACTCGGCCGCCTCGACATCGAACCAGACGTCTTTCTCGCCCGCCACGACGTCGTGGTAGGTGACGAACGGCACGTAGGCGGCGTCGGCGACCGGGGCAAACTCGGCCGGCCGGAGGCCCCAAACCTGACGGTGGCGCAGGGCGTTGCGGCTGAGGCCCGAGGTCAGGCTCGGCAGCCGCGGACCGGGTGTGTCGAGCAGCGGATCAGGTTGCGGGGCGTCGTAGTTGCCCGGCGCGAGGACGCCATACAGGGCGAGGGGGCGGGCGAGGGAGATCTGCAGCGGACGGTCACTGAGGTAGCGTCCGCGCACCAGAGGGCTATCCTCTCTGGCGACGTAGACGCGTGGCGTGTAGCGGGCGAAGACCGGCCAGTGGAACCGGGGCAGGTCGAGGCGGGCGAGCTGGCTCCAGCCCGTCCGGCCCGAGCGCGGCACGCTCAAGCCGACCAGAGTGCCAGTGACCAGGGCGAGGGCGAGGATGCCCATCGCCCGGCGCAGGGTGGGGCCGATGCGCGGTGCATCGGCGTGCTGCACGAGCCGGACGCGGCTGCTGGGGCGGGCGTTGCTCGCGTCGGACCGGTGGCGGCGGCCGCGGCCCGGGCGCGGCTTCTCGACGACACGGTAGCTGATGTAGCTCGGCGGCGGCTCAATCGGCGCCCCGCCGGGTGAGTTATCGGTATGGCTCAACGTCGCGACTTCCTTCGGCTGGTGCCCTGACATGATCCCGCCGATTACGATTCTGGGCAAGTCCAGCGGGTGGCCACGGCGGCCGAAGCGCTATGCTACACTGCCCGCCATGGACCTCCTGGCCATCGCCTACGGGAACCCGAGCCGCACCGATGACGGCGCCGGCCACTACGTCCTGAACCGCCTCAACGCGGCCTGGGGCCTGCCGGCGGTCGGGCTGCTGGGCGAGCCGGGGACCGCCTGGGTCAATGTCGCGGAGCACCGGGTGCGGACGATGTGGGTGCAGCAACTCGACATGGGGCTCGCCGAGGATTGCGCGCAGGTAGATCGAGTCCTGTTCATTGACGCGCACGTGGGTGAGCCGGACGTGCTGGTCGCGCCGGTCGACCGCCGCTCGGGGCTGGGCCTGACCTCCCATGTCCTCGATCCGGCGACCCTGTTGGCGCTCGCCGACAGTGCGTATGGGCGCAGTGCCGAGGGCTTCCGCTGCACGGTGCGGGGCGAGGACTTCGAGTTTCACGACCAGTTGACGCCAGCCTGCCACGCGCGCGCCGAGGCGCTCGTGGCTGCGCTGCTGGCTGGCGCTTTGGGGGAGGCAGGGCCTAGCCTTGCATGAAGTCAGCCTGGCGGCGGCGCTCCTGCCCGTGGTGCTGGAGATCGCGGCGGAGCATGGTACGCGAGTAGCGGCGATCACGGTGCAGGCTGGTGAGTTGGCCGGGGTCGTGCCAGCGAGCCTGGAGTTGGCGTTTCGCGGCTTGGCGGTGGGTACGGCGGCCGAGGACGCCGCTCTAGTCATTGAGACGGTGCCGGTGCGCGCGCGTTGCCGGCGCTGCGGCCTTGAGTTTGCGGTCGACGATGTCGTCTTCCTGTGTCCGGTTTGCGACGTCGCGGATTGCGAGACGGTGGACGGCACGGAGCTGCTGCTGACGCGCGTGGAGTTGAGCGATGCGGGTTGATGTGGTCCACAACGTACTCAAGCTGAACGACGCCCTGGCGGGTGGGATCCGCGCGCGGCTGCGCGCCGCGGGTGTGTTCTGCCCGAACCTGATCAGTTCGCCCGGGTCGGGCAAGACGACGTTGCTAGAGCAGACCCTACAGCACTTTGCGCAGGAGTGGCGGCAGGCGGTGGTCGTCGGAGATCTGGCGACATCTTTGGACGCCGAGCGCCTGGCACCGTTTGCCCAGACGGTCCAGATCAATACCGATGGCGGCTGCCATCTTGACGCGGCGATGGTGTCGAACGCGTTGGAGCACTTCGACCTGGACGAGTTCGACGTGCTGTACATCGAGAACGTGGGCAACCTGGTCTGTCCGGTCGGCTACGATCTGGGCCACGACACCAAGATCGGCCTGCTCAGCGTGACCGAGGGCGAGGACAAGATCGTCAAGTACCCGCGGCTGTGGCGCGAGGCGGATCTCGTGCTCTTGACCAAGGCCGACCTGCTGCCGCACGTGCCGTTTCGCTTGGAACGGTTCATGGATGACCTCCGGCAGCTCAACGGCACGGTGGAGGTGATCCACGTGTCGAGTACGAGCGGCGAGGGGTTGGATGCCTGGTTTGAGTGGCTGCGCGCGCGGCGGGCGACCCAAAGCGCGACGCCCGCGACCTGAGCGGTGCGCGGGCGTCGGTGAAGAGGGGTGGGGACTAGGCCGACGAGTCGGTAACCGTGGTGGTCGGCTCTTCGGTGGTGGTCTCCATGCGACGCTGCGTGGGCTCAGCCGGCGCAGCCGCAGCGGTCTTGGCCGGTTCGTCGTCTTCGGCCATGGCTTCCTTGGTCGCCTTCTTGAATTCACGGAGCGCTTCGCCGGAAGACTTGGCCAGTTCGGGCAGCTTCTTCGCGCCGAAGAGCAGGAAGAGGATGACCAGGATGATGATCAGTTCTGGAGGGCCGAGACCCATAGTGCGCTCCCACCGGTCGTTTCACACGCGTCGACCGTGCTCCCAGTCTAGCCGCCGGGCCCCGGCCTGTCAATTCCGCTTGCGTCGCTGGCCGGACGACACTATCCTAGGCAATAGGGGCCGCGCGCACGGCGTGGCTTAGCGTGACTAAGGGAGCAGACGATGCCCGAACGTGTGTACCGCAACGTCGATCTCGATCTGGACGACCTGGCCGATGGTGTCATCGATTGGTTCGTGCAGGACGGGTTCGAGGTCCAGGATTTCATCGAGGGCGCGACGATCTTCTTGCAGGCCAAGAAGGAGAACCTGGTCACCAAGCTGTCCTTCAACTCGCAGGCGGTCAACGTTCGGCTGACACCGCTGGCGCGTGGGTTCCGCGTTGATGTGAGCACCGGCGAATGGCTCGACAAGGGTGTTGGCGCCGCGGCGGCGGTGGGCCTGCGCCTGATCAACCCGCTGATCGCCATCGGCGCCGGCGCGGCGACCGGCTACGGCATCTACCAGCAGCTCAAGCTGCCCGAGCGCGTGCTCGATTACGTCGAGTGGTACGTCAACCAACACGGCCGGCTCGACGAGGAGTACGAGGGCCCGCGGCAGCGTGTCTCGACCCGTCGTGAGGTCGAGATCGACGAGGACATCGAGGCCATGCGCGGCGCGCGCGACCGCGACCAGACGCCGCCTGCGCCTGCCCCGGCGGCTGGCGGCGGGTTCTGCGCTAGCTGCGGCGCGGCGCTGCATGCCGGCGCGCGGTTCTGCCACGCCTGTGGTACATCGGTCACGGCCGACGCCCCGGCGCCGCCCGCAGCCCGCCCCGCCGCGACGGATCCGCCCGCAGCCGCCGGCGATCTGCCCCGCGTGCCGCCCGAGGACTAAGCCAGGGCGGCGACTCCGTCCATCTCCAACACCGTCTCAGCCAGCCGCGGCCCTGTGTCGCTGACCTCCGGCGCATAGGCTAAGCCTAGTAACCCGTAGCGCGCCCGCACGCGGGCGAAGGCGCTATCCAGCAGGTGGTCACGCTCCTCGCGGGCGTCGCGGAAGAGGGTGCCTTGCACCGCCCCCGCGGAGCGCAGCCCGCGCAGCGTGATGCGGATCTCGTCGATGTTCAGCGGGTCGAGATCGGCCGGCAGCAGCCCCAGGACGATTTGCGTCAGCCGTTCGGCCCCGTTTACCCCGCGCGCCAGCCGGCGGCGAAACGTGCGCCAGACGTCGCGGCGCCAGGCCGAAGCTTGGCAGGGGCGGAGGGCTAGGGTCAAGATGATCTCGGTGGTCAGCTCGCCCCGCCGCACCAGCCGCGCGGCCAACGTTGCGGCCAGCTGCTGGCAGTGGTTCAGCCAGGCCTCACGTTCCTCGGGCCCCAAGATGACCCCCGCAGTCTCGATCGGCGGCGGGTAGCGGGGCTTGACCGGCCGCGGATCATCGCCCGCCGCCCAGCGCGCGAGCACCGAGCCGCGCAGGCCAAACAGCGCCCGCAGCCGCGGCTCCGGCACCTCGCTGACCTGGCCCCAGCGGCGGCAGCCCAGTTCGTCGAGCAAGGCGATGACGCGCTTATCGATCAGGACCGAGGGCCGCAGCCGCTGGCGATGGAGGAAGCCGAGTGCCTCACGTGCGCCGACCACCTGGCCGGCGGGCGACGCGTGGCGGGCGATCAGTTTGTTCACGCTCAGCCCCTGGGCCGGCGGCTGGCTGGTGACCGCTTCAAGCCGTCGACCCAACGCGGCCAGGTGCGCCTTGACCCCGCGCCGCGGCAGACAGCCGGTGACCTCGACATAGCCCGCATGCCAGGCCGTCGGCTCGACGCTCGGACCCATCGTCAACAGCTCGTCCCACGCCGCGCGGTAGGTCTCGGCCCCCGCCAAGACCCCCGCCGGGATAAACTCGACTCCCGGCGCCACCCGCCGCGCGCGCAGCACCGCCTGCCCCCGATGGACCCCATCCAACCCCTCGACATCCAGCACCCGCCCCCCGGAGATGACCACCACCGGCTCCCCTGCGCGGACCAGATCCAGCTCGCGCACCGCCGCCACATGCACCCCCGGCAGCTCGACATGCAGCACCGTCCGCTTCATCGCTCCCCTCCACTAAACACAAACATATGTTTGCTTATTGTGGCGGCGTGGGCAGCGGCTGTCAAGGGGCCGAGATTGCGCCGGCGGCTAGGTCAGGAACTGCTCGATGTAGCGGGTGCTCAGCGTCACACCGCGGTAGCGCAGGTCGTCGCGGGTCCAGCGCTCGCCGTGCGGCTCGATCACCAGATAACCCTGGTAGCAGTGCTCGTGGAGGAAGCAAAAGACCTGGCCCCAGTGGATGCTGCCCATGCCCGCGGCGGGCTGGGCGATCAAGGCGCCCGCGTGGTAGAGGTGCTCCTTGATGTGCATGTGGGTGATGCGGCCGCCGTGGCGCCAGAGGAACTCGATGTAGTCCCAGCCCGCGTGGTGGAGGTTCGCCGGGTCGCACTTGATACCCACCTCGGGGAACCGCTGCCAGAGGGCCGTGTAGGCCTCGGGGCTGTCGGTGAAGGTGTTGCCATGGACGGCATAGAGCGCGAGCTTGTGGCCACCAGCGCTGATCCGCGGCAGGTATGGCGCGATGTACTGCTCGAAGGCATCGACATTGGCCGCCAGGCCCGCGCCGGGCCGGTTGCCGCCGCCGGTGATCAGGACCTTGGCGCCGAGCCGGCCGCCAAAGTCGACAAGCCGGTCGAACTGGGCGAGGGCGGCGGCGCGCTCAGCCTCGTCGGTCGAGGTGTGGTTCCAGCCCCAGAGGCCGAGGCTGGAACACTCGATTCGATACTTGTCGAGCACGGCACGAGCGGCCTCGATGTACTCGACGGTCAACTCGCTGAACCCGCCCCAGTGGTTGAACTCCAGGCCGTTGAGGCCCTGGTCAGCGCAGAAACGCGCGTCCGCTTCGAGCCGAGCCAGGTCGTTCTCGGCGATGAACCCGATCTTCATGGTCATGACTCCCGTGGTTCTTGGCTACTCGCCCTTGACCCGCACTTCGCGGCCGGTCTGGGCGCTCTTGAGCAGGGCTTCGAGCATCTCTTGGACCACCATCCCGTGACGCAGCGGCGCCTCGCAGGGGATGCCGTCCAGGCAGCAGGCGATGAAGTGCGCGGCGATGTTGTCCCAGGCGTTGGGGCCGGGCGGCAGGTTGACCGAGAGGTCCTGCGGCGCGCCATCAACCGTGCGGTAGAGGCGCAGGGGCGACATCGTCGCGCCGGCCTCGGTGCCGAACAGCTCGAGGTTGAAGGTCGTCGGCATGTGGCTGGCCCAGTGGCTCTCGAGCTGCAGGCCCTGGCCGTCGGCGAAGCGGACGAAACCGCCGCCGAAGTCATCGCTGTCGTACTTGCTCCAGAACCGTTCGGGTGGTTGGCGGAAGTCCCAGTACCCCTGACCGCGCGGGCCGAAGTTGGCAGCGGCCACGCCCGAGACGCTAACCGGCGGCGGACAGCCCATGATCCACCAGGCGCAGTCGAGCACGTGGACGCCCATGTCGCGCATGGCGCCGCCGCCGGCCTCGATGAAGCCGAGGTTCCAGTCGGGAATACCTGAGCGGCGGACGCTGATCGCCTTGGCCCAGTAGATGCTGCCGAAGAAGCCCTCCGCCCGGCGCCGACCGAGGTACTGTGCGCCGTTGTCGAAGCGCGTCGATAGCGACATCATGCCCACGACGCCGGCCTCTTCTTGCGCGGCGACCAGGCGCCGCGCGGGCGCCAGGGCGTCGCTCAGCGGCTTGGTAACCATGACGTGCTTGCCCTGGCGCACCGCTTCGAGTGCGACGGGTACATGCAACTGGTTCGGCGTACCGACGAAGACGGCGTCGACCTCCGGATCGGCACACATCTTCTTGTAGTCGGCAAACAGTTTGGGCTGGCTCGGCAGTTCGGCCGCGACGCCGGGCAGGCGCGCCTCGTTGAGATCGCACAGCGCGGTCACACGGCCGCGCGGGTTGCGTGCGATTGCCAGGGCGTTGTCACGCCCGATGCCCATGCCCACGATGCCAACGCGCAGTTCCGCCATCACCCGCACTCCTTGGGGACGGGTGATTCGGCGGCGCTGGGCGAAACCCTCCGCCTAGTCGGCCGGCTGGTAGACGCAGGCGGGATCGTCGGCGAACATGTCGCCGGTCACGCCGTAGGCGCGGGCGCGGCTGCCGCCACAGACATCGCGGTACTCGCAGCGGCCGCACTTGCCCCAGAGCTTGTCCGGGTTGCGTAGGTCGCGGAACAGCTGGCTGTCGCGGTAGATGTCGACCAGGCTCTCGGTCCGCACGTTGCCCGCGCTGACCGGCAGGAAGCCGTTCGGGTAGACCTCGCCGATATGGCTGACAAACACGAAGCCCTTGCCATCGTTGACGCCCTGCACGGGCCGATCGAGGCCGTCCTCGTAGCGGAAGCCCGCGCCGGCGAAGGTCACCGGCCCGCCACCGGCCGCGGCGCGGCGGCGTTCGATCGCCACGCGGCGGTAGAACGGCGCGGCGGTCGACTTGATGTCAAAGACCGCCTTCTCGCTCAGCTCGGCCAACCAATGCATCAGCTCCTCGTGCCGTTCGGGCGAGACCATCTGATCGACGTTGGCCCGGCCGGTCGGCACGAGGAAGAAGACGCTCCACTGCACCGCGCCGCTGGCCCGCACGTGCTCCATGATCTCGGGCAGGGTGTCGACGTTGGTGTTGGTTACCGTCGTGTTCAGCTGGAACGGCAGGTCGATCTCGCGCAGGTCGGCGAGGATGCGCATCGTCCGCTCGAACGAGCCGCTGAAGCCGCGGAAGGCGTCGTGGACATCGGCCGTCGCCCCGTCCAGGCTCATCGCCAGGCGCTTGATGCCGGCCTCCTTGACCTCGGTCAGTCGCTCCTTGGTCACCAACGGCGTACTCGACGGTGTCAGCGAGGCGCGCAGGCCGAGGTCATGGACCGCGTAGCGGATCAGCTCGGTCAGGTCCGGGCGCATCAGCGGGTCGCCTCCGGTGAGCACCAGGATCGGGTTGCCGAACGACTTGATTGTCGCGAGCAGGTCGCGGCCCTCGTCGGTGGTCAGCTCCTGCGGGTGGCGCGTGCGCTGAGCCACCGCGCGGCAGTGGACACAGCGCAGGACACAGGCACGGGTCAACTCCCAGACGACGGTGAACGGCGCCTGGTTGAAGTCGACGCGCATCATGTTCACGTCGTGGCCGTGGCGCTCGGCAGCGGCTTGGCCGCTGAGGTGGGTGGGGTGGCCCCCGGGGTGTCCGCTCATGGTCCGCACTCGCCTCCGCCAGCGACCATCTCGCCAGCCAGCGCGGCATCCGCCGCGGCCGCATCATCGTCAACCGCGTCGAGCACCTTCATATCCGGCACCGGCAGGTTGATGTCGATCTCTTCCTCGGTCAGGTAGCAGGCGGGGTCCTCCGCGCGCCAGTCATCGTACTTACTGTGCGCACGGACACGCAGGTTACCGTTGCAGATCTCGAAGAAGCGACAGCGGCTGCACTTGCCGCCGATCTTGCGCGGCTTCTCCTTCATCAGAGCCATCAGCGGATGGCTGGTGTCGCTCCAAATCTCGGAGAACGGGCGCTCACGGACATTGCCCAGGTCGACATGCCAAGAGAACTGGTCAGGGTGGACGTGGCCCAGGTTGTCGACGCAGCCGATGGCGATGCCGGACTGGTTGCCACCGTTCCATGCCAGCAGCCGGTAGACTTCGTCCGCGCGCTCGGGCTGATCGCGGAGCAGGCGCAGGTAGAGGTAGGCGTTGTCGGTGTGGTTGTCGACGGTCAGGATTTCCTTGTCCAGCCCACGCTGGTGGAAGTCTAAGGTACGGTCGAAGACGTAGTCGATCGCGCCGCGGGTCTCATCATGGGTAAGGTCGAACCGTTGCAGTTTGTCGCCTCGTCCGGCATAGGCCAGGTGGTAGAAGCAACAGCGCGGGATGTCCTCGCTCTCAAGCAGGTCGAAGATCCCCGGCAGCTCCTCTAGGTTGAGCTTGTGCACGGTATAGCGCAGGCCGACGCGGATGCCACGCTGGCGGCAGCGGCGGATACCTTCGACGGCGGCCTCGAACGAGCCCTTCACGCCACGGACCTTGTCGTGCACACCCTCAAGACCGTCGAGGCTGATGCCGACGTACGAGAAGCCGGCCTCGGCGATGCGGTCGGCGGTGCTGTCGTCGATCAGCGTGCCATTGGTCGAGAGCACGGCGCGGCGGCCGCGGTCCTTGGCGTGCGCGGCCAGCTCAAAGAGGTCGGGTCGCATCAGCGGCTCACCGCCAGAGAAGAGCACGACGGGCGAGCCGAACTGCGCCAGATCGTCGATCAGCGCACGGCCTTCGTCAGTGGTGAGCTCGCCGGGGTAGTGCTCGTTGTGCGAGCTGGCGTAGCAGTGGATGCACCGCAGGTTACAAGTGCGGGTACAGTTCCAGACCACCACGGGTTTCTTGTCCCGGCTGAAGTGCAGCAGGTGGGCAGGCATCTTGCCCGCTTTCCGCCCGTATCGCAGCGCGTCGTTGGCGCTGGTCGTACCGCACAGCAGCCGAGTCACACTCAACATGGAACCCTCTCCTGGTCGTAGGGAGCCACCGCGCGACGACTCGGTGCCAAGCCCTGTGGATAGTATACCCGCGTGTCCGGATGCGGCAGAAGCATTGCATACTCGCCACAGCGAGATGGTATTCAAACGCGTCCCCACAATAGTCTTCGCTTTGCTCGCGGTCGTGGCCTTCGCCCTGAGCGCGACCGGCCAGGCGGGCCCGTCTGGTCCGGTGCGTGGTCCTGGGCAAGAGGAGGCGGCCTACATCGGCACGCCGATGTGCATGACCTGCCACCATACTTACGCGCAGCTATGGGCTTCGGTCGAGCACAGCGAGCTGATGTCCGAGCCACCCGTGCCGGCCAACCTACGTGGCTGCGAAGGCTGCCACGGACCCGGCGAACTGCATGTCGGGCCCGACCGCAAGGCGATCGTCGCCTGGGCCGACCTCGAGGTGCAGGAGCGCGCGACCATCTGCTTGCCCTGCCACGAGGACCTGGGTATCGAGGAAGGTCTGTGGTTCGACCGCGACCACTCGGAGCTGTTGGGTTGCACCGAATGCCACGAGGTCCATCGGCCGGTGGAGCGGACGCAGTTGCTCAAGACCGAGGTGGGCAAGGACTGTTCGCCCTGCCACGACGACCTCGATGAGCGCGCGGCGCAGGGGCTGCACCACCCGCTGTACGAGGGGTCTCTGGCGTGCTCGATGTGCCACCAGTTCCACGGCACCGAGCAGCGTAATCTCTTGCGACGGTCACAGAGCGCGCTGTGCATTGGCTGCCATGGGCGCAACGTGCCGCAGCCTGAGAACCATGCGCGCAAGGACTTCCGCTTAGGCCATGGCGACGATGCACGGGGCAAGGAAGACACTTGCTACACCTGCCACGACCAGCAGGAGTTCTGCAACCAGTGCCACGCGATTGACTACCCGCATGCCGAGGAGTACGTCATGGAGCACGGCACGGAGGCGGCCGAGTTTTCCTACACCTGCCTCAACTGCCACCAGCCCGACTACTGCGGCATGTGCCACGACCCGCTACCCGAGCCGTTTGACGCAATCGCTGCGCAGATGGCCGCCGACGCCGAGGATGACGACCTGTGAGGTATGTCCTGCTTAGCTTCGCGGTGGGTCTGTGCTGGTTGGTGACCAGCGCGCCCGCCGATGTGACCAGCGACTGCCTGGTCTGTCATGCGGGCGCCCTGGCCGAGCGGCGGCCGGACGGCTCCGTGCGCTCACTGCATGTGGACGGCCAGAAGTTCTTCCTCTCCCAGCACGGGGGCGAAGGCTGCCTGGGCTGCCATGGCGAGTTGGGCTTGGGACCGCACGACTTGGCTGCGGGCCGCCTGCCGGCCATCGACGAGCAGTACGCGCCGTTCCTGCAGGGGCTGAGCACTAGCCGCCAGATCGCACTGAACAACTGTATGGGCTGCCACAAGGAGGCCGCGGTCGGCTACATGGCGAGCGACCATGGCCAGGCACGCAAGGCCGGCAGCGAAATCGCCCCGCTCTGTGACAGTTGCCACGGCAACCACTACATCAGCAGCCTCGACGACCTCGAGAGTCCGGTGGGTATCGACCAGCAGGTCGACACCTGCGCCAGCTGCCACGCAGACCAGAAGGTGATGGCCCAGGTTCAGCTCGGCACGCACGTGGTTGAGACCTACGACCTGCACTTCCATGGGCGCAAACGACTGATCGGTGACCGTCGGGTGGCGGTGTGCACCAGTTGTCATGCGCCGGCAGAGAACGCGCACACCATCCTCAAGCCGGGCGATCCACAGTCGACGGTCAATCCTGCGAACGTGGACCAGGGCTGCGGGCGAGCCGGCTGCCATCCGGGCGTGGGCGAGAAGTTCGCACTCAGCTTTGGGCATGAGGTGCCCAGTTTCCAAGTGCGGCCGATTGTCTTCCTGATCGGCAAGGTCCACTACTTCCTGATGAGCCTGGTCCTGGGGGTCATGTTCATCCACATTTTCCTCGACATCACGCGCCGGCGCCTCAACTATCGGCGGGCGGCGCGCGCGGCGCTGGCCGCTCAGGCAGCGCGCGAGGATGAGGCGGGAGGCCACGCATGAGAGGACGCCGTTACCGCCGCTGGGACAAGTCGCAGATTCGCCAGCACCAGTTGTTGCTCGTCTCGGTGATCATGCTGGGTCTGACCGGCATGCCCCAGCGCTATGCCGACACGAGGCCCGCGCAGACGATCGCGGGGATGTTCGGCGGGGTCGAGAACATGATGCTGGTGCACAAGTTCTTCGGCGCCGCGCTGACGGTTTGTTTCCTCTGGCACATCGTCTATCTGCTGCTGCGGTGGCGCTCTCGGACCTTCCGCTTCAGCACGATCCCGCGGCTGGTCGACTTCAAGGATGCCTGGCACCTAGTGCAGTATCTGATCGGTCAACGGCCCGACCACCCGCGCTTCGCCCGCTATTCCTTCATCGAGAAGTTCGACTATTGGGCGGCCACCGGCGGTAGTGTGCTGATGATTGGCACGGGCTTGGTCATTTGGTTCAAGGCCACCGCCCACGCGGTGGTCGGGCCAACTGGCTACGACGTAGCGGTCCATCTGCACAGCCTAGAGTCGGTACTCGCGCTGGTCTTCTTGCTCATCGGGCACGTCTACCACGTGCACGTGGCCAACGGCATCTGGCCGCTCAACATGGTTTGGTGGTCGGGTGAGATGTCTCGCGAGCAGATGGAGGAATTGCACCCCAACGAACTTGAAGTGCTCGAAGCGCAAGGCGCCGACGCGTTCGCGGGGCCGGACGGCATCGTGCCGACGCAGCCACTGCCGACGGTCGACGCCGACGGAGCAAAGGCGGCCGAGGATGAGTAGCCACCGACGCGCGAGCCTCCTGGCGCTGGTGCTGGCGCTGTTGGCACCGCTGCTGACCCATTGCGGCCTGCGCGACGGCACACAGACGACGCCACTCCAGCGCGCCGCGCGGACCGAGGCAATGACCGACGAGGGCGCGTCGCTGCTGCCCGGCGTGACCGGTGTGCCCACGGTGGAGGGCAATATCCTCACCGGGCTGACCTGTTTCGAGTGCCACACGCCGCTGGAGGACATGCAGGGCCGGCTGCGCTTCTCGCACCAGAACCACACCGACCGCGGCCTGCATTGCAATCAGTGCCACACCGCCGAGGATCACTCGCCCGTACCCGCCGAGAAGGTCGGCATCCAGCACTCCTGGGGTGTCAGCCGGCACTGCGGCGCCTGCCACGACGGTAACCAGGCGCCGGACGACTGCCGCACCTGCCACACCGCGGGCGAAGTGATCATGCCCGAGAGCCACAAGCGCGCCGACTTCGCACGCGGGCACGGGCAGGACGCGCCGCAGGAGACCTGCCTGACCTGCCACACGCAGCGCCAGTGCGACAACTGCCACGGGCTGAGCCTGCCGCACCCGGCCGGCTTCGCCGCCAGCCACGGGCCGATGGCCAAGTCGCAGTCGGAGCTGTGCGGCACCTGCCACACCCCGAGCTACTGCAACGACTGCCACGGTGGCTTCCCGATGCCGCACCCGGCGGGCTTCATCGACGTCCACGGGCAGCATGACCAGCGCCAGTGCAGCACCTGCCACACCCAGCGCGACTGCGACAGCTGCCACGCAGGCAACAACCCGCACCCGAGCAACTTTGGCACGACCCACGGGCCGGCCGCCAAGCGCGACGACCCGAGATGCGCGACCTGCCACACGCAGAGCTACTGCGACTCCTGCCACGGGCTGCGATTGCCGCACCCGACAGGCTTCGACACACAGCACGGCGCGCAGGCGAAGTCCAGCCCAGACAACTGCGCTAAGTGCCACCAGCAGCGCGAATGTGACGACTGCCACGGCCGGCCGATGCCGCACCCGGCGGACTACGAGCGGGTCCACGGCCTGGAGGCGTTGGGGCGCAGCGAGGACTGCGGCCGCTGCCATACGAGCAACGACTGCCGCGACTGCCACGGCGCGACCGTGCCGCACCCGCGCAACTACATCTACGGCCACGCGGGCGAGGCGAAGTTCGGCCAGGACCAGCCGTGCGTCAAGTGCCACCAGTCGAACTACTGCGAGCAGTGCCACACGCCGGAGCAGCTGGCGGGTGAGGCCGAGGAGTAGGGTTCCACCCGCGTCCTTGGCGCCTAGCGCCACAGTGGTAGACTAAGGGACGGGCTGGAGGTACCCAGACATGAGCATCAAGCGGATCGCGCTGGCCTATTCGGGCGGGCTCGACACGAGCGTCGCGGTCAAGTGGTTGGCCGAGAAGTACAACGCCGAGATCGTGGCCGTGGCCATCGACGTCGGTGAAGAGAAGAACTACGAGGCGATTCGGACCAAGGCTTTGGCCGTCGGTGCCGTCGAATCGCATGTGGTCGACGCGCGTGACCGTTTCGTGCGCGAGTTCTTGTGGCCCGCGCTGAAGGCCGGGGCCGTCTACAACGACAAGTACCTGCTGGCCACCGCGCTGGCCCGGCCGCTGATCGTCGAGGAGATGGTCCGCATCGCCGAGGCGACCGGCTGCGACGCCGTGGCCCACGGCTGCACGGGCAAGGGCAACGACCAGGTGCGCTTCGAGGTCGGCTTCGCCGCCCTGAACCCCAGCCTGACCGTGATCGCCCCCGCGCGCGAGTGGAACATGTCGCGCGACGAGGAGATCGAGTACGCCCGCGTGCACGGTGTGCCCATTCCCGTCGACCTAGACAACCCCTACAGCACCGACGTGAACCTGTGGGGCCGCAGTTGCGAGTGCGGCGTGCTCGAGGATCCGAACAACTCGCCGCCCGCCGGCGCCTACGAGTGGACCGTCGATCCGCTGGACGCGCCGAACGAGCCCGAGCGCGTGACGATCGGCTTCGAGCAGGGCGTCCCCGTGTCGCTCAACGGCCAGGCGCTCGACCCGTCGCCGCTGATCGCTCAGCTCAACGAAATCGCTGGCCGCCACGGCGTCGGCCGGTACGACGTGCTTGAGGACCGCTTGGTCGGCATCAAGTCGCGCGAGATCTACGAGGCGCCCGCCGGCGCGGTGCTGTATGCGGCGCACATGGATCTCGAGCATCTGACGCTGGACAAGGACACGCTAGAGTTCAAGCGCGGCGTCTCGCAGCGCTGGGGCCAGCTGGTCTACAATGGCTTGTGGCACGGCACGCTGCTGCCGCACCTGAATGCCTTCGTCGACTCGACGCAGCGCAACGTGACCGGCGAAGTGCGGGTCCGCCTCTACAAGGGCAGCGCCGTGGTCGAGGGCCGCAAGTCGCCGAACGCCCTGTACAGCTACGAGATGGCAACCTACGACAAGGCCGACCAGTTCGACCATTCGGCGGCGCTCGGGTTCATCACCATCTGGGGCCTGCCGACCAAGCTCAGCGCGGCGCTCGAACGCGAACGCCAGTAGGCTGTCCGCGGCCGCATGACCTTTGCTCCGGGGCGCGGCCACCCGCGCCCCGGTTGCGTTTACGTTGCTAGGAGGCCCTCCATGGCCCAGGTTCGGACCCGCATGGCGCCCTCGCCGACCGGCTATTTCCACGTCGGCAGCGCCCGTACCGCGTTGTTCAGTTGGCTTTTCGCCCGCCAGCAGGGCGGCGAGTTCATCCTCCGCATTGAGGACACCGATCGCGAACGCTCGACCCCGGAGCACGTTGAGGTCATCCTCGACTCGATGCGCTGGCTTGGGCTCGAATGGGACGGCGACGTCATCTACCAGAGCGAGAACCTGGACCGCCACACCGCCGCCGCCCACCAACTGCTGGCCAGCGGCCACGCCTACCGCTGCTACGCCACGACCCAGGAGATCGCCGCCGCCCGTGAGTCCGCGGCCGCGCGCGGCGTGCCGTCCTGGAAGTACACGGGGCCCGATTGCGTGATCTCGGCCGAGGAGCAGGCCGCGCGCGCGGCGGCCGGCGCGCCGTCGGTCGTGCGCTGTCGTGTGCCGCGGGCGGCCGGACGCATCGAGTTCGAGGACCTGGTCTACGGGCCGCAGTCGATCGACCCCGACGAAATCGATGACTTCGTTCTGCTGCGGGCCGACGGCTCGCCGCTCTACATGCTCAGCGTCGTCTGCGACGACATCGACGAAGGCATCACGCACATCTTGCGCGGCCAGGACCACCTGTCCAACACGCCCAAGCAGATCCTGCTCTACCAGGCGCTCGGCGCCCCGGTGCCGCAGTTTGGCCATCTGGCGTTAATCATGGCGCCCGACGGCAGCAAGCTGTCCAAGCGCCGGCACGGCGAGGTGGTCAGCATCACCACCTATCGCGACCGCGGCTTCCTGCCCGAGGCGATGTGCAGCTTCCTGGCGCAGCTTGGCTACTCGACCGGCGAGGCCGAGGAGTCCGAGCTGCTGACCCTCGACCAGCTGGCCGCCGACTTCGACCTGAGCCGCGCCGGCCGCTCGAATGCGAAGTTCATCTACGACGCGAGCAACCCCAAGCAGTGGACCGACGCCAAGGCTCAGAACCTCAACGCCTCGTGGATCCGCTCGATGCCCATCGCCGACCTGCTGCCGCACCTGCGGCCCTGGCTGGAGCGTGCGGGTCTCTGGTCCGACGACTTCATCGGCGCGCAGGCCGAATGGTTCGAGGCGACCATCGATCTGATCCGCCAGCGGTTCTGGACCCTGGAGGACTTCGTCGTCCAGGGCGCCGCCTACCTGAGCGACCGCGTCGAGTACGACCCCGCCGCGGTCAAGAAGAACCTGGCCAAGAACCCGCGCACTGGACCGTTGCTTAATGAGTTGGCTAACCGCTTCGAGGCGGTGCCTTTTGATCACGAGAGCCTTGAGGCAGCCTTGCGTGGCTACGCCGAGGAGGAAGGCGTGGGCGCTGGGCTGTTGATCAACGGCTTGCGGACCGCCGTCACCGGCTATGCGGTCGGGCCGAGCGCGTTCGAACTGTGCCTGGCGCTGGGGCGTGAGCGGGTGCTGCACCGCCTGCGCCATCTGCCGGCTCTGGAGGGTTGAGGTTGCGGTATCGCTTGCTAGCTCTGGATGTGGACGGGACGCTTGTCGGTCGCTCGAACCGCGTCTCGCCTCGCACCCGCGAGGTGCTGCGGGCGGCGCAGGCGGGTGGGGTGGACCTGGTCCTCGCCACCGGTCGGGCCGGCGACGGCGCGGCGGCGGTGGTCGAGGACCTGCGGCTGGCGGAGCCGGTCGGCCTGGCGCTGTGCAACGGCGCCGTGCTGGCCGACAGCACCGAGCATGCGCCGTTCGGCCACGCGATGCTCGATGTGGCGACGGCGCGCGACGTCGTCCGCGCAGCGCGGGCGGCGGGGGCGACACCGTTCGTCTACCAGGACCCGCTGCGCGGCCAGACCATCGCGGCGGACCTGCCGCGGCGGCCGCTGCCTAGTTTTGTCGATCTCGATGTGCACGACGTCTGGTATGGCGATGTCTTGGAATGGCTCCACGAGCCGCCTCTGGTCGTCGTGGTCGCTGGGCCCGAAGCGGCGTTGCTGCCGTGGGCGGAGCGTTGGCGGGCAGAGTACGTGGACCGCGCAACCGTCGCGGGCGCGCCGTACCATGCTGACGACCTCTGGATTCTTACGTTCGTCCACCCGAGCGCGGATAAGGGCGCGGCGGTGGCGGCTTTCGCCACGCGTCGCGGGGTGCCACTGAGCGACGTGATGGCCGTCGGCGACGCCGACAACGACGTGGCGATGTTGGCCGAGGTGGGCTGGGGTGTGGCGATGGGGGATGCGTCACCCGCAGCTTTGGCTGTGGCCGACGCCGTGACCGGCACGGTCGATGACGACGGACTGGCCGCGGCGGTTGAGCGGTGGGTGCTGAACCCATGATCCGCCTCATCGCGTTGGACATCGACGGCACGACGACCGACAGCAACCACGAAGTGCGTCCCGCAACCCGCACGGTGCTGGTCGAAACGCTCGACGCCGGCATCGAGGTTGTCCTCGCCACCGGCCGCGTGCTCAGTACGACTCGGCCGGTCATCGAGGCCATCGACCCGCGGCTCGGCGCGATCGTCAACAACGGCGCGCTGGCCTGGCCGCGGCTCGACCAGCCGCCGCTCTGGACCAGCTATGTCCCGGCTACGGTCGCGCGCAACGTCGTCGGCGCGCTGGGCGAGCTGGGTCTGGACGCCTACGTCTTCCACGCCGTGACCGAACGCGTCGCCGTGCCCAGCATCGCGCGGCTGCCAGCACCGTTCGCCCAGCGCTTCGAGGGCCTCATCGACGAGGTCGGTGACGTCGCGGCCTGGATTCACGACGACCCGCTGATGCTAACGACCCTGGTCGGCGACGACGCGGCCGCCGAGCGCCTGGTCAAGGCGCAGACGATCATTCTAGGTGAGCGCTTCGCTGGGCGCTGCACGGTCTCGCCACTGTGGCATCCGCTTTACGGGCGGTGGATCCTCGACTTCATCGCGCCGGGCGTGGGCAAGTGGACCGCGCTGCAGCGCTGGGCTGCCTTGCGGGGCTATGACGGCTCGGCTATCCTGGCGATTGGTGATGGACTGAACGACATCGAGATGGTCAGCCGGGCCGGCATCGGAGTGGCCATGGGCCAGGCCTGCCCGGAGCTGCAGGCCGTCGCCGATGCGGTCGTCGCCGACTGTGACCACGACGGGCTGGCCGAAGCGGTGCGGCGGTTCGCCCTGGCGCGCTGAGCGGAGCGGAGGAGCGGATGAGCTATCTGGCCGATTACCTGGCCGAGACCGCGCGCGTCATCCAGGCCTTCGACCTGGCCGCGGTCAGCGATCTGGTCACCGCCCTGGAACAGGCTCGCCGCGACGGCCACCGGGTGTTCGTCTGTGGCAACGGCGGCAGCGCCTCCCTCGCCAGCCACCTGGCCGCCGACCTGAACAAGGGCTGCTTGCGGCCCGACCTACCGCCGTTCCGCGTCATCCCGCTGGTCGACAACCTGGCCACGTTGACGGCCTACGGCAATGATGTCGACTACGCCGAGGTATTCGCCGCCCAGTTGCCGAATCACTGGCAAGCGGGCGACCTGTTGCTGGTCATCTCGGGCAGTGGCAACTCGGAGAACTGCGTACGGGCGCTGGCCTGGGCGCGTGCGCACGAGGGCCGGACGGCCGGCCTGCTGGCGTTCGGCGGCGGTCGCTGCGCGCCGCTGTGCGACGTCGCGGTCATTGCGCCGACGAGGGACATGCAGCACGCCGAGGATGCGCACGCGGTGCTGTGCCACCTGTTGATGAAGGTTCTGAGCGGCGAAGGGACGGTCGACTGATGTGGGGTAGGGCCATACGGTACGCGGAAGTCACGAGCACCAACGACCTGGCCCGCGACCAGGCGCGACGCGGCGCGCGCGAGGGCACGGCGGTCGTCGCGGGCTACCAGTTGGCCGGGCGCGGGCGCCGGGGCAAGGCGTGGACCGCGCCCGCGGGCACCTCGCTGCTCGTGACCTACATCCTGCGGCCGCCGGCACACCTCACCCACAGCGCCTGGCTGGCCCTGGCCGCCGGCGCGGCGATGGCCCAGGCTGTGGCCGAGGCGACCGGGCTGGAGCCGGCGCTCAAGTGGCCGAACGACGTTCTGCTCGGTGCTCGCAAGGTCGGCGGCGTATTGGTCGAGACGGTGCTCTGTGGCGACTCGTATGCGGCCCTCGTCGGCTGCGGGCTGAACGTCGGCCAGGCGCCAGGCGATTTTGGCGAGGAGTTGGCCGAGACCGCGACCTCGCTGAATACCGCCGCGGAGCGGGAGTTCGCGCCAGACGACTTGTTGCCGGTGCTAACCCAGGCTCTGCGGACGCTCTACCAGCGGCTGCTGCGCGACGGCCCGGGCCCGGTGCGCGATGCGTGGCGCTCGCGTGACGTGACGTTGGGCCACGCGGTCCGCGTCGACGGGCCGGAGGGCTCGTGGCTGGGGCAGGCGGAAGATTTGGACCAGCATGGTGGGCTGACCATCCGACTGGAAGACGGCTCGAAGCGGCAGGTGACCGCGGGGGAGGTCAGCCTACGCCTGGAGGAGTAGCATGCGACCCTGGACGGTGACGCTGTTGGTGGTGGCGAGCACAACCTGGGCCCAAGGCCCACCGCTGGGCCTGCGCGAGGACGTGGTGGCCACCGACCACCTGGGCCGGACGCTGACGCCGGCGGCCGAAACGGGCCCACCTCGACCGGAGAAGCAGGTCGGCATCTTCTACTTCCTCTGGCTTGGCGCGCACGCGCAGGGCGGCAACGGCTGGGTCGGACCTTACGACGTGACCAAGATCCTCGCTGCCGACCCCGAGGCCATGCAGAAGCCCGACAGCCCGCTCTGGGGGCCGATCCATGCGCCGCACCACTGGGGTGAGCCGCTGTTCGGTTACTACCGCACCGACGACCCGTACGTGCTACGGCGGCACGCGCAGATGCTGAGCGACGCGGGCGTTGACTTCGTGGTCTTCGATGTCACCAACCAGATCACCTATCGGGAGTGGTACACGGCGCTGCTGGAGACCTGGAGCCAGGTTCGCGCGGAGGGCGGCCGGACACCGCAGGTGGCCTTCCTCTGCCCCTTCTGGCAGCCGGACAAGGTGGTCCGCGAGTTGTGGGCTGACCTGTACGAGTCGGGCCTCTACCCTGACTTGTGGTACCACCTGGATGGCAAGCCGCTGATTCTGGCGGACCCGCACCTGCTCGGTGGCATGACCGGGCTGAGCGAGCACGGCTATCCGACCCGGTTGCTGCCGGGCCAGGTGTTGGGCCAGAGCTTCACCGCGCCCCAGGCGTTCGACAGCGTGGCGGTCGCGACCCCGACCTGGAACGAGCAGGGCAGCCATGCGACGATTCGCCTCCGAGCGGGCGGTCCAACCGGCACCGTCCTGGCCGAGGCGACCGCCCAGGAGCTGTTTGACAACGACTGGCTCACGCTAGCCAATCCTAACGGGTGGCCGGCCGGCGAATACACGATCGAGCTCAGCGAGCCCACTGGGACCGTCGGCTGGTGGGGTGTGACGCGAGATGCCCTGCCGGACGGAACGGCGTTGCTGGACGGCGAGCCGGTCGAGGGCGACCGCACGCTGCGGCTCACGTACGTCGGCGGGACGGGCGACCCGATGCGCGACTTCTTTACCTTCCGCAAACCGCAGCCCGACTACTTCGTTGGTCCCACGGGCCCGGACCAGTGGAGCTGGCTGGAAGTCTATCCGCAGCACGTGTTCCATAATGCGGCGGGCGAGCGCGAGATGATGGGCGTCGGCGTGGCGCAGAACGCGGTGGACCAGCGGCTCGGCTCGATGAGCGAACCGGATGCCAAGGGCCGCGCGTGGCATAACGGCGCCTGGGACCCCGACCCGGCGGCGGTCGACCTGGGGCTCAACTTCGTCGAGCAGGCCGAGCACGCTCTGGCCGAGGACCCGCGCATCGTCTTCGTCACCGGCTGGAATGAGTGGATCGCTGGGCGGTTCACCTCGTTCGGCGGTGTTGACTACCCGGTCATGTTCGTCGACCAGTTCGACCGCGCGCATAGCCGCGACATGGAGCCGATGGTCGGCGGGCACCTGGACGCGTTTTACTACCAGCTGGTCGACTTCGTGCGCCGGTTCAAGGGCGTCGCGTCGGCACCACCGCCCGCCGCGCGGCGCTCGCTGGCGCCGGGTGCCGGTGCGGCGGCCTGGGCCGCGGTGCCGCCGGTGGTGGTCGACGAGTCGCACGACGAGGCGCGGCGCGACCACCCGGGCTACGGCTCGCAGCCGGCCTACGTGAACAACACCGGCCGCAACGACCTGGTCGCCGCGCGCGTGATCCACAACGCCGAGACGGTCACCTTCCAGGTCGAATGCCGCGAGCCCATCACGCCGTCGACCGACCCGACCTGGATGTGGCTGCTGCTGGACGTGGACGGGCGCCGCGAGACCGGCTGGGAGGGCTATGACTTCATGCTCAACCGCCGGCTGGCCGACCCGACCATCACCATCGTCGAGGCCTGGCAGGGCCCAGGCTTCACCTGGCGGGAGGTGGGGCAGGCACCGCTGTACCTCGACGGCGCGTCGTTGGCGGTTGAGTTGCCGCGGACACTGCTCGGCTTGACGGGCGATCCTTTCGCGGTCGACTTCAAGTGGGTCGACAACCCGGTGGTCGAGGGCGACCTGATGGCCTTCCTGACCAACGGCGACGCGCTACCAAACGGTCGGTTCAACTACCGCTATCGGGGGCAGTAGCGCGGACGGTGATCCAGAGGGCCGCCGGCTCACAGTTGAGCCGGATGGCCGGCTGCGTGGCGCCGAGTCCGGGGCTGACGACGAGCGTGGTCTGGTCGCGCTGACTGACGCCGCGTGAGTGGCGGGTGACGGAGAAGCGGTCCAGGCCGTTGATCACCGGCAGCCCACCGGGGAAGCAGATCTGGCCGGCGTGCGTGTGGCCGGAGATCATTAGCGCCACACCGGCGTCGGCGGCCTCGATGATGGCGTCGGGCGAGTGGACCAGCAGCAGTACCGGCCGCTCGCCACGGCCGGCGAGCGCCTGAGCAAGCGGCGGCTCGTAGGTCCCGCCGCGGTCCAGGCGTACGTAGCTGACTCCAGCGAGCCAGAACTCTCCGGCCTCGGTCCGCACCGCCAGGCCCTCGTCCCGCAATAGCCGCGCGCCCGCGCCGTCGAGCATCTGGGCGACGTAGGTGCTCTGTTGGGGGCCGTAGAAGTCGTGGTTGCCGAGGATGGCGAAGGTGCCGAGGCGCCCACGGAAGCGCGCCAGGGCCGCGCCGCACGATTCGAGTCCGGCGCGCCCATCGCAGAAGTCGCCGGTGAGCACGACCAGGTCCGGGGTCTCGACGGTCTCGGCTAGCTGCGCGAGCCAGTTCTCGACGCGGCTAGAGCGGCGACAGTGGAGGTCGGAGAGTTGGAGGAGGGTCAGGCCGTCGAGCTCAGCCGGCCAGAGCGGCGGCCGGACCTCGACCTGCTGCAAGCGGAAGCGCCACGCGACCACTGTTGCGCCGTACAGCGCTGTAACCGCGAGCAGCAGGCCGACGCCCAGACAGAACCACCACCACAAAGGCACCTAGTCTCACCAGTGCTAGGCGCCCGGCTACTCCTCGTCGTCGTCCTCGCCCGCCACGGTGACGGCCATGGCGTAGCGTGTGCTCCGGATGACGGGCAGGGGTGCGTCTTCACCCATGCAGGCGGCCCACAGGATCCGATTGAACTCGGGCCACGGCTGTTCGTCAACCGTTGCCCAGTCCTGTGCGTCGCACCAGGCTTGCCCGTAGGCGCCAGCGGCGTTCATCTCGTCCAGTGGCTGGTTCGGGACGACCGCCTGGTAGCGTTCGGGCTTGGCCTCGGGGCCAAACACCGTCCACATGGGCATCGCCGACGCATCGAAGACGCTCAGCGGCTGCAGACCGAGGATCAACTCGATCGTGCGCAGCATGGCGACCTGGTCGTAGTAGGTGCTATCGACGATGCCGCGGCGCACGTGCGGGCCGATGACCAGCGCCGGGCTACGGTGCGAATCGATGTGGTCCGGGCCGTCCTGCGCGTCATCCTCGCAGATGAAGATGGCCATCTCGTTCCAGAACGGGCTACTCGACAGCGCCTCGACCAGCTGGCCCACGGCCAGGTCGTTCTCGGCGACCATCGCGCGAGGAGTCGGCGAACCGGTGCGCGTGCCCTGGGTGTGGTTGTTCGGCAGGTGGATGACCAACAGCTGCGGCATCTCGCCGTCCGCGGTCCAGCCAGCGAGGTCGTCGACCACGCGCGCGGTGGTCTTCAGGTCCTCGCCCTCCTTGATCGAGCTGTTGTAGACCTTGTACGCAATGCCCGCGTCGCCCGCCTGCAGCCACAGCTGGCGGGTCGCTGGCTGGCGCAGCGGGCCGGGCAGCATCGGGCCGCGCTGGCTGTAGTTGAGGCCCCAACCGCGTTCGAGCGCGTGGCCGGCGCTGGCGTGCTTGGCCCACTGGTGGCCGTCGACGCTAACCGTGCCGTTGACGTAGAAGTTGTCCAGCAAGACGTACTGCTCGGCCAGGCGGTGTTGGTTCGGCGTCACATCGCGGCCAAACATGGTCAGCGAGGGCTCGCCACGGCCCTGGGGCAGCTCGCCGAAAACCTGGTCGTAGGTGCGGTTCTCCTTGATTACGTAGACGCAGTAGCGGATCGGCGAGTAGCCGCCAACACGCGCGGGAATCGGCGAAGGTTCACCGGTGGAGAGGAAGCGCACGTCGGTGCCCAGCTGCCAGTTGTTGAAGCTGGTCACGTCGGCCAGGCCGCGCGCCAGGTCCGTCGCGGTGGGCGCCGGAATGATCTGCAGCAGGCCAATCATCGTGCGCGGGATGTAGCGGCGCTGGGGCAGGCCGTTCTGCTCGGAGCCGGTACCGCGCGCGCTGCAGACGAGCAGGCGGCCATTGGCGGCCCGCTTGATGTCCGTCGGGTACCAGCCGGCGGGTAGGCGGCCGGTGACTTGCCCATGGGTGCGGGCCGCGTTCAGCGTGACCGCGGCGACCGCGTTGTCGCCGGCGCAGGCGATGTACAGCGTGCCGCCGTCGGGGGTGACGACCACGGCGGTCGGCGCGCTGCCGAGCGGCGCGTCCGCGTACGGCTTGACCGGCACGCGGGCAAGCACTTCGCGCGTGGCGGTGTTGATGATGGCTACCTCGTCACTGTGCGCGCAGGTCACGTACAGGCGGTCGCGGTCGGCATCGAGGGCCATGCCAGTCGGCTGCGCACCGACTTCCAGGCGCGCCGTGGCCTCGCCGGTCGTCGGGTTAAGGACGACGACGGCACCGGCGCCCCAGAGGCTAACGAAGGCCTGCGCGTGCTTCGTGTCGAAGGTCACGTCGTAGGGGTTCAACCCGACCTTGATGCGCCGTTCGACCTCACCCGAGACCGGGTTGACGATCGCCAGCGCATTGCCGAGGATCTCGCTGACCCACAGGCGGCTGCCGTCGGGGGAGAGCGTCAGGCCGCCCGGGTAGAGGATGACGCCGTCGCTGACGGGGTCGGGCAGCTCGGCCGTGCCCGCGTACTGCTCTGGGTTGTCGACCGGCGGCGCGCTGGAGATGACTCGCAGCGGGATCTCGCGCGCGGTCTGCGGCTCGGTTTCACCCGGATTGATGGTCACCTCGCGGATGACGTCGGTCGGCCCGCCGGTGACGTACAGCTTGCTGCCGTCAGCGGAGAAGGCCATACCGCGGAAAATCGCCTTGGGGTGGGGAAAGGTCACGCGCTGGACGATCTGACTGTCGGTGAGGTCGACGAGCAGGATCGAGTGGACCCCGTGGCCGGCATTGGCCACGGCGACGTACCGGCCGTTCGGGCTGATGGCAACAGCCTGCGGGAACTCATCGGTTGGGACAAGGTCACCGGCCGGCCGCAGGACCCAGTTGTTGGTGGCGATGCCCTGGGTCTCGTCGATCTTGC
Source organism: Armatimonadetes bacterium UBA5419 (assembly GCA_002409445.1). Lineage (GTDB taxonomy): Bacteria > Armatimonadota > UBA10988 > UBA10988 > UBA10988 > UBA10988. Next base: position 16,709 of record DHNJ01000274.1, on the reverse strand, counting down.
CGACGGTGCGGTCGATCACGGGCCGCTGGGCGCTGGCCGTCAGGCCAGCGAGGGCCAGGGCGAGCAGGGCGAGTAGGGCACGGTGGCGCATGGCTCTCTCCTCGTGGGGCGCACAGCGTGCGCCGGAACTCGCGATCATGTGGTCGCGATGTTCGCCAGGCTACCAGCAAGCCCTGCGTTCGGGCCGAGATTAACCGAAAGCTCACCGACTCGAATCGGGCGGCGACGTGCTAGAATAATCCGATGCTACCGCTGTACGCCGGCTTCACGCTGCTTATCCTCTTCTTCCTCGCCCTCGACCTTGGCGTGTTCAACCGCAAGGCGCACGTCATCTCGACCAAGGAAGCCCTCCGCTGGACCGTCCTCTGGGTCAGCACCTCGCTCGTCTTTACAGTGGTGGTGTACCTGATCTATCAGAACGGCTGGTTCAACATCCAGAGCCCGCTCTATGACGGGATAGGGGATGGCCGCCGAGCGGCGATCGACTACCTTACCGGGTATATCCTCGAGTACTCGCTTAGCCTCGACAATGTGTTCGTCATCGCGCTGATCTTCGGCTACTTCAACGTCCCGGAGATCAGCCAACACCGCACTCTGTTCTGGGGCATCCTCGGGGCACTGATCTTCCGCGGCTTGATGATTGCGGTCGGCGCGACGCTCATCCACCGCTTCGAGTGGATCATGTACGTCTTCGGCGCGCTCCTACTGTTCTCCGCCTATAAGATGATGAAGAGCGGCAGCGAGAAGCTCGACCCCGAGCACAACCCGCTGGTCCGCTTGGCGCGCAAGCATTTCCCCGTGACCTCGTATTACGAGGGTTCGCGGTTCTTCACCCATCTCGAGGACGGGCGGCGGGCGATGACGCCGCTGTTCCTGGTGCTGCTGGTCATCGAGACCACGGACGTGATGTTTGCCGTGGACAGCATCCCGGCGATCTTCAGCATCACCAAGGACCCGTTCATCGTCTTCACGTCGAACGTCTTCGCGATCCTCGGTCTGCGCTCGCTCTACTTCGTGCTGGCCGGCGCAATCCGCCGCTTCCACCACATCAAGACGGCGCTGATCTTCATCCTGGTCTACATCGGCCTGAAGATGATGCTGTTCCAGACGCCGTTCAAGCCCAGCACCGAGATGTCGCTGTTCGTCATTGTCGCGCTGCTAACGACCGGTGTCGTGGCCTCGGTTGTGCGGCCGCCAAAGCCCGAGGAGCCGCCGGTCGAGCTGGTCCACGAGGGCCATCCTGAGGCGACGGTGCTCGGCTCCGACCCGGGCGCCGGAGCCGAGCATCCGGCTAGCGCCGGCCCGCCCACTGAGGACAAGGGCTAGTCGCTAGAACGTCTCGTCCGCGCTTGGACCATAGATGCCTGGCACCGCGACGTCCAGCAGGCGCAGGTAGACACCAAGCTGGGCGCGGTGGTGGATGATGTGGTCGAGGACGATCGAGCCGAGCACCCACTCGCGTGGCTGGTCGATGTACACCTGGTCACCCCCGACCAGTTGCCAGTGCTCGGCCAGGACGTCGTCGCTGACGGTCTCGAGGGCCTCAGTGCTCGCGGCCGCGCCCGCGCGGAACTCGGCGACCAATGACTCGTTGGTCACGCTAGACACGTCGCGTGCGGCCGGGCCCTCGTTGGTCATGTCCACCTTCTCGGAGTTGATGACCCACCGGCCCCAGCCGGCCATGGTCACTAGATGGATGGTCAACTCGCCCAGGGGCGTCGACTTGGGGTGCGGGCGCCAGTCCCAGTGTTCGAGCGGTACGCGCTCCAGGTGACGGACGGTGCCTTCGGCGATCTCTTGCCAACGTGCGGCTAGGTGCTGACCCTTGGACATGCGGGGTCCTCCTATCCGTACAGAATAGGGCAAATCACGCGGCCGCGTGTGAGCGTTGGGTTAGGTGGTGATGCGTTCCTGCAACCAGCCGAGCACCTCCTCGCGCGGGAGGCGGATCTGTTCCATGGTGTCGCGGTCGCGGATGGTCACCTGGCCGTCGTCATCGACCGTCTGGTGGTCGACGGTGATGCAGTAGAGCGTGCCGATCTCGTCCTGGCGGCGGTAGAGGCGGCCGATCGAGCCGGTGTCGTCGTACTGCGTGGTGAAGTGCGGCTTGAGCTGGCCGGCCAGGTCCATCGCCGCGTCCACCAGCTCCTGGCGGTTACGGGCCAGCGGCATGACCGCGGCCTTGACCGGGGCCAGCGCGGGGTGGAAGCGCAGGACCGTGCGGTTGTCCGCCTGGCCCTTCTGGTTGGTCAGCTGCTCCTCCTCGTAGGCTTCGGTCAGGAAGGCTAGCACCGCGCGGTCGACGCCGGCCGACGGTTCGATGACGTGCGGCACGACGCGGCGCTCGGTCTTGGTCTCGAAATAGTCGAGCGTGTGGCCCGAGTACTCGCCGTGCTGGGTGAGGTCGAAGTCGGTGCGATTGGCGATGCCCTCGAGCTCGGAGAAGCCCATCGGGAAGCGGTACATGATGTCGACCGTGCGCGTCGAGTAGTGGCTGCGCTTGGCGTCGGGGTGCTCGTAGAGGTCGAGGTTATCGGCGCTGATGCCGTAGCGCTGGTACCAGCCGAGGCGTGCGTCGATCCACTCCTGGTGCAGGCGCGCGCCGTCCTCGGGCCAGCAGAAGTACTCAATCTCCATCTGCTCGAACTCGCGGGTGCGGAACGTAAAGTTGCCGGTGACGATCTCGTTACGGAAGGCCTTGCCGACCTGGGCGATGCCAAAGGGCAGCTTGCGGCGCATGGTCGTTAGGACGTTGTCGTAGTTGACGAAGATGCCCTGCGCGGTCTCCGGGCGGAGGTAGGCGATCGAGCCGGCGACCGCGCCGACTTCGGTGCGGAACATCATGTTGAACGCGCGCGGCTCCGTGAAGCTATCGGTCGCGCCGCAGTTGGGGCAGATGTGCGGCGTGCCCTCCGCGGCGTCGACCAGCATCGGCTGGAGGCGGACCTCGAAGCGCTTGCCGATCTGGTACTTCTCGCGGGCCTTGGCCTCGGCCTCGTCCGGCTCGCCCGCGTCGATGGCGTAGGAGGCGCTCTGATCACCGCGGACGGCTTCGACGTACCAAACGTGGTCGGCGCGGAAGCGGCCCTGGCAGGCCTTGCAGTCGACCAGCGGGTCATTGAACACGGCGACGTGGCCCGAGGCCTCCCAGACGCGCGGGTGCATGAGGATGCTGGCGTCGAGCGGCTCCATGTCGAACCGCTCCTGGACCACGGCGCGCCACCAGGCGGCCTTGATGTTGTTCTTGAGCAGCGTGCCGAGAGGGCCGTAGTCGTAGGTGCTCTGGAAACCACCGTAGATCTCGGAGCTAGGGAAGATGAACCCACGCCGCTTGCACAGCGAAACCAACTGCTCCATGCCGATCATCGGTCCTACTCCTCGGTCCCGGGCCCAATTGTAGGGGGCGAATCGGGCCTGGTCAACGCGGGAGCGCCCAACGACACCATTTCGGGCCGCTTGCTGTCATACTATGCGGAAGGCGAATGACATGAACGATCGGCTGCCCGTGCCGAACATAAGCAACCTCGATTTCGTCGAGAATCTGTGGGAACAGTACCTCGCCGATCCGCAGGCGGTAAGCGCCGACTGGCGGGTCTTTTTCGAGCAGCTGGCACCCTCGCGGACCAATGGTCGCGCGATCGCGCCGCCGCCGGCGCGGCCAGCCCCGCGCAGCATCTTCAACCCAGCCGGTGCCGCGGCTGCGCCGGCCGGCACGCCGGGGGTGGCGGACGCCGTGCTGCAGCAGCGGCTCGAGATGCTCATCCGCGCCTATCGCGTGATGGGCCACCTCGCCGCCCACCTGGACCCGCTCAGCCCCGCGCCGCCGCGCCCGCCCGAGCTCGATCCCGCCCACTATGGCCTAACGGAGGCTGACCTCGACCGCCCGTTCTCGGTCGCCACGCTGGCTTCGCCGGGCGAGCAGCTCAAGCTGCGCGAGATCATCGAGTTGCTCGACGAGACCTATTGCCGCCACATCGGCGCCCAGTTCTTCCACATCGACGACCTGAGCATCCGCCAGTGGCTACTCGAACGCATGGAGGCCAGCCGTAACCGCTACCCGCTCAACCGCGAGCAGCAGCTGCGCATCCTCTCCCGCCTGACCGACGCATCCATCTTCGAGGAGTTTATACAGCGGAAGTTCGTGGGCGCGAAGAGCTTCTCGCTGGAAGGCGGCGAGAGCCTCATCCCGATGCTCGAGCTGGCTATCGAGGGCGCGGGTGCCCAGGGCGTCAGCGAGATTGTCATTGGCATGGCCCATCGCGGCCGGCTCAACGTGCTGGCCAACATCATGGGCAAGAGCCCACAGCAGATTTTCCGCGAGTATGCCGACCTCGAGCCTGAGCGCTACCTGGGCCGCGGTGACGTCAAGTATCACCTGGGCTACTCCAGCGACTTTGCGACTCCGGACGGCGGCAGCGTCCACCTGTCGCTCTGCTTCAACCCGAGCCACCTGGAGTTCGTCAACACCGTCGCCATGGGTCGCATGCGCGCGAAGCAGGACCGCCGGGGCGATGCACGACGCGAACGTGGGCTGGTCGTGCTGATCCATGGCGACGCGGCCTTCGCCGGCGAGGGCGTGGTGCAGGAGACACTGAACCTGTCAGGTCTACCGGGCTTCACGGTGGGCGGCACACTGCACATCGTCATCAATAACCAGATTGGCTTCACGACGGAGCCGCACGAGTCGCGTTCCACACACTATTGCACTGACGTCGCCAAGATGTTGCAGAGCCCGATCTTCCACGTCAATGGCGAGGACCCCGAGTCGGTCGCGCAGTGCGTCCGCCTAGCACTCGACTTCCGCGCGACGTTCGGGCGTGACGTGCTGATCGACATGTACTGCTACCGCCGCCGTGGGCACAACGAAGGCGACGAACCGGCCTTCACCCAGCCGACGATGTACGCAACGATCGACGCCCTGCCCAACGTGCGTGCGGGATACCTCGAACACCTGCTGGAGCTGGGCGAGATCACGCAGGCCGATGCGGACGCCATCTCGTACCAACGCCAAGAGCAGCTCGAGGCGGAGCTTGCGGTGGCACGCAGCGACGACTACGAGCAGCCGGTGCGCCAGTTGAGCCGCCTGTGGCATGGGCTGCAGGGCGGGCCGGCCAGCAACGCCGATGCGCCGGTGACGGGCGTTGCGCTCGACCAGCTTAGCGAGCTGGGCAAGACGCTGGTCACACTGCCGGACGACTTTGAGCCGCATCCGCGGCTGCAGACCATCCTCGACCGCCGGCGCCAAATGGCGCGTGAGCGGCGTGAACTGGACTGGGGCATGGCGGAGGCGCTGGCCTTTGGCTCGTTGGTGCAAGAGGGCTTTCGTCTGCGCATCAGCGGCCAGGACAGCCAACGTGGCACTTTCGGTCATCGCCACTCAGTCCTGCACGACGCGAACACTGGCCGGCGCTACTCGACGCTGGCGCGGCTCGGCCGCGATCGGGTCGAGCTGATCAACAGCCCGCTGAGCGAGGTCGGCGTGCTGGGCTTCGAGTACGGCTATAGCCTAGACAGCCCCGACTGCCTAACCATCTGGGAGGCGCAGTTTGGCGACTTCGCCAATGTGGCGCAGATCTTCTTCGACCAGTTCCTGGCCAGTGGCGAAGATAAGTGGGGCACGTTGAGCAAGCTCGTCGTCTTCCTGCCGCACGGGATGGAGGGCCAAGGGCCGGAACACTCCAGCGCGCGCATCGAGCGGTTCCTGACCCAGAGCGCGGACGACAACTGGCAGGTCTGCTGGCCTAGCGTGCCGTCGCAACTCTTCCACCTGCTGCGCCGCCAGATGCACCGCAGCTGGGCCAAACCGCTGATTGTGATGACCCCTAAGAGCCTGCTGCGCCATCCGGCGGCCATCTCGCCGTTGGCGGCTCTGACCGAAGGCGCGTTCGAGCCGGTCCTCGCCGATCCGCGCGCCCCGGACCCCAGCAAGGTCTGGCGAGTCCTGCTGTGTTCGGGTAAGGTGTACTACGAACTCGATGACCGGCGCACGCAACTGGGTCGCGACGATATAGCGATCCTGCGTTTGGAGGAGTTGTACCCGTTCCCCGAAGTCCAGCTCAAGGCCGCGCTGGAGCCGTACACCGAGGCCCAGCAGATCCTCTGGGTGCAGGACGAGCCGAACAACATGGGGGCGTGGCGGTACCTTCTGGCGCGCTACCCGCGGGGGCTCTGGGGCCGCTGGGAGTTCGAGGGGATCGCCCGGCGCGAAGCGTCGAGCCCGGCGACCGGGTCGAACGCTAGTCACCGTTTGGAGCAGGAGCGTCTGCTCACCGCCGCACTGGGCGGGCCGCAGTAGTAAAGGACAACAGGCATGGCAGTGGAGGTCATCATTCCCGCGGTCGGTGAGTCGATCACCGAAGTCGTCATCGGTCGCTGGCTGAAGGCCGAGGGCGACCCGGTGCAGGTGGATGAGCCGTTGGCCGAGATAGAAACCGACAAGGTCACCTTCGAGCTGCCCGCGCCGGTCGCCGGCGTGCTGGCGACCATCAAGGCGCAGCCCGGCGAGACACTGGCCGTTGGGGCCGTCGCGGCGATGGTCGAGGAGGGTGCGGGGGCGGCGGCGGCTCCCGCAGCGCCCCCACAGCCCGCGGCGAGTGAGGCACCGACGGCGGAGCCGGAGGTGGCCGACGACCGGCGCATCAGCCCGGCAGCCAAGCGCTTGCTCGCCGAGCATGGCCTCGACGCGGCGCAGGTACCGTCGAGCGGGCCCGGTGACCGTCTGCTGAAGGAAGATGTTCTGGCATACCTGGAGGCGGGCAGCGCGACACCGGACGCCACTCCCGCTGAGCCGGCGCCCGTGCGGGCGGCGCCGCCCGCCGCTGCGGCGCCCGTAGTGGCGCCGGCAGAGAACGGCGCGGAGGGCGACTTGGTGCCACTGAGTCCGTTGCGGCGGCGGGTCGCGGAGCGGTTGGTGCAGGCCAGCTCCGAGATGGCCATGCTGACCACGTTCAAC
>DHNJ01000274.1:9212-9538 GCA_002409445.1 Armatimonadetes bacterium UBA5419 | reverse complement strand
TTCATGTCCTTCTTCGTCAAGGCGGTGATCGAGGCACTCAAGACGGTGCCCGGCGTCAACGCAGAGTGGCGGGGCGACAGCATCCTGTACCACCAGCGCTACGACATCGGCGTGGCGATCGGCGGCGGTCGTGGTTTGGTCGTGCCGGTCATCCGCAACGCGGACCGTCTGAGCTTCGCGGAGGTTGAGCAGACGATCGCTGACTTCGCCCAGCGTGCGCAGTCGGGTGCGCTGCAGCTGGAGGAACTGTCCGGCGGCACGTTTACCATCTCGAACGGCGGCGTCTACGGCTCGCTGCTCTCGACGCCCATCATCAACCCGCCGCA
>DHNJ01000274.1:8424-8980 GCA_002409445.1 Armatimonadetes bacterium UBA5419 | reverse complement strand
CCGATGATGTATCTGGCGCTGTCGTATGACCATCGATTGGTCGACGGTCGTGAGGCGGTCACCTTCTTGCGTCGGATCAAGGAGGTCATCGAAGACCCGGCGCGGCTATTCCTCGAGGTGTAAACGTGTCGTCTAACCAGATGTCTCGCCGGCGGGCCGGCGCGCAGATCCAGCATCGTGCGTTGGCCGCGGTCGCGGCGGTTGCTGCGCTCGTCGGCATGGCCTGGGCCATCGCCCAGGACCAGCCCCTGCCACCGGCGGCGCAGCCGGCTGTTGTCGTCAGCTCGCCGCCTCCACCGGTTCCATCACCACCGCCACCGCCGGTGCCCGAGCCGGAGCGGACCGACGAGGTCCAGAAGGCGGCGATCCTCTGCTACCACCGCATCGCGGATAGTCCTAGTGCGGAGACCGTGGTGCGGCCAGCATCCTTCGAGCGGCAGCTGAAGTATCTGGCGGAGCACGACTACACGGTGCTGCACCTCAGCGAAGTGCAGAACGCGTTCAAGGAGGGCATCAAGCTCCCCGCGCGGACCGTGGTCCTGACCTTTGACGACGG
>DHNJ01000274.1:7721-8297 GCA_002409445.1 Armatimonadetes bacterium UBA5419 | reverse complement strand
GTGGTCCTGACCTTTGACGACGGCTTCCGCACGGACTATGAGATTGTCTGGCCGCTACTGCAAAAGTACGACGTGCCGGCGACACTGTTCATTTACCCCAACTGGACGGGCCAGTCTTCCGGTGCCCTGACCTGGGACCAACTGCGCGAGATGGTAGAGTCCGGCCTGGTCGAGGTCGGTAGCCACTCGCTGAACCACGCCGACCTGGTCAAGGCGGCGAACAGCGGCAAGCTGGGCCGAGAGCTGTCGGGCAGTATCGAGCGCATCGAGGCAGAGCTCGGCGTGAGCGTCACGGCGCTAGCCTATCCGTACGGGCGGCAGAACAGTACCGTGCGTGCGGCGACCGCGAAGGCGGGCTACACCTGTGGTCTGCTGGTCAACGGCGCCCTGGCTCGCAGCGATGGCGATCCGTTGCGCATGGGGCGGCTGACGATGTCGCGCAGCGACTCGTTGGAGGTATTCGCGCGGGAACGGCTGGCCGGACTGCCCGTGGCTGAGGAAGGTGGAGAGGATGGATAAGTTCGACGTCCTGGTGGTCGGCGGGGGACCCGGCGGCTACGTCGCGGCGATCCGCGC
>DHNJ01000274.1:7240-7582 GCA_002409445.1 Armatimonadetes bacterium UBA5419 | reverse complement strand
GTCGCGGCGATCCGCGCGGCCCAGCTAGGCCAGAAGGTCGCGCTGGTTGACGACAACGCGGCGCTTGGCGGCACGTGCCTGCGCGTCGGCTGCATTCCGTCGAAGGTCTTGCTGGAAAGCTCTGACCAGTACGTGCGGGCGACCCGCGGCATGGCCGTGCACGGCGTGGTCGTCGGCGACGTCAGTTTCGATGTCAGCGTCCTGCAGAAGCGGCGGGCCAAGACGGTCACCATCCTGACCAAGGGCATCGCCAGCCTCATGCGCAAGAACAAGGTCACCACGCTGAGCGGTCGCGGCCGGCTGGCGGGGCCGGGCCAGGTCACCGTCACGGCCGCCGACGGG
>DHNJ01000274.1:6493-7058 GCA_002409445.1 Armatimonadetes bacterium UBA5419 | reverse complement strand
CCGAGACGACGTACGCGGCCGGTAACTTCATCCTGGCGACCGGCAGCGTCAGCGCACAGTTGCCCGGTGTAGAGGTCGACGGCAAGGTCGTCCTGACCAGCAGCGAGGCGCTGGAACTGAGTGAGGTGCCGAAGCGGCTGGTGGTCATCGGCGCGGGTGCGATTGGGCTGGAGCTGGGCAGCGTCTGGCAGCGCCTCGGCGCCGAGGTCACCGTACTGGAGTACCTGGACCGCATCCTGCCCGGCATGGACGCCCAGATTGCCGGCGAGGCGCAGAAGTTGTTCGCCAAGCAGGGCCTCGCGTTCGAGCTGGGCGCACGCGTCACCGGCGTCAGCGTGGCCAAGGGTGTCGCCAAGGTCGAGGTTGAGGGGCGCGAGTCGATCGAGTGCGATCGGGTGCTGGTTGCCGTTGGCCGCCGGCCGGCGAGCGCTGACCTGGGGCTCGACACGGTCGGCTTGGAGGTCGACGCACGCGGGCGGGTGCCGGTGGACGAGCAGTGCCGGACCGGCGTCAACGGCCTGTGGGCGATCGGTGACCTGGTCCGCGGGCCGATGCTGGCGCACAA
>DHNJ01000274.1:4901-6333 GCA_002409445.1 Armatimonadetes bacterium UBA5419 | reverse complement strand
GGGCCGATGCTGGCGCACAAGGCGTCCGATGAGGGCGTCGCGGTTGCCGAGCTGATCGCCACGGGCTACGGCCACGTTGACTACGACGTGATCCCCGCGGTCTGCTACACCACGCCAGAGGTGGCCGGGGTGGGACAGACCGAAGAGTCGCTGAAGGAAGCCGGGGTGCCATACCGTGTCGGTGCGTTCCCGTTCATCGCGAGCGGGCGGGCGCGCAGCCTGGACGCGACCGACGGGCAGGTCAAGATTCTCGCGCATGCCGAGACCGACCGGATCCTGGGTGTCCACATACTCGGCCCCCAGGCGGGTGAGTTGATTGCCGAGGCGACGGTTGCCATGGCCTTCGGGGCGAGCAGCGAGGACCTCGCGCGCGTTTGCCACGCACACCCGACGCTGGCCGAGGCCGTGCACGAGGCGGCGCTGGCGGTCGACGGGCGGGCGCTGCACATCTAGCCCGCGGGCACACAAAGTAGGAGGCCGGCACCTCGCGGCGCCGGCCTCCTGGCAGTTGGGTTGACCGTAGACCTAAGCCTCGGGCAGCTTGTAGCGGCCGGGGACGGCGATCTCGGGGATCGGGATGTCCGGGTCGGCCTCGAGGTCCAGCAGGTCCTCGTCCGGCATGAGGCTGAAGTCAGAGGCCAGCAGGCTGTCCCAGTCGACGCGCTTGCCCGAGTAGCAGGCTTCGCGGCCCATGACGGCCATGAAGGTGCTCTCGGTGACAGCCTTGGTGTCGTTGATCTGGCGCCCGTTGCGGATCGCGTCGATCATCGCCCAGTGCTCCTGCACGTACGGGTCACCGTGGGCGACCTGGACATCCTGGCGCGGGACCTTGACGCCGCTGTAGAGGTCGAGACCGTCGACGCAGTTGGAGGTACCGTTCGTGCCGACGATGCGCTCACCCCAGTAGCCGTCGATGTTGCCATGCCCGGACCAGCTCATGCAGCGCGCCCCGTTGGGGAACTCGAACTGCACGGCCATGCCGCTGTACATGTGGCTGTAGGACGGGCGGCCGGCCGCGCCTTCGACGCGGTAGCCCACCCCGTAGGCGCTGGTCGGGTGCTGATCCTGGAAGCACCAGAGCATGACGTCCAAGTTGTGGACGTGCTGCTCGACGATCTGGTCACCGCAGAGCCAGTTGAAGTGGTACCAGTTCTCGAGCTGCCACTGGAGGTTGTTGCGCTCGCCCTTGCGGCGCCCACCGCGCTCCCAGATGCCACCGCCGCGCCAACCGAAGTCGCCGCCGGTCAGTTCGCCCAGACCACCTGCGTGGATCAAGCTCATCGTGCCCTGGTAGTTGGCCTGGTAGCGGCGCTGCGTACCGGCAACGATGGTCAGGCCCTTCTCGTCCGCCTGGCGAGCCGCCTCGAACATGATGTTGCAGCCATGCGCGTCGACGGCAACCGGCTTCTCCATGAAGACGTGCTTGCCCTTT
>DHNJ01000274.1:2805-4751 GCA_002409445.1 Armatimonadetes bacterium UBA5419 | reverse complement strand
TTTCGACCGCGTACTGGATGACCATCGGGCGGAAGCCCGGCGGTGCGGCAGTAACGAGGATGTCGATGTCGCTGTCGATGACCTGCTTGTAGTTGTCGAAGCCACCGAACATGCGGTCGCCGATGTCGGCCTTGTCGCCCCACTCATCATCGATGCGGCGGCCGAAGCCCTGGGCCTTGTCGAGGAAGACGTCGCCCACGGCCCACGCGACCATGCCCGGCTGACCCGCGGCGCGTACGCACTGGTCCAAGGCGCCCTGTCCGCGCCCACCACAGGCTACCAAGCCGACCTTCAACGTGTCGGTGCCTTGGGCGAAGGCGCGCGTGCCGATGCCGGCCGCGAGTGCCGCGACGGTCGCGCCCTTAACGAATGAGCGCCGCGGAACACTGGCGCCTCCAGTAATGCTGTCCATGGTTACTCCTTGCTCCTGCCCTCGTGGCACACCCACGACAAGACACCGGTTACACTTCACCAGACTCTACCCGACTCCTTCTCGGTGCGCCCCGAAGGCGACCTTAGGTCGGCGGAGGCTGCAGGTGTCCCCGTTGTCTCAGCTCCTGGACCGCTTGGTCCACCAGTTCGTCAACCGTCGTGTCCACCGTCGGCAGTGTCAAATCCGCCGCCTCGGGTGCCTCGTAGGGTGCACTGATTCCCGTGAAGTCAGGAATCTGCCCGGCTCTAGCTCGTGCGTACAACCCTTTGACGTCACGTTTTTCGCATTCCTCGAGGGGTGTACTGACGAAAACTTCGACAAACTGCTCAGATCCTAGGATCTCACGCGCCCGACTGCGGTCGGCGCGAGTCGGTGAGATGAAGGCGGTGATCACGATCAGCCCGGCTCGACAGAACAGCTTGGCCACCTCCGCCAGCCGACGCAAGTTCTCGTCGCGGTCGGTCGGGCTGAAGCCCAGATCGCGGTTCAGGCCCTGGCGCACCTCGTCGCCGTCCAGCACCATGCAGGCGTGCCCCATGGCCAGCAGCCGCGCCTCCAGAGCGCGGGCGATCGTCGACTTGCCAGCGCCGCTGAGGCCGGTGAACCAGAGCGTCACCGGCCGTTGGCCCAGCAACCGGGCCCGGTCGGTATCGGTGACGGGCGACGCGGAGTCGGTAGCCGGCCGAGCGCTAGGCGTCTTTTGGCGACGGATGACCATGCCCGCAGCGACCGTCGCGTTGGTCAGCGCGTCGACGAGGATGAAGGCGCCGGTGGCTCGGTTCTTCGTGTACTCGTCAGCCATCAGCGCCTGGTGCGCGGACAGCCGCACACGGCCAATCTCGTTGAGCGCCAGATGGTCGACGCTCTCCCGGTGCAGCGTGTTGGGGTCGATCCGATAGACGACCTCGGTGATCTGCGCGCGGGTCAGCCGCGTCGTGTGCTTGAGGATGTACGTGGCGCCCGACTGCTGTGGGGCCTCATCGGTCCAGACCAGCATCGCCTCGATCTCTCGGGCGACCCAGGGCTGGTTGCCGGGGCGGACGATCATGTCCCCGCGCGAGAGGTCTAGGTCGTCCGCCAGGCAGACGGCGACCGCCTGCTGCGCGAAGGCGTGGTCCTGATCGCCGGCGGGCCCGAGCAGCTGGGTGACGCGGCTGGTGCGGCCGCTGGGCAGGACCAGGACTTCCTCCCCGACCCGGATATTGCCCGAGGCGACGGTGCCCGCATAGCCGCGGAAATCGGCCGTCGGTCGCAGCACGTACTGCACGGGGAAGCGGAAGTCGATCAGGTTCTGGGCGCTGCCGAGTGGCACCGTCTCCAGATGGCCCAGGAGCGTCGGTCCGTCGTACCAGTCAAGATTGGCGCTGGGCTGCGTGACGTTGTCGCCGAGCAGCGCGCTGACCGGGATAAAGGTGATTGCGGGTACTCGCAGCTTGGCCGACCAGCTCAGGTACTCCTCCCGGATCTGCTCGAAGACGTCCTGGGACCAGTCGACCAGGTCCATCTTGTTCAC
>DHNJ01000274.1:2312-2495 GCA_002409445.1 Armatimonadetes bacterium UBA5419 | reverse complement strand
GTAGGCGACGTCGATGGTGATGCGCTGCTCGCGCTCGGCCTTCAGCCCGTCTGTGACCAGCGCCCAGTCGATCGTGTCCTGCCCGCTGCGGGTGCTGGCTGTGCGCACGGCGGCGAGCTGGTCGTCGTACAGGCCCTGCGCATCGTGGATGAGCCGGCCGATCAAGGTCGACTTGCCGTCGTC
>DHNJ01000274.1:1684-2135 GCA_002409445.1 Armatimonadetes bacterium UBA5419 | reverse complement strand
ATCAAGGTCGACTTGCCGTCGTCGACACTACCGGCCGTGGCCAGCCGTAGCAGGTCGGCGCGTTGGACGCGGGCGAGGAGGGTGTCGAGGTCCATCAAAAGTAACCCTCCCGCTTCTTCTGCTCCATGGAGGCGTCCTGGTCGTGGTCGATGACGCGGGTGATGCGCTCGGAATTGCGCACCTCCATCATCTCCGCGACGATCTCCTCCAGCGTACTGGCCGTCGAGTGGATGACGCCGGTGCACGGGTGGCAGCCGAGTGTCCGGCAGCGGCAGACGACGCGCTGCACCTCCTCACCCGGGAGCAGGCGTGAGTCGGGGTAGACCGGGATGAGCTGGTTACCGCGGATGACCACGTCGCGCTCGGCCGCGAAGTACAGCGGCACGACCTCGATCTGTTCGCGGTGGATGTACAGCCAGATGTCGAGTTCGGTCCAGTTGGACAGCGGGAA
>DHNJ01000274.1:1156-1477 GCA_002409445.1 Armatimonadetes bacterium UBA5419 | reverse complement strand
AGGTTCCAGAGTTCCGGGCGCTGGCTGCGCGGCTCCCATTGGCCCAGGCTATCGCGGAAGGAATAGATGCGCTCCTTGGCCCGCGAGCGCTCCTCCTCGCGCCGGGCGCCGCCGAACGCGGCGTCATAGTTGCCCTCGGCCAGCGCATTGAGCAGGGCCTGAGTCTTCAGCAACCCACAGCAGCGCACCGTGCCCAAATCCCACGGGTTAGTGCCGGCGGCGAGCGCCTCCTCGTGGCGGTAGACACGCAGGTCGAGCCCCGCCTCGGCGCAGACGCGGTCGCGGAACTCGACCATCTCGGGGAACTTGAAGCCGGTGTCG
>DHNJ01000274.1:839-1005 GCA_002409445.1 Armatimonadetes bacterium UBA5419 | reverse complement strand
CGTGGAGCAGGGGGAAGGGGATGCGGCCCGGGGCGAAGGCCTTCTGCGCCAGGCGCAACATGACCGACGAGTCCTTGCCGATTGAGTAAAGCATGACCGGGCGCTCGAACTCGGCGGTGACCTCACGGAAGATATGGATGCTCTCCGCCTCGAGCGCGTCGAGCGT
>DHNJ01000274.1:0-647 GCA_002409445.1 Armatimonadetes bacterium UBA5419 | reverse complement strand
TCCGCCTCGAGCGCGTCGAGCGTGCTCATGCGTAGCGCCTCGCTGACCATGCTTGGCTTCTCCTGCCGTGCTGAGCCCATCATAGACCAGCCCTGGCCCGCGACAAGGTCTCAGTTGTCAAACACGGGCGCGCTGTCGCCGCGCGCCCGGCGCAGCTCCTCGCGCGCGGCGAGGACCTCGTTGAGGGCGCCGACCCGCGCCGCGGCGGCGCGGGTCTGGCTCTGCAGGGAATCGAGGACTTCGGCATTGGTCGCCAGGCCGTTGCGGTAGCGGACCTGGCGCAGGCGGTAGTCCTCGCTCGCGGCGGCCAGCGCGGTCTCGGCGGCGGGTAGGTTAGCGCGCGCCGCGGCCAATCGCTCGTGCGCGGCGAGGACGTCGCGGGCAATGGCCAAGGCAGCCTCGGTCTCGCGCGCGGCCAGCTGAAGTTGCGCGGCGCGGCCGGCGGCGACCTCGGCGCGGCGCTGCCCGCCGTCGAACAGCGGCAGCCCCGCCACCACGCCGATCATGTAGCCCGCCCAGCGGCCGTCGGTGTTCATCCGGTCCGCGTAGGCCTCGGCCATGCCGAAGGCGCTGACTTGCGGCTGGGGGGCGCCCCCGGCCCGGGGCACACCGGCGCCCGGGGCCAGCAGCCCGGCGGGGGGGGGGGC
>DHNJ01000004.1:9423-10346 GCA_002409445.1 Armatimonadetes bacterium UBA5419 | reverse complement strand
CCTCGAGTGGGCGGCGCTGGCCGGCGCGCTGGCCGGGGTGGCCACGTGGCTCGCGCGCCGCGCGGTGGACTGGCTGGCGGCGCTCTGCGCGGTCGACCGCTTCCACGGCCGGCTACCGACCCAGATCAGCTTCTTCCAGGGCGCCTACGACCGCCTGTACGAGGGCGGGCTGCTCGACTATGCGGCCGGGCTGGTCCTGGCCCTGCCGACGATCACGCTGGTCCTCGCCGCGTTCGGGCAGTTGCCGCAATGAGCCGTCTAGCGCTGCTCGGTTCGACCGGATCCATCGGCGTGCAGACGCTCGATGTGCTCGAGCAGTTGGGCCCCGAGTGGCGGCCGGTGGCGCTGGCCGCGGGTCAGAACACCGAGCTGCTGGCGGCCCAGGCGCACCGCTGGCGGCCGGCGCTGGTCTCCGTCAGCGACGACGCGGCGGCCGCGCGGCTGGCTGGGCAGCTGCCCGCGGGCTGCCGGGTGGCGGTCGGTGACGAGGGGTTGTGCGAGGTGGCGACGGCCGAGGGCGCGGAGCTGGTCGTCGCGGCGGTCACCGGCGCGGTCGGGTTGCGGCCGATCGTCGCCGCGCTGGAGTCGGGCCGCCGCGTGGCGCCGGCCAACAAGGAGCCGCTGGTCGTCGCCGGCGAGCTGCTGATGGGCCTGTCCGCGGCGCGCAACCTGCCGCTGGTGCCCATCGACTCCGAGCACAGCGCGATTTTCCAGTGCCTGCGCGGCGAAGACCCGCGGACCGTCGAGCGGCTTATCCTGACCGCCTCGGGCGGCCCGTTCCGCGGCTGGACGAGCGATCAACTGGCCAGCGTAACGCCAGAGCAGGCTCTCCGGCACCCTACCTGGTCAATGGGCCCCAAGATAACCATTGACTCGGCGACGTTGTTCAACAAGGGTCTCGAGGTGATCGAGGCGCGCTGGCT
>DHNJ01000004.1:9046-9249 GCA_002409445.1 Armatimonadetes bacterium UBA5419 | reverse complement strand
ATCGAGGCGCGCTGGCTGTTCGGGCTTGGGGTCGAGCGGATTGACGTGGTCTTGCATCCACAGAGCTTGGTGCATTCGATGGTCGAATATGTGGACGGCAGCATCCTCGCGCAGATGGACCATCCGGACATGCGCACGCCGATCCAATATGCGCTGACCTACCCGCAGCGGCTGCCCAGCCCGCGGCCGCGGCTGGACCTGAC
>DHNJ01000004.1:3652-8910 GCA_002409445.1 Armatimonadetes bacterium UBA5419 | reverse complement strand
TCCAGCCGCGGCCGCGGCTGGACCTGACCACCCGCGGCAGCCTGACCTTCGAGCCGCCCGACCGCGCCACGTTCCGCTGCCTGGACCTGGCCTACGAGGCGGCCGCGCGGGGCGGTGCGGTGCCCTGCGCGATGAATGCGGCGGACGAGGTCGCGGTGGCCGCGTTCCTCGCGGGCGAGATCGCCTTCCTCGACATCCCGCGGGTCATCGAACGCGTCATGGCGCGCGCCGACGACACCGCCGGGGCGAGCCTCGAGGCGCTGCTGGCCGCCGACGAAGAAGCCCGAGTCTGGGCGCAGGAGGAGTGCCAATCGTGCCAGAGCTGATCTACAGCGTCTTCGCGTGGCTCTGGCGAGCCGTTGAGATCCTCCTGGCGCTGGGTGGCATCATCCTGGTCCACGAGCTGGGGCACTTCCTGCTGGCCAAGTGGACCGGCGTCGGGGTTGACGAGTTCGCCGTCGGCGTCGGCCCGGCGATCGCCAAGTGGGAGCGCGGCGGCACGCGGTACCGGCTAGCGCCGCTGCTGGTCATGGGCTACGTCAAGATCCGCGGCATGGAGGGCGAGGAGCTGATCAGCGGCCCGGTCGAGGGCACCGAGGACGGCAAGGCCCCCGACGAGTTGGATGGCGGGTTTTACAGCGTGCCTTACTGGCAGCGGGTGGTCGTGCTCGCGGGCGGCGCGATCTTCAACCTGATCGCCGCGGTGCTCATCTTTAGTTTGGTCTACGGCACGGTCGGCGTGCTCGACGAGCGGACCGACACGACGCTGGGCGAGGTCGTCTCGGCCTCGGCGGCGGAGCAGGCAGGGCTGGTCGCTGGCGACCGTATTGTCGCGATCGATGGCCAGCCGGTCAGCCGCGCCGAGGAGGTCCAGGCGGCGGTCAAGGCAAGCGCCGGCGCGCCGCTGGAGCTGACCGTCCACCGCGCGGGGGCCGGCGACGAGACGCGCACGCTGCAGCCGATCTGGGAGCCGGCGGCGAACGCTTGGCGCATCGGCGTGACCTTCCGCAGCGACGGCGGCAACGACCTGACTATCGGCCGCATCAACCGTGGCGGCCCAGCCCACCGCGCCGGCCTGCGCCGGGGCGACCGGCTGCTGCGCGTGGGCGACCGCGCGGTGACCCATCCGGCCCAGGTGATCGACGCGCTGACGACCGTGCCGCCGGAGCTCGAGCACGGCCGCGTGCGCGACACCGTCCTGCCGCCGGTGCCGGTCACTGTCGAACGCGGCGAGGAGGTCGTGCAGGTCAACCTGCAGCCCAAGCCCCGCCGCGACACGCGCCTGGCGCCGGTGCCCGCGGGCGAGGAGGCGCCGCCGATCAGCGAGCGCGACCTCGAGTCGTACCTGGTCGGTGACCCGGGCTTCCAGCTCGAGCGGCGGATGCTCCGGCTCAGCCCGCTGGAGGCGCTACGCGAGGGCCTGGCGCAGACCGCCGATGTCAGCGCCCAGGTGCTCGTGGGCACGATGAACCTGTTCCGCGGGCGCGGCCTGAAGCAGGTCGGCGGGCCGGTGATGATCGTCCGTTCGCTGTCCGACGCGGCCTCGCTCGGGCTCTACGACCTGCTGCTTTGGGCGGCGATGCTGTCGATCATGATTGGCTTGTTCAATCTGCTGCCTATCCCCGCGCTCGATGGTGGGCGGATTGTCTTCGTCCTGCTCGAGTGGGTGATGGTCGGACTCTTGCGGATGCGCGCTATTAGCCGACACACCGAGGGCATGATTCACGCCGTCGGGCTGTTGCTGCTATTGTTATTGATAGTGGTGATTAGCGTCCGCGACGTCCTGCGCTGAGCGCGCCGCCCGGTCCGGTGCGCCCAGGACCCGTGGCAAGGGAGATTGTGGTGGGCGTCTGGCGAGCCTGGTGGGTGGCGGTGTGGGCCTTGTTGGGCCTGCTCGTCACGCCGGCCGGCGCCCAGGTCGCCGAAGAGGAGGTCAGCGGCCTGACGACCCACGGCCTGCTGACCACCGCGAGTACGCGCTTGTCCACCGGCGAATCGGCCGACATCGTCTACGCCTCGGTCCGCGCGGGCGAGTTCGTGACCGTCACGCTGACCACCCACGCGTTCGTCCCGTACCTCATCGTCACCCCCGCCGAGGGCCAGCAGATCGACCAGCGCGGCGTGCTGGACCAGGCCGTGGTCACCTTCGTCGCCAGCATCGACGGCCCGTTGCAGGTGATCGTGACCACCGATGCGCCGGGGCAAGGCGGCTCGTACCACCTGGCGGTGCGCGTGGGCGAGTTCAACGGGCGGCTGGCCAAGGGTGCGACCGTCCTGGAGACCGGTGAATACAGCCGTGTGCTGCCCGTCTGGGTGCCTGCGGGCGACTACCTGATCACCCTTGAGTCCACCGATTTCGACCCGTACCTGATTGTCCACGCCAATCGCAGCGAGCTGAACGTGGCCCACGACCTGGCCGGCAAACGCCAGATGGTCAGCGCGGCGGTCCACGTCAGTGAGCCGGGGCAGATCGCCGTGCAGGTGACGACCCAGACCAAGGGCCAGGCGGGCGACTACTGCGTCTGCATCGAGGCGCGCGTGCCGCCGCTCACGGTCGAGCGGGTGCAGTCAGGCACGCTCGGCGCCGACGATTGGGTCCTTGGCGGCGCCTGGGCCGATGCCTATTCGCTGCCGCTGCCCGCCGGCCAGCAGCTGGCCGTCAGCCTGACCGGCGCCGGCTACCAGCCGACGATCGAGGTCTACGACGGCGGCGGCCGGCGCACCGAGAGCGTGACCCACGAGCGCGGCGCCAGCCTGACGTTTACCAACAGCGCCACCGGCACGGTCCAGTTCCTCATCCGCGGGCCCGGGCCGAATGTGGGCGGCGGCTACGTGCTGACGGTCTCGCCGGTCAGCCTCGAGGCGCTGCAGCCGCGTCCGACACCGGAAACGCCGGCCGCGGGGGAGGACTCCGGCGCCGCGGAGTGAACCGGTCCGCGGCCCGCGCCGGCTCGCGCCGGGGTGGGACGAGGAGGAGTGCGGTGGCTGGAGGCAAGGTGGCGGCGCCCGTGCGCGTGGCGATTATCGGCTATGGCGGCGCCTTCAACATGGGCGTGACCCACGGCCGATCGATGGAGAAGACCGGCCTGATGAAGGTCGTCGCGGTCTGTGATCTCGACGAGAAGCGCCTGGCCGTGGCCCAGGAAGACTTCCCCGCGGCCAAGGTCTACACCGACGTGGCGACGATGCTGGCCGCCGGCGGGCTGGATCTATGCGTGATCATCCTGCCCCACAACGCCCACGCGCCGGTGGCGATCGCCTGCGCCGAGGCGGGCTGCCACGTGGTTGTCGAGAAGCCGATGTGCCTCAACGACGAGGAGGCGCAGGCGATGATCGCCGCGGCGGACAAGGCCGGCGTCATGCTCTCGGTCTTCCACAACCGCCGCTGGGACGGCGATTTCGTCACGCTGCGCCGGCTGATCTGTGAGGACAAGCTGATCGGCGATGTCTTCCACGTCGAGATGTTCGGTGGCGGCTACGGCAAGCCGGGCGACTGGTGGCGCTCGCGCAAGGAGATTTCGGGCGGCGCCTTCTTCGATTGGGGCGCGCACTACCTCGATTGGCTGCTGCAGATCCTGCCCCAGAAGATCACCGGCGTGACCGGCTTCTTCCACAAGCTCAAGTGGCCCGACGTGAGCAACGAGGACAACGTCGAGGCGGCGATCCGCTTCGAGGACGGCTGCGTGGCGCACGTGCAGATGAGCAGCCTGGCGATGGTCGGCCGCGAGCGCTGGCGCATCCTGGGCACCGAGGGCGCGATCGTCTCGGGCGACCAGTCATTCACCGTGACGACGACCCTCAAGGGCCACCGCGCCGTGCTCAACGTGCCCTACGGCCCGAGCAACTGGGACGGCTACTACGCCAACGTCGCCGACCACCTGACCGCCGGCGCACCGCTGATCGTTCGGCCGGAGGAGGCGCGCCGGGTGATCGCGGTCATGGACTACGCCGAACGGTCGTCAGCGGCGGGGCACACGCTGCCCTTGCCGACCGAATAACGAACGCAGACTGAGGAGCAATGATGAGACGTACACAAACCCTTTGGTTAGGCATGTTGCTGGTCGCGATGAGCGCGGCCTGGGGCCAGGTGGAGGTCAAGCCGTTCCTCTCGCCCCTCTTCGACGACCACGCCGTCCTGCAGCGTGACCGCACCATCCCCGTCTGGGGCTGGACGACGCCGGGCGAGCAGGTCAGCGTGACCATCGACGGCAAGACCACGACTGCCAAGGCCGGCGATGACGGGCGCTGGGAGGCCGGCGTCGGCCCGCTGCGCGCCTGGCAGTTCTACGAGATGACGGTCAGCAGCCCGAGCCAGACGGTGGTCCGCCGCGACCTGCTGGGCGGCGACGTCTGGATCTGTTCGGGCCAGTCCAACATGGAGATGGGCCTGAACGCGATCAGCGCGCCGGGCGACGTCAGCGACGCCAACCAGCCCGCGCTGCGCCTGTTCATGGTGCCCAACCGGATTTCGACGAGCCCGCTGTCGACGGTCGACGCGACCTGGAACGTCTGCCGGCCCGAGACGGTCAAGGCGGGCGGCTGGGGCGGTTTCTCGGCGGTCGGCTACTACTTCGGCCGTGAGCTGCTGCGCCGGCTGGACGTGCCGATCGGCCTTATCGACACCAACTGGGGCGGCACCATCGCCCAGGCCTGGACCTCCGAGGCCAGCCTGCGCAAGATGGGCGACTTCGACCAGCAGCTCGACGCGCTCGCCGCGCAGCGTGCCAGCGGCCAGACCGGCGAGCAGGCGATGATCGCCTGGTGGCGCGAGACGGTGCCGACGCTGTTCGCGGCCAATGGGTGGGGCGCGGTCGGCGGCACGGCGACGGGCTTCAGCCCGGTGACGCTGCCGGGCGACTGGACCGCGACGGCCTGGGGCGCCCACGACGGCCTGGCCTACTACCGCCGCGAAGTCACCCTGCCGGCCGACTGGGCCGGGCAGGCGGCGACCCTCAGCCTGGGCCCGATCGATGACCGCGACGTGACGCTGATCAACGGTCAGGTCGTGGGCAGCGGGATGGTCTCGAACGCCAACCGCAACTACACGGTGCCCGCCGGGCTGCTCCGCGCGGGGACCAACGTGATCGCGATCGCCGCGCTCGACACGGGCGGCGCGGGCGGCCTGACCGGCCAGCCGGCGCAGCTGCAGCTGACCCGCCCGGGCGCGGCCGCCATCCCGCTGGCCGGCGCTTGGCAGGGCCAGCAGGGCGCGGCGCTGAACGCGATGGCCGCGCCGCCGCCGGCGGTCCCCGACAACA
>DHNJ01000004.1:0-3515 GCA_002409445.1 Armatimonadetes bacterium UBA5419 | reverse complement strand
CCGCCGGCGGTCCCCGACAACAACCCGAACTTCCCGACGCTGCTCTACAACGGCATGATCTCGCCGCTGGTGCCGCTCGGCGTGACGGGGGCGATCTGGTACCAGGGCGAGAGCAACGTTGGTAACGCCGAGCAGTACTCGCGGCTGTTGCCGACGCTGATCGGCGACTGGCGCCAGCAGTTCCGCAACAAGAACCTGGGCTTCTACATCGTCCAGCTGGCCAACTTCCTAGAGGCCAAGCCGGAGCCGAGTGAGTCCGCCTGGGCGGAGCTGCGCGAGGCCCAGGACCTGACCGGCGAGACCGTCGCCCGTGCGGGTCTGGCCAACACGATCGACATCGGCAACCCCACCGACATCCACCCGATCAACAAGCTCGACGTCGGCCGCCGCCTGGCCTATGCCGCGCTGGCCCGCACGTACGGCCGCAAGCTGGTCTACTCGGGGCCGCGGCTGCGTTCGGCGACCTATGACGGCAACACCGCGCGCGTCGGTTTCGACCACGTGGGCGGCGGGCTGATGGCCCGGGACGGCGAGCTGCGCGGCTTCGCGCTGCGCGACGCGGCCGGGCAGTGGGCCTGGGCGACGGGCTACATCGAGGGCAACCAGGTGGTCCTGAGCGCGCCGGGCATCAGCGAGCCGGTCGCCGTGCGCTACGACTGGGCGGACAACCCCAACGGCAACCTCTACAACGCCGAGGGCCTGCCCGCGGTGCCGTTCCGCACCGACACGCCGTACAAGGCGCTGCAGCCGCGCGCGCCGCGGACCAGCGCCGCCGCCGCCGCGCCGGTCGAGGCCGAGGCGCCGACACCCGGACAGTGGCCGATGTCCCACACTGTACGGTAAGGACGTGCAGAGAAGACCGATGAGCTACAGCTTCACCTCCGACTTCCACGTTGGCCCTGAGCCGACGCGGCCCGGCCAGCTCGAGCACATCGCCGCCGCGGGGTTCCGCCGGCTGCATTGGTGCTGGGACTGGACCGCAACCAACCGCTACGGCCCCGACGGCACGGCGCGGGCGCGGGGCTGGCTGGCAGAGGCCGGGCTGGAGCTGGGCGATACGCACGGGACCTGTCCCGGTGAGGCGCGCGAGTGGAGCGCCGACCCCGAGCAAGCCGCTCTGGGGGTGGTGCTCCACACCGACCGCCTGCGGTTCACCGGCGGGCTGGGCGGCGACGCGCTGGTCATCCACCCGCCCGAGGGCGAGGGTGCGGAGCTCGAAGCTGCCCTCGAGCGGCAGATCGCCGCGCTGACCGATCTGGTGCCGGTGGTCGAAGAGACGGGTGTGCGGCTGGCGATCGAGAACATCTGGCCCGCCAGCCGCAACGCCGTGGTTATCCCGGCGCTGCTCTCGGCCTTCGACCCGGACCACCTGGGCTACTGTTACGACAGCGGCCACGCGAACATGGCCGGTGACCTCGACTGGCTGGTCGAGCACGCCTTCCCGCGGCTGATCGTCACCCACCTCCACGACAACGACGGCACCGGCGACCAGCACCTGCTGCCGGGCGACGGGACCGTCGATTGGGCGCGCGTCCGCGCCGAGCTGGCGGCGGTCGGCTACCAGAAGCCGCTCAACCTCGAGGTGGTCATGAGCGAGCGCTACGGCAGCGATGAGGAGGCGTTCCTCGCGCTGGCCCACGCACGGGCGACCGAGCAGCTGGGCTAGAACCGTTCGGCCCGCGCGGGCGTTAGGTAAGTACGGAAGGTCGCGGCCGGGTGCGCCGCGGCTGCTGAGGAGGCTAACGTGCGGTTCCTCGTACGCTGGATCGGCAACGCGTTGCTACTGATGATCATCGCCGGGGCGCTCAGCGCGGACGGCGCGGGCACCGACCCGATGGTTGTCAGCGGCTTCTGGGCGGCCATGCTCGCCGTCGCGCTGGTCGCCGTGATGCACATTCTGATCAAGCCCATCCAGGCCGCGCTCGGCGCGATGGGCTGCCTGGTCAACCTGCTGACCGTCGGCCTCTTCGGCCTCGTCCTAGCCTTCGCCTTCTGGGCCCTCGCCTTCAACCTCGTCGGCTACTTTCTGCAGCCGATGGGCGACGCGTTCACCATCGCCAAGCCCAGCGTCGGCTTCGTCGCCGCGTTCTGGATGGCGGTGGGTAACTGGCTGCTGAACATGGCCCTCGGCGATGACGACAAGGCGGCCAAAGACAAGGAGCAGGCCAAGCGCTGAGCGACAAGCGCTGAGCGACAAGCGCTGAGCGGGGTGGTCAGAAGGTTGTATGGTCAATCATAGGTGAACCTTCATGGCCGACGAACAGAGCACTCCCGTGGCGCCGGCCGAGCGCCAGCATAACGAACCGCCGATCCACGACCCCGAGCTGTGCGGCGGCTGCCTGATGTGTTGGGTCTACTGCCCCGAGGACGCGATCATCGTCGAACGCGGCAAGATCGTCGGCATCGACGCCTCCGCCTGCGCCCGCTGTGGGCAGTGCGTGCTGGTCTGTCAGCCGACCCGCCACGCGCGGCACTGGCCCGACTCGTAGCTCACTAACCTCCCGATCAAGCACGGACGGCACCAGCGACCTGGTGCCGTCCGTCGTTTCTGTCCGCTGTCCTGGTGGGCTAGTGGCCCGCGTGCGCGTCGGCCGCGGCCGGCGCCGCGTGGCCGTCATGGCCGGCCCCGCCGTGGGCGGCACTGGTCGTCGCAGCCAGATGCAGCCGCTCGGCAAAGTGTGTCCATTCCACATAGGCCGCGACGTACTCGCGCCCGGCCTCGACGCTGTCGTCGGCGTGGGCCTCGGCCTCACGGACGTGGGCGAACCGCTCGCGCAGCCCCGCCTCGACCGCGGCCGTTAGCTCCGCGATGACCTCGTCGGCCGAGCCGCTAGCCAGCGCCGCGTCGGTAAGGGCGATCACCGGCTCCACGTCGTGATCCTTCAAGCCAGTGTAGGGCGCCCCCTCGAAAGCGCGGTGGACGCGGACCAGGGTTTCGAAGAACCGCAGGTCGCCCACCTCGCCGGCCTGGTCGCCGAGCTTGCGCAGCGCCAGCGCGTCGTCGAAGGCCGCCTTGATCTCGGCCTCGTCCTCCGCCGGCACCCACTTGAGCACGCGCGTCACGTCACCCGCGGTCAGCGCCGCCTGCGCGTCCACGATCACCGGCCCGGCCATCGTGTCGCAGTGGGCCTGCGCCGGCGGGGTCGCCAGCCACCAGCCCAACGCCGCCAGCGCGGCCACCGCCAGGGTAAGTCCCGTCCATCGTCGAACCTTCATCGAAATCCTCCGCATGTCTCTCCCCCTTTCACGATATAAGTATCGTTAACTACGTTACTCATTACACGGCGCAGTCAGGCGGTTCGTGGGGGTGGGGGTACCGAGTCGGGGCTAGGCGTGGGCCAGGCCGTTGGGCGCCCAGACGATGACTCCGGCCAGGGCGACGCCGCGGGCGCGGGCGGCCTGGGCGGCGGCGCGGACCTCCGGCTCGACGCCGACGAGCAGCAGCGGCGTGGTCCAGGCGCAGGCTTGGCGGCTGAGGTCGAGGCAGAGCGGCCAGCCGGTGGCGCGGCCGAGGG
>DHNJ01000173.1 GCA_002409445.1 Armatimonadetes bacterium UBA5419 | reverse complement strand
GGCCGCGCCCGAGCCGACGGCTGAAGCCGCCGCACCGGCCGCCCCGGCCGTGCCGCGCATGGCCGCCGCCCCCGGCGAGCCCGATCCGATCGCCTTGCGCGTGCTCGACAAGGCAGTCGTGCTGCGCTCCGCGCCGAGTGTCGAGGCCAAGCGCCTCGGCAGCGCCGCGCCCAACTCCAAGCTCGTGCCCGTGGGTAAGGACGGCCAGTGGTGGCAGGTCCTGATCCCCGGCTCCCGCCAGGTCGCCTATGTGGCCGGCTGGGTGGTCAAGCGCGTCCTGCCGGGCGAGCCCGAGCCGCCCGAGGTGGTCGTCCCGAATCCCGCGACGGTGCAGGTCGCTGAGCGCGAGGACTCGGACCGCCCCGCGGCCCAGGCCAGTCTGACCGCAAGCATCGCCGACAGCCGCGTCAACCTGCGCTCCGGCCCGAGCGTCAGCAGCACTTCGCTAACCGTGCTGTCCAGCGGCACCCGCCTCAGCGTCCTGCAGAACGGCGCCGAGTGGGTGCAGGTGCGGGTCGGCAACCAGACCGGCTGGGTCAGCAAGGCGCTGACCACGTTGGCCACGCCTGCGCAGAACGCGGCGTCGAGCGGCTCTGGTTCCGGCTCGAGCATCGTCGAGCTGGCCAAGGGCTACCTCGGTGTGCCCTACCGGCGCGGCGGCACCAGCCGCAAGGGCGTCGACTGCTCCGGCCTGGTTTTTGCCATCGCCAAGCAGCTGGGCAAGAGCCTCCCGCGCACTGCGGCGGGCATGTGGGGGACCGGTACGAAGGTCACCCGCGGGAACCTTCAGCCGGGTGACATTGTCTTCTTTAAGAACACCTACCGTGAAGGCATCTCGCACGTCGGTATCTACACAGGCGACGGCAAGTTCATCCACGCAGCGCGCTCCGGTCGTCCGGTGGCCTACAACAGCCTGGATGAGAAGTACTACCGCGCGCACTGGGCAGGTGCCTACCGCATCATGGACTGAGCCTTCACGCCCTAGGTGGCGAGGAGTGCTCATGCAGCCGACTAAGATCCTGTGGACCAAGCGAGCCGCGTCTCTGCGGCTCGTTTGCCTTTGGGCCATACTCGCCGCGCTACCCGCGCTCGGCGACGCCCAGACCAAAGTCAGCCTGACCGCGGCGGAGACCAGCCTGCGCGAGGTGGTCAGCACGCTGGCCCGCCAGGCTAACGTCGAGGTACGCTTCCTGCCCGGCGTCAGCGGCCAGGTCAGTGTGACCATCCGGGACGTGCCCTTCACCGAAGCCCTGACCACCGTCCTGGGCACCGCCGACTACGCCTGGCGCCGCGAGGGCGCGGTCTTCGTCGTCGGCCGCTTCTCCGGCAGCACCGCCGCCGGCGCGGAGAAGTCCGTGGTCGTGCCCCTGCGCCATGCCTCGGCCTCGACCCTGGCCCGGGCCCTGGGCTGGCTGGACTTGGCCACCTTGGCCGGCAGCGGCTCGACCGTCGACCTGCGCGCCCTGCTGCCCACCGGTCTCGAAGGCCCGCCGCGGCCGACCGCTGATGACCGTGGCCTCGAGGTCGCCGGCACACCGGCCGCCGTCTCCGACTTCCAGTACCTGGTCGGCCAGCTCGACCAGCCGACCCCCGGCATCACCTACCGCTGGCTGCTGGCGACCGCCGACTCGCTCGTCGTCGACGACCTGCGCGTCTCCTGGGCCCAGGGCGTGATGCAGTTCGGCTCGTCGGACGAGGGGCGCGAGGTGCTCTACACCGCCGCTGACCTCGCAGCGCAGTGGCGCCGGCTGAACGACGAGCCCGCTGGCCTGCACGTCCTGGGCAAGGGCACGATGCAGGCGCAGAACCTCGAGGTACGCACGGTCAACGTCACGGGTACCAACCCGTACCGTCTGGCGATGGTCAGTCGCATCGAGGACGGGCTCGCGCTGAAGTTGTTCGCCAGCTGCGAGCTGACGCTCGATGACGAGCCGGTTAGCCTGGTGATCGACGGCGGGCCGCTGCCGCCCGAGGAGGGCGCGCTGATCGTCAGCCGTCAAATCCCCGGCGGCCCGGGGCCCGAGACGGTGTTGCTGATCATCGTCCCCTCAGTCGTCGACTTCGCCGACCTGGGCGAGTAGCCAACGGACCTCCGGGCCGCGGCTAATGGAGGTCGACCCCGCCAAACGGCGCTAGGTAGGTGTGCCAGTACGGGTCCTTGATGCCTGCGACGAACTTCGCGTAGCTCAGGCACGGCGCAATCCGCGGCCGCACCGGCGCCCGGCGCAGCGGCATCTCAGCCTCGTCCGGGGTACGGTTGCCCTTCCTGTTGTTGCAGGCCACGCAGCAGGCGACCAGGTTCGTCCAGTCGTTGTTGCCGCCGCGGCTGGAGGGCAGCACATGGTCCAGGGTCAGCGGCACGTCCGTCGCGCCGCAGTACTGGCAGCTGTGGGCGTCGCGCGCGAGGATGCCGCGGCGGGTGACGCGCAGCTCGGGGTACGGGCGGCGCACATAGTGCGACAGGCGCACCACCGCCGGCGCGGGCATTGACTGGCTGACGGTATGCAGCGCGCGGCCGTTCTCCGCCACCACCTCGGCTTTGCCCAGGTGGAGCAGAGTCACCGCACGCCGCATCGAAGTGATGTTGAGCGGCTCGTAGTTTTGGTTCAGCACTAGCACTTGGCTGTTCATCCGCGCTCACTCCTCCGTCGCTGCGCTCGTCGCCTCCAGGTCGACCCAAAGAGAAACCCGGTGCCTGTAGGACAGGTCACCGGGCTCCGGGGATATTGCTGCTGTGCACGCCGCTGGGTATGCAGACCGTGAGCAACCGCCAGTGCGGTCGCCGTATCTCGAACGGCGGGATTCCGGAACCCTGATGGTGTCGCTTTCTACTCATTGCAGTCGACCTTCCACCTGCTCAGGGTACGCCTGTTCGCCCCGGTTTGTCAACGGTTTCACCAAGCCCGGCCAGCTCATTGCAGCCAGCGTGGTACCCTAGGGTCCAACGTGTTGAGGAGTGAGTGATGTTGTCGATGAACCGACGCCAAGTTGTGGGTGCTGGACTGGCCGCGTTGGCCGCGGGGATCATGCCCCGTCGGGCGCAGGCGCGCGTCCCCGGGCCCGGCGCGCGGCGGGTGCTGCGCCTGGCGCACATCACCGACTGCCACGTGCAGGCCGGCCCCGGCGAGAGCGGCATGGCCCGCGCCTTCGCCCACCTGCAGGGCCAGGCCGACGCGCCGACGCTAATCATCAACACCGGCGACACGATCATGGACAGCAGCGCCCGTACCGGCGCCGCGACCGACGCGCAGTGGGCGCTCTGGCAGAAGATCGTCCAGGCCGAATGCGACCTGCCGATCTACTCCTGCCTCGGCAACCACGACCTCTGGGGCACCAATAAGCAGGCCAGCCAGACGACCGGCAACGAGGATCTCTGGGGCTGGCGGCGTGGCGTGGCCGGGCTGCGGCTCGACGCTCCCTACTACAGCTTCAACCGCGCCGGCTGGCACTTCGTCGCCCTCAACGACACGCACATCGAGGGCGGCTACTCGGCCCGCCTCGACGACGAGCAGTACGCCTGGCTCGCCGCTGACCTCGCCGCCCAGCCCGCCGGTCGCCCGGTCCTGGTCTTCAGCCACCACCCGATCATCTCGGTCAGCGGCTACTTCGACGGCGATCGCGTCGATGGCGGCACCTGGACCGTCCCCGGCACCTGGATGCACGCCGACGCCGTCCGCCTGAAGGACCTGTTTTACGAGGCGGGTAACGTGCGCCTCTGCCTCAGCGGGCACATGCACCAGGTCGACTACGCCGAGTTCCTCGGCACCGCCTACTTCTGTGGCGGCGCGGTCTCGGCCAACTGGTGGAATGAAGACCTGCCCAACTACTACGAGTGTCACCGCGGCTACGGCCTGGTCGACCTCTACGACGACGGCAGCCACCAGGTCCAGTACATCGAGTACGACCGCGACCACCGGCCCGGCTAGGCCCGCGCCCTACTCCGCCCAGTCCACGACCAACGGCGTCGCTAGGGCCGCCGCCGCGGCGTCGGCCTGCGCCGTGGTCCAGGGTGTCGGGCCAAACAGCCACGTCTCGCGCGAGGCGGCCGGGTGGTGGTGAAAGCCGAAACCACCCCACCAACCGGAGATGTCCCAGTAGCTTAGGCCGAGCTGCCGGTCGGGTACCATCAGCAGCCCGCCCCGTTCGTTACCGTAGCTCAGCCAGTCCACCGCCGACGAGTCGATCTCCATCTCGCCGACGCCGTCCACCGTCGCGCGGCGGCCCTGGCTGTCGAGGTACTGGCCCTCGACGCGGGCGGTGTAGATGCGGTTGTGCAGGCCGGCAACCGAGTTGGCGACCGTCGTCTGCACCTCGAGCACGTCGCGGCCGGCGCGCACCGTGCGCGTCACCTCGACCCCGCCCGCCAGCAGCTTCACCACGCGCCAGGCCGCCTGCACCGGGCCGCTGTAGAGCAACTCGAACTCGCCCTCGCCCAGCTCGCTGGTCCAGCCCGTCTGCGCCGACGAGTACTGCACCTGCATGACCAGTGGCAGCTGACCGGCCAGCGCCAGGTTGGTCACCATGCCGGCCGCCAGATCGGCGTTGTAGACCGGCGTCACCAGCCGGCGGCCGGCCGCGGCGCTATACGGCGCGGCGGGCCCGGCGGTCAGGCCGGTGAAGCTACGGACCTCGAAGGCCCAGGTCGCCCCGGGCGCGAGTGGCGCGGGCAGCTCGAACAGCAGCTGGCCGTCGACCAGCTGCGTCGGCAGCGCGCTGCCGCCGGCGCCGGCCACGCGCAGCGTCCGCCCGTCCACGCCGGCCGGCGGCGTCCAGGCCACGCTGACCACGGGCCGGCTGGCGACCGATGCCGGGTTGCGCACGGTGCCCGCGGCAACCACCTGGCTCGGCCGGTCACCGACGACCAGTGGCAGCGCCAGCAGCATCGTGTCCTGGTTGTCCGCCAGCATCGGGTCCACCTGGCCCGCCGGCAGCTCGGCGCTGATCTCGACCCGCCGCTCGCCGTCGTACGGCGCGGTGGTCAGCGGGAAGTTCAGCGCGACCTCGCCCTGTCCGGGCACGTCAACGGCGTGCCGCGCCAGCTCCTGGCCATCGACCGTCAGCCGCACCACGACGCCGCGCGCGGTCCGCGTGCCGGCGTTGGCCAGCCGTGCACCAACCGTCACCGGCTGGCCGCTGCGCGCGCCCGCGGGCGTGACCGCCAGGTCGCGCACGGCCAGGTCGGGCACCTCGACCAGGCTGCCGGTCATCAGGGCCAGCCGCCGCTCGCTCGCGGGCAGGTGGAAGACCCCGCCCCGCGCAACGATCGGCAGCGCCCGCGCTGGCTCGCCCGTCTCGCCCAGCTCCAGCACCCGCGTCGCCCCGACGTTCCAGCCCGGCACGATGTCCGCCGGCCGCACCTCGCAGGCGGCGCCCTCGGCCGCGACATCGAGCCGCTCGGTGGACATCACGATGACCAGCGCCCGCCCCTCGCTGCGCAGGCCCGTGACCGTCGCGCCCTCGGTCAGGCGCGCGCGCGGCGTGTTGCCTCGCGTCTGCACCTGGCCGACGGCGTTCAGGCTGCGCTCGACCCAGGTCGCCGGCCCACGCGCGATGAAGCCGTCGGTCGGCAGCGTCACCGTCGCCTGGCCCACGGTCACCGTCCGCGGCTCGGCGGCCAGGTTGATTACAGCCTCGTAGCCGCCAGCGAACGTGCTGCGCTGCAGCAGCCGGTCCTCGCTCAGGGCCGCGTGGTCGGTCATCTCGCGGTCCCAGATCTCGGCGTGCCACCAGGTCGTGCGGTCATGGCTCTGCCACATCCGCTGGCGCAGCGCCGCGTCGGTCGGGTTGAAGCCGTTGCTGCTCGCCCAGTACATCGGCGGCGTGCCGTACAGCACGTTCAGCGCGTCCTTGCGGTCGGTGATCGTCGGGTCCAGCTGGTACAGGAAATCGGTCGAATCGCCCCAGTACCAGTAGCTGACCATGCAGTCGTGGAAGACCAAGTCCCACAGCGGCACCCGCTCGCCCGCGCCGCCCAGGCCCAGCCGCCGGTACTCGTCGCTGATGCCCGCGAGGTCGTCGGGGGTGATCAGGTGGCCCGCCGGCCAGGAGAAGTGGCTGCCGGACATCATGCCTTCGTTGTACGCCAGGTACGGCACCGCCCAGAACCGGCCGTGCTCGCCGCCGGTGACCAGGTCGAGTGAGTTGACGTAGGTGAAGAACTCCCGGCGCCGCTCGACATCGGTCACCCGCGTCTGCGTCTGGCCCACGCGCCAGTCCTCCAGCAGAGGGTCGGCGGTGGTCACGTCGATGAAGCGGCCGACGTACGGATGCGCGGCCAAGTCGCGTGGGATGCTGCGCTGGGCAGCCTCCAGCATCGTCCGCGTCGAGCGCTTGAGATACTGGGTCTTGCCGTCGAAGGTCAGCCAAGCCTTCGCCTGCTCGCCATCACGCCCGATCAGCACCTCGTTCTCGGGCCCGCGGATGTTGTCCCAGGCGGCGGTGTTCTCCTCGATGAACATGTCGGCGTAGTTGTCGTACTTGCTCGTCAGCCAGCCCCGGTCGGCGAGCATCTGCATCGACTCGCGCGGGCCGGTGTAGTTGAACAGGCAGGTCTCGAAGCCGGCCGCCCAGGCCTTCTGCGCCCACTCCAGGTCGCCGCCCCAGACGTCCGGCGCGCCGGCCAGACGCGCGGTCGTCGGCAGCCGCCGCGTCTTTTCCGCCAGCGTCACCAGCAGCCCCTGCGCCTCGGCGATCGCGCGGTAGCGCTTGGCCAGCGCGACGTAGCCGCCGGTCGGCACGAACTCGTAGCGCCAGGCGCGCGGCTGGCCGACCTTGCCCAGCTGCGGCAGCCAGGCCGCTTGCGGCGCGCTGGCCTCGTCGTCGCCGTGGGGCAGGAGCCGCAACGCGGCGTCGTGCGGGGTGTCGAGGACCAGCGCATAGCCCTCGCCCGCGGCCCCCTCGCTCAGCCCGACGTAGGGCAGGTCGTGGGCGGCGCCCATCCAGCGCCACTTGGCCGACGGGTCGGTCCAGGGCAGCAGGAGCCCGCCCATGTACGGCGTGAAGCTGACGCGGCCGTCGGCCAGGTTCGCGCTGAGCGGCGCCGGCCAGAACAGGTCGGGCATGTCGCGGTCGGCGTCCGCGGACCAGCTCATCGCCACCGCCCACGGCTCCAGCCGCACCTCGACCTCGACCGGCAAGGTGTAGTTGTCCGCGCCAGTCAGCGTCGCGCCCCAGCGGATCCGGTCCTGGCCCTGGACTTCGGGCGCGGCCCAGACCTCGCTCCGTGCCTGGTCCGTGGTCTGCCAGACGCGGCCGCTGGCGCGCACGGTGATGCTCAGCTCACCTTCGTCGTCGACGGTCAGCGCGAGGTTCTCGTTGCTGATCGTCGCCGCGCCGAGCGCGAGGGTCGGCAGCAAGAGCAAGAGCAGTGAGGTCGAGCGCATGGGAGGCTCCCGCGCGCTCGTTCGCCACGGGCGGCGGCCTTCCTACCCCGGCAGCCCCTGCCGCCGCGACAGCTCGGCGAAGGCCGCCGGCCGCTCGGTGCGCAGGGCGCCGACCAGCTCCGCCGCGCGCTGCTCGACCCATGCCTGCCGTGCGGCGGCCGCCTCCACGCCGGCGACCGAAATCGCCACGACTAGCGCCAGCACCACGCCGACCGCGCCCAACCCGCCCAGGCGCAGCGCCAGGCCGAGCCCCAGCCCCGCCCCGCCCGCCAACCACCACGGCCAGCGCGTCTGCTCCGCCTCGGCCAGCGCCCGCGCGGCTTGGGTCAGCGTCTGCCACGGCTCGGACTCGGCCAGCGCCTCGGCCCGCAACAGCATCTGCGACCCGACGACCACCGCCGGCAGCCGCAACCCACCCGCGACCCGCACCCGCGGCGGCCGCTGGCGCCCGGCCAGGCGCGCCAGATCGCCC
>DHNJ01000056.1 GCA_002409445.1 Armatimonadetes bacterium UBA5419 | reverse complement strand
GCCCAGGCCGCCTCGAGGTGCGCGGCGAGCCGGGGCCACCAGGCCGCCCAGAGCGCGGCCCGCGCCGCGGCGTCCAGCTGGTCCAGCTCCGCCGCCGCGTCCTGGCTCAGCTCCGCGGCGGCGGCGAGCGCGGCGATTTGCGGCGGAGCTTGGCCCGGAATCGAGTCGATGACGCTGGCCGCCACGCCGGGCACCGTGAGGATCGAGAGCAGGTCAGCGAACGGGTTGCTCGGCGTCTCGGCCGAGTCGCGGGCCAGGAGACGCGCCAAGCTGGCCGGCAGTGGGACGGCCGCGAGGCGGCTCGCGGTCGTGAAGCGGTCGTCGTGCAGCGGTCCCAGCGGGCCGCGCGGCGCATCCGCCATCGTCGGCTCCTCAGCTTGAGCGGAGCATGACCAGCCGCACGAAGCGGATGCGGCTGTCGGGGTTGACCACGACCGGTTCGTCCAGCCGGTGGCGCGGCTGGTCGTCGAGGAAGACCAGGTAGAGGCCGTCCTCGAAAGCCTGCCAGGCGTGGGCGACCGCCTGATTCTCGTCGGCGCGGGCGCGCGGGTGCTCGCCGCCGCCCGGATCAACGCGGCCGGCGGCGGCGCCGGCAGCGATCTCGTGCTGGCCGAGGGCGCGGACGATGCCGTGTTGCTCGGCGCGCTCGTTGTACGCCAGGACCTCCCAGCGCACGACGAGGGCGATCAGGTCGCGCAGGCGCACTCCTTCGGAGCCGCCCCAGAACTCGGGCGGCACCGGCACGTCGAAGGCCGGCACGAGAGCATGGCGGGCGCCGATCTGCTGGATCTCGACGGTGGGCATGGTTGTCCCCTTACCAAGGTGGTCAGTGACCGCGCACCCAGACCGCCGCCACGCCGAGGCCGATGAGTAGGAGCGGGACGACCTGGCAGCCGAGGAGGCGGCCGACCTTCTGTTGGCGGCCGCGTTTGGTCGTGGGGATGCCGGTCTTGCGGGCGATGTATTGCTTGAGGCGCGTGATGCCCAGGGCGCGGTTGAGGCTGAAGCTGAAGCCGGGTGGCAGGTCGGGCCGACGGCTCTTGGACTTGCTGCTGGACTTGCGACGACGGGCCATTTCTTGGACTCCCCACACGTATACAGTATAATCCGCGCGGGTCGACGCTGGGGGCGGGAGTACGCAGGTGCTGGAATCCGAGTTCCTGGCCAACCGTCTGGTTTTCCTGACCGAGGAGATCACCACGCCGCTGGCGACGCAGGTGATCAAGCGCCTCCTGCTGCTCGATGCCCAGAGCAAGGACGACCCCATCGACCTGTACATCACATCACCCGGCGGTGACGTGACCGCGGGGCTGTCGATCATCGACGCGATGCTCTGCCTCGATGCGCCGGTGCACACCATCTGCTTAGGCCAGGCGGCGTCGATGGCCGCCTACATCCTGGCCGCGGGTGCGCCGGGCTACCGGTATGCGACCCCGCACGCGGAGGTGATGCTGCACCAGCTGCAGTTGGGCTTGCAGGGCGGCTACCGGGATGTACAGGCGCGGGCGGAGCGGGTGGCCAAACTGAACGAATGCTTGCTGAAGCTGCTCGCGGGGTGGACCGGGCAGCCGTACGACCAGTTGGAGCGCGACTGCCAGACCGAACACTGGTTCACCGCGGAGGCCGCGCGCGAGTACGGGCTGTTGGATGTGGTCATGGAGCCGAAGCGGGGCGTGGGTCATGTGGCGATCGACTGAGATGGTGGAGCTGGCCGGCGGGTGGGTCGGCGGGGGTGCGCTGCAGAGCCTGGTGCGCTTACGCACCGACCAGCCCGAGCGGGCGCTGGTGGCACGGGCACAGGAACAGATCGACCTGGTCACCAGCCTGTGGGACCCGGCGGGCGACCTGACCTATGCGCTGCGGGTGCTGGCGGAGCCGCACGCGGCCAACCCCGCGGATAGCAAGCTGACCGTCGCACTGCTGGTGCGGGCGAACGAACCGGAGCGGCTGCAACTAGCCTTGAGCGAGCTACGGGCGGTGATCGGTGGGCTGCAGCCGGACGACCAGTGGCGGCCGCTGGCGGGTGAGGAGTTGGACCATCTTCTGGTGCCGTTCAGCTTTGACCAGGCGCAGGTCGCCGCGGTGGTCCGGCGCGAGACAGCGGTCGACCTGAACACCCTGCGCGCGCGCCCGGGGCTGTCGCGGGGGACGACCGGCGCGGCGCGGACAACGAGTTACGACGAGGTCTACTGTGTGCATCCGTGGACCGGCCGGCCGTCGAGCCGGGGGCGGGTGCTGCGGACGATGATGCTCAGCGACGGACCGACGCTGCTGCAGGTGCTGCTGCGGCCGACGGTGTTAGCGGAGGTGGAGGAGAAGGCGCTGGCTGCGGACCTGAACCAAAGCGCCGAGGCGGCCTCGCGCCAGACGACCACTCGCCCGGCGCAGGCCCAGGCGCTGGCCACGATGCTGCACCAGAGCCTGGTCACGCTGGCCGACTCACCGTTCGAGGTCTCGGTTACCCTCGCGGCCCCCGAGCGGCTGCCGGCGAGCCTGGTCGAGACCGTGGGCAGTACGATCAGCGCGCTGCCGGGCGGCGAGGACGGCGTGGCCGGGCTGTACCGGGGCGGGTTCGATGCCGTCTGGCCGACGACTGACGAGGAACGCGCGGGCGCGCGGGCGGGGCTGGCGGAGCTGCGGCTGGTGGCCTGGACGCCGACGGCCGCAGGCGAGGGTGGGCCGCGGCTGCGCGGGCTGATGGACGCGCGCGAGGCGGCCTGCGCCTTCGCCTGGCCCTGCGCGGTCGAGGACGGGCTGCCGGGCATCGAGGTGCATCACGCGCGTCAGCGGCCGGCCGGACTCGAACTGATCGATGTTTCGGACCAGGACGGCGTTTTGCTGGGCGACGCGCCGTCGCTGGGTGGGGAGATCGAGGTCAAGCAGCCCGCGCGCGACCGCACGACGCACGCCTACGTCGTGGGCCAGACCGGCACGGGCAAGACGACCCTGCTCAAGCAGATGATCATCCACGACATCCAGGCGGGCGCGGGTGTCTTCGTCATCGATCCGCACGGGGATCTGATCGACGAGCTGCTCTGTCATATCCCGCCTGAGCGGCACCAGGACGTGGCCTACATCGACCCCGCGGACATGGACAACCCGATCGGCATCAACCTGCTGGCGCCGCGGGGCGACATGGAGCGGCACTTCATCGTCCGCGAGCTGGTCTCGATCTTCGACCGCCTGCTATCCGACCGCTACGGCCACAAAGCCGATGATTACGCGGGTCCGACCTACCACCAGCACCTGCAGATGAACCTGCTGCTGGCCATGAGCCGCCTGGCCGAGCCGGGCACGCTGCTCGAGTTCTACCAGATCTTCCAGTCGCGAGACTACTGGCGGCGATGGGTGCCGCTGGAGTGGCATGAGCCGATGCTGCAGCGCTGGGTCGACTCGACGCTGGAGGCCATGGACTACACGCGGCGCCCCAGCGAGATGACCGCGACCTGGGGCGAGTACCTCTCCTCGAAGTTTGTGGATTTCGTCTTTGACCCGCGTCTGCGCTTGATCTTCGGGCAGAAGCGGCCGCGGCTCGATTTCGCGGCGCACATGAACAAGGGCGGCATCATCCTCGCGCGGCTGGCCAAGGGGATCCTGAGCGAGGCCAACACGCGGTTTCTCGGCATGGTCCTGATGGCTCAGATGCAGGTCGCGGCGATGCGCCGGGTGGCGATCCCGCCGGCCGAGCGCCGGCCGTTCTTCTGCTATGTCGACGAGTTCCAGGCCCTAGCGACCCGCGAGTTCGCCGTGCTGCTCTCCGAGGCGCGCAAGTTCGGGGTCGGACTGATCTTGGCCAACCAGTACGCCAACCAGATCGACGACCCGGCGATCCTGCGCAGCCTGCTGGGCAACGTGGGCGCGCTGGTCGCCTTCCGCCTCGGTTCCGAGGACGCACAGTTGCTCGGACCCGAGTTCCAGCCGGGGTTCGACGCGCTGGACCTGAACAACCAGGCCAACTACCACGCCGCGGTGCGCATGGCGGTCCACGGCCGCCGGGC
>DHNJ01000174.1 GCA_002409445.1 Armatimonadetes bacterium UBA5419 | reverse complement strand
GGCGCAGCGTGTCGGCGATGGGCAGCGCGGCGATGCCGCTGCCGGTCGCCGCGGCGTCGGCCAGCGTGGCCCAGAACAGCGCCGGCTCGACCAGCGGCCGCGCGGCGTCATGCACCGCGACCAGTTCGATCTCGGGCGCGAGCGCGGCCAGGCCGTTGGCCACCGACTCCGCACGGGTCGCGCCGCCCGTGGCCCAGGTCACCGCGAGGCCGGCGGCCGCGGCCAGGCCGGCCATCGTCGCGCGCTCATCATCGCGGCAAACGAGGACCACCTGGCCCGCACCGACCGCGGCCACGACGCGCAGGGTGTGGAGCAGGAGCGGCTCACCGCGGAGGGGGACGAGGAGCTTGTTGCGGCCGGCGCCGGCGCGCTGACCGCTGCCCGCCGCCGGCAAGACGACGGCGCAGCGCGCGAGGTCTAGCCCGGCGGTCATCGCGGCGCTGGGCCCCGGCCGCCCGCGCCGCCATTTTCCTTCAGCGTCGCGAAGATCATCTTGCCGGCCACCGTCTGCAACATCGACGAGACCACGACATCGACCACGCGGCCGATCTTGTGGTCCGCCTCCTCGACCACGACCATCGTCCCGTCGTCAAGGTAGGCCACACCCTGGCCGGGGTCGCGGCCCTGGCGGATGATGTTGACCCGCAGCTCCTCGCCAGCCATGACCACCGGCTTGAGCGCGATGGCCAGGCGGTTGACGTTGAGCACGCGGATGTTCTGCACCTCGGCGACCTTGGCCAGGTTGAAGTCGTTGGTCAGCAGCCAGGCGTCCATCGCCGAGGCCAGCTTGACCAGCTTGCCATCGACCCCGTGCACGTCGTTGACCGGCACGGCGTAGTCGCGCGGCTTGAGCACGCGGAAGCCCTCGACCTCTTCCTTCAGCCGGTTGAGCAGGTCCAGCCCCCGGCGCCCGCGGGCGCGCTTGAGCTCGTCGGCCGAGTCGGCGATCGCGTGCAACTCATCCAGCACGAACTGCGGGACGATCAGCTCGCCCTCGAGGAAGCCCGCCTGCAGCACCTCGAGGATACGGCCGTCGATGATGACGTTGGTGTCCATCAGCTTCGGCACCGCCCCGTGCGTCACGGCGGGGCCGACCGGCTCGTCGCGGGCCGGATTCGAAAACATCCGGACCAACTCTTTCTTCATCGAGATGCCCACGATGAGCCCGAAGAAGACCGAGAAAAGGTAAGCTAGCCAGACCAGGATGCTGCCGACCTTGGGGATCTTACCGACCAGCGGCGAGACCAGCACGGCGACGACCAGGCCCAGCACGACACCGAAGACGCCGGCGATGCGGTCCTCGATCGCGCTCTGCTCGATGCGCGGGAGCAGGCCGATCAGCTGGCGGAAGAGCGTGGACGAGAGCAGGAAGCCGAGCAGCGAACCGAGCACGGCGATGCAGACGACGTTGAACAGCCAGTAGCTGGGGTTGGCGTCGTAGCGTGCGCCGACGACCGTCGCGTACCAGACCCCGACCATGTAGCCGAGCACCGCGCCGGTGACCATCATGGCCATCGTGAAGCCGACCTGCACCGAGCGGCGGTCGATGTAGTCGCGCACGCGCAGCGGCGGATGCGCGCCGCCGGCCGTGCCCGCGGGCAGCAGGGGCCGCGGCGCGGTGGCACTCTCGGCGACACTCGTCTTGGGCACGGGTCTATCGGACATGCAGGTACAACCTTCGTGAGCTTCTAAACGACCAAACTAGCACTGTTTCCGCCACTAGCTCGGCGTTAACTGTGTGACGACGCGGCGCGCGCGGAGGTTGCAGCCGGTCAGCCCACCCAGCGCCCGCGGCGCGATCGCTCATCCTACCATAGGTATGCTTGTGTTCAGGCGAACGTTACCAAGAATGCACCGCACGGCCTACCTCGCGCGCGGCCGGTTGTGGTACGGTTAGGATGCTAGGTGGAACCAGGAGGAAGCCATGGCCGAGCCGATTCGTGTGGTGGTGTTGGGGTTGTCGCACGACCATGTCTGGGGCAACATTCCGAACCTGCAAGCCAACCCGCAGGTCCAGATCGTCGCCGGCTGGGACGTCGACCCCGAACTGCGCGCGCGGCTCATGGAGCGCGTGCCGACCGCCGATGTCGTCGACGACCGCCACCGCCTGCTCCACGACCACTACCCCGACGTCGCGCTGGTCTGCGGCTCCAATGCCGAGTCGGTCGACCTGGTCGAGGAAGCCACCAGCCACGGCTGCCACGTGATCGTCGAGAAGCCCCTGGCCAACGACCTCGCCGGTGGCCGCCGCATGGTCGCCGCGGCCGAGGAAGCCGGGGTCAAGCTGATCGTCAACTGGCCCATCTGCTGGGAGCCCGCGCTCTGGGCCGCCGCCGACCTGGCCCGCTCGGGCCAATATGGCAAGCTCTGGCAGGTCCGCTGGCGTTCATCGCACAACGGCCCCGAGAGCGTCGGCTGCAGCCGGCAATTCATCGACTGGCTCTACAACGACGCCGAGTGCGGCCACGGAGCGTTCACCGACTACACCTGCTACGGCGCGGCGGTCTGCGCATGGCTCCTGGGCACGCCCGAGAGCGTCGTGGGCTACGCCGACCGCCTGCTCAAGACCCAGTCGGTCGGCGCCGACAACGCCGTCCTGCTGCTCAGCTACGACGGCGCGTTCGGCCAGGTGGAGGCCAGCTGGACCCAGATTTCCGCCGACCCGCCCAAGCGCGGCCTGTTCCACTGCGCCGAGGCGCTGATCGAGCCCTACGGCAACAAGATCCGCATCTCGACCGTCGACCAGCCCGCGGGCGAGTGGGTCGAGGTGCCCGCACCGCCCGCCCACCTGGCCAGCCTCGGCGCCTACCTCGGCGCGCTGTTGGCCGGCGAGTGCGAGCCGGCAGGCATCCTCGACGCCCAGGTCGCCCTGCGCGCGCAGGCGATCATGGAAGCTGGCTGGGAGGCCGCGGTCAGCGGACAGGCCCAGGATGTGGAAACAAGCTGATCTCGAGCGCAGTGTATGAGCGGTCCGCATAATCCTGTCTTTAGCCAGTTGGTCGCCCCGGCCGAGTGGCGCGACATCCAGCGTATGGTCCACCAAGCCATCCGCGTCGAGGTCCACACCACCGACCTCGAGGGCCACGACATCGTGCCGCCGCAGGGTTCCTGCCCGATCACGAGACTGCTCGACCGCCTCCCCGTCGTCGCCGCGGCGGACGCCGCCGGCACCCGCTGGATCGTGCGCCACGAAGACGAGGACGGCGTCCGCCTCAGCGAAGACTCGCTGTCGGGCCTGCTCGCCTTCCGCCTGCCGATCGCCGTGCGCGGGCGCATTGTCGCCGAGGTCCGCGCCGTCGGCCGCATCGTCGGGCCGCTCAGCCTCGAGCGCGCCGAGGCGCTGGTCGCCGGCTCGGACGTGACCGCCGCCGAGCTGGTCGCCGCGACCGAGACCTGCTTCCCTGGCGACGCCCAGATGCTCTTCGTCGCCGCCCAGCTGTGCTACCGCTTCCTTAGCATGCTCGCCGCCTCCAAGGAGCAGCACGCCGCCTGGGAGGGCTTGGCCCAGCGGCTGGCCACGCTCGCGCGCATCGGCCGCCTGGTCTCTGCCTCGCTCGACCTACAGCAGGTCTTCGAGGCACTGATCGACTCGCTGCCCGCAACCCTCAACATCGACGGCTGCCTGATCGGCCTGCTCGACGAGGACGGCGTCCTGCGCACGCGGGCCTATCGCGGTGTGTCCGACGCCTACGCCGCCATGCCCCACCGCGCCGGCCTCGGCCTGACGGGCACCGTGCTGGCCACCGGCCAGCCGCTGAACGTCGCCGACATGAGCCGCGACCCGCGCAGCATCTACGGTGCCCAGGACGCCGCGGCCAACCTCCGCGCCATGCTCTGCGCCCCGCTGCTCGAGGGCGATCTCGTCGTCGGCGTGCTGACCGTCTACCGCCGCGAGGCCGGCGAGTTCCCCGAGGCCGACCTGCAGGTCCTGCTCAACTTCGCCGAGTACGCCGCCGCCGCCGTGCGCAACGCCGAGCTGTACGAGCGCGTCGGCCGTGTCCACCGCGAGCTGGGCCGCGCCAACCGCCGGCTCGACGAGGCCCAGGCCCACATGCTCCACAGCGACCGCCTGGCCGAGGCCGGCCGCGTCGCGGGTACCGCGGCCCACGAAATGCGCAACACGCTGGGTGGCATCATCGGCGCCGCCGCGACCGTCCGCGACCAGCTCGACACCCTCTCGCCCGCCGACATCCACGACTTAGTCTCGGCCATCGCCGAGGAGGGCTGGCGCCTGCGCGATACCATCGAGGACATGCGCGGCTACGCCCGCCCGCTGCACGGCGACAGCGGCTGGCACGAGCTGGCCCCCGTGCTCTCGGAAACCCTGCGCCTGCTCAAGTACGACCCCTCCTTCGCCCGCATCGACCTACAGCACGACTGCGCCGACCAACTCGAGTTCCGCGGCGACCGCGACCGGTTCAAGCAAGTCATGTTGAACCTCCTGCGCAACGGCGGCGACGCGACCCGCGAGCTGACCGGCCGCACGCCGCAGATCCGCCTGTCCGCCGTGCTCGAGGACGACCACATTATCCTCCGCGTCATCGACAACGGCAGCGGCATCCGCCCCGAACATCTCGAGCGCATCTGGCAGCCGTTTTTCACCACCAAAGGCCAAACTGGCACCGGTCTCGGGCTCGATGTCGTGCGCCAGATCATCCGCGAACAGGGCGGCGAGATTACCGTCGAGAGCGAGTGGGGCGAAGGCTCAACCTTCACCCTCATCATCCCCGGCCGGCGGGCGCCCGCGCCGGCAGAAACGAGCGAGCAGCTATGATCACCGCGAAAGTCGTTGGCGCTACCGGGTACGGTGGCTTGGGTATCATCGAAGGCCTCCTGCGCCACCCGCAGACCGAGATCACCTCGCTCGTCGCCCGCGCTGACGATACCCGCCGGATCGACGAGTTCTACCCCCATCTGCGCGGCTTCTGCGACCTCCGCGTGCAGGTCGCCGGTAGCGAGATCGACCGCTCCAAGCCCGACGTCGTCTTCTTCGCCACACCCAACGGCGTCGGCATGAACGAGGCCCGCGCTTACCTCGACCAGGACATCCGCGTCATCGACTACTCGGGCGACTTCCGCTTCCCCGACCCCGCCGTCTACGAGCAGTGGTACGGCCGCCCCCACGCCAGCCCCGACCTGCTGGCCGAGGCAGTCTACGGCCTGCCCGAGCTGTACCGCGAGCAGATCGCCGGCGCCCGCCTGGTCGCCAACATCGGCTGCTTCGCGGTCGGCGCGATCCTCGCGCTCGCCCCGGCGCTGAAGCTCGGCTTGATCGAGCCCACGGGCATCGTCGTCGACGGCAAGACCGGCGTCTCGGGCGCGGGCAAGACGCCCAAGCCCGGCTTCCACTTCCCCCACGCCAACGAGAACGTCGCCGCCTACCGCGTCGTCGAACACCAGCACACGCCCGAGATCGAGTGGCAGCTGAGCCGCCAGGCCGAGGCGCCGGTCAACCTAACCTTTGTCGCCCACCTCGTGCCGACCAGCCGCGGCATCCTCGACACTTGCTACGCCCGCCTGACCCAGCCGCTGACCGCCGACGAGGCGCGGGCGGCCTACCGCGAGTTCTACGCTGGCTCCCGCTTCGTCCGCATCAGCGACGACGGCACCTGCCACGGCACCGGCGCCGTGCTCGGCAGCAACTTCTGCGACCTGGCGATCAACGTCAACGAGCGCACCAACACCCTGATCGTCACCGCCGCCGAAGACAACCTAGTCAAGGGCCAAGCCGGCTCCGCCCTGCAGAACATGAACGTCATGTTCGGCCTCGACGAAGGCCTCGGCCTGGACCATTGGGGGCAGTATCCGTAGGGTGGTGCTCTCGGTCCCCCTCATCAGATTGTGGCGCGGGCTGCTAGCCCGCGACGAGACCGAGCCCAGCTCGCTGGGCCGGAAGCAGAATCCGCAGCTCTGCCCGGGACCGC
>DHNJ01000243.1 GCA_002409445.1 Armatimonadetes bacterium UBA5419 | reverse complement strand
CCAGCCGCTCATGGTCGGCGAGGCGCCGGCCGCGGCGCTCGTGCTGCAGACGACCGCCGGCCGCCGCTACCTGCGGCGCGACGCGGCGGGCTTGGGCGGCCTGGAGCGGGGGCTGCTAGCCTTCACCGCACAGCGTGCCGCGGCCGCGCCGATGGACCCGGCCCGCGGCTGGTTCGCGCCGGATGTGACACGGGTCGGCTGTGGCCTGTGGGTCGGGCCGGACGAGTTGGTGCAGGTCGAACGCGACGCGGCGATCCGCCTGCCCTGGCGCGAGCTGCGGCGGGTCGAGCCGCAGGCGGAGGGCGCCCTGCTGCACTTCGGCCGGGTCGTCGACCTCAGCGCCTACGCTAGCCCCGATCTCGTCGCCGACGTCGCCGAACGGCACCTGAGCGGCGCGCCCGCCGGTGACGCCGACGAGGACCGCCTCGCGCCCGAGCTGGTCGAGCACTGGCTCGGCGTGAAGCCGTACGGCAGCATCAAAGGGACGACCGTGCCCAGCGCGCTGCTGGTCGTTGGCGCGTCGCTCTGCCTGGCCTTCGCCGGCATCGCGGCCCAGCTCAGCTCGGTGCCGATGGCCTGGGTCGCCACGGCGGCGCTCGGGGTCAGCCTGCTGGCCGCGTTCATGACGGTCACGACCATCCGCGGCGACCGCTACGGCCTGACCCGCCGCGCACCGCTCCAGCGCGAGCAGATCGCCTGGGCCGACGTCCGCGACATCGACGACCACGGCCGCGTTACCCACCGCTCAGGCCGCCTCGGCCTGCGCGCGCTAGGCCAACCCAACGCCCTCGAAGGCGCCGTCCGCCGGGTCCTCCACCACCGCGCCCAAGGCCGCCTCGTCCCCCGCACCCGCCCCCTCGCCGACGCCGCCCTCTCCCCCGCCGCCGCCCCCGCCCCGGCCCAGGAACGCGACCGCGGCCTCAGCCTCGCCGACGAGGCAACCGTCGAGGTGCGGCGCGGGTGAGTGACACGGTGCGCGATGGTGGCCTGGAGGACGGGCAGGTCTACGTCGACGCCGTCGCGGTCCCCTGGGCGGAGGTGTATGCCGTCGATTGGGGTGGCGAGCACGCCTACATTGCCACGAGCCGCGGTGTGGGGCGGGTGACGGCGGAGGAAGGACGCTCGATCGAGCAGCGTATCACGCCCTGGGAGGCTCGGCGCGATGCCTGGGTTGAGGCGCGGCCGGACCGCGAGCGGCAGCGCTGGCTCGGTTCGACCACCCGGCGTGGGGTGCTCGTCACCCACGGCTGGCGCCGCCCGGGCGCGCGATCGCTCTATTGGGGAATTCGCGGACTGGTGACTCTGCTCGGCGGTGTGCCGCTTGTCGGGATGGCCTGGGAGGAAGGCTGGGTCATGGTGCTCCTCGCGGCTGGCTGCGCGCTAGCGATCGCCGCCGTTGCGATGGGGGAGGTCGCCGCATTCTGGCCCTCGGTGACCGCTGACCGCCACGGGCTTCGCTGGAAGCAGGACACTGAACCGAGCGTTCGCTGGTCCCAGGTGCGGGCCCTGCTGGCGCCCACCTACCCGGCCAACGTCGTCGCCCCCGTCGACAGCGAGATCCTGCTCCAAACCACCGTCGGCCGCATCCATCTCGACCGCGAGGTAACTGGCATCGCTGGCCTGGAGCGCGGGCTACGCGCCCTGCTCGACGCCCGCGCCGGCGCCGTGCCCACCACGGCCGCGGGCTACTTCGCGCCACATCGCGAGGAGCTGGGCTGCGGGCTGTGGGTCGATGCCGAGAGCCTGACGGTCGTCGAGCGCAACGCCAGCCAGCGCCACCTCTGGCAGGACGCGCGACAACTCGTCCCGACCGCGGGCGACGGGCGCCTGGTGTTCACCTCCGGCTTTGTCGACCTCGACGACTATGGCGCGGTCGAGCCGGTCCTGGAGATCGCCGAACGACACGTGACCGTCGCCGCCGCTTACACGCCGACCGAGGTCACCGCCGACCAGATCGAGCAGTGGCTCGGCGTGGTCCGCCACGGCAGCCTCGAGCTCCAGGTGACCGACGTCGTCGCCCTGACCGTCGGCGCCTTGGCGCTGACGGCCGTCCTCGCGGTGGTCCTGCTGCTCGCGGTGAGCACGCCGTGGCTCTGGATCGCGGGCTACGCGGTCGGCCTCTTCGTGGCGACGCTGCTCTGCCGCGCGACCGTGCGTGCCGACCGCCACGGCCTGACTCGCCGTTCACTCCTGGACCACGAGCAGGTGGCCTGGGCGGACGTGCGCAGCCTGGACCGCTGGGGCCGGGTCCACTACCAGCAGCACCACCTCTACCTGCGCCACGGCGGGCGCGCCGGCAAGCTCGAAGCGGCCGTCCGCCGCGTCCTACGCAACCGCCTCCGCGGCCGCACCGTCACCCGCGCCCGCCCCATCGACGAGACCGCCCTCTCCCGCGCGGCCGACCCCGCGACCACCCAACCGCGCGACCGCGGCCTGAGCCAGGCCGAGCCCGAGCAGACCACGGTCGACGCTGGCTGACGCGCCCTACTCGT
Source organism: Armatimonadetes bacterium UBA5419 (assembly GCA_002409445.1). Lineage (GTDB taxonomy): Bacteria > Armatimonadota > UBA10988 > UBA10988 > UBA10988 > UBA10988. The sequence continues at coordinate 1,911 of DHNJ01000243.1, read as the reverse complement.
CGCCGCCATCCACCTCGCGGCGCAGCCAGTAGCGCTCCCAGATGAACCGTTCGGTGAACCCGAGGCTGCTGGCCAGGCAGATCGAGGCGAAGTTGCTCGGGTGGACGCTGTAGGTCGCGGTCGAGCCTTCGTCGTGCAGCCGGCGCAGGACGTGCGCGACCAGGCCGGCGCCGAGGCCCTGGCGGCGGTGGTCCGGGTGGGTGTGGACGTCGCTGATCTCGGCCAGGCCCTCGCTGATCGGCTGGACGATCAGCCGGCAGATGATTTGGCGCCGCTCGATGATCGCCCAGCGCACGCCGTCCTGGTGCTCGTCGGTCTCGCGGTCAAGGTCCTCGGGGCGCCAGTCGTCGGCGGCGACGAGCGCGCGGTCGGCGCTGGTCAAGCGCACCGCGGGCACCGGCCGCGCGTGGCCGGTCAGCTCGCCCGGGGCGCAGGCGCGGACGGAGAGCGAGCCGGTCGGCTCGACGGTGCCGAGCGATTCGAGCACCTCGCGCGCGACCTCGTCGGCGAGCACCTCGCACTCGGCGGGCAGGCGCTGGTCGAGCAGGCGCAGCAGCGGCAGCCACTCCTCGCCGGCAGCCTGGAACCAGGGCAGCCGGTTGTCTAGGTGCGTGCCGTACTCGGGGTGCGGGCTGAGGTCGGCCAGGGCCGCGCCGCCACGGTCGAACCAGAGGCCGCCATACGGCCAGGGCGGGTCGCGCCGCTCGTCCATGGACAACAGCCAGGCAAACCGCGAACGCCGGATCGGGTCCTCGTGGCACCAGGCGCGGATCTGCGCCACGAGGCGGGCTTGCTCGGGCTCAGCCATGGTCTCTAGTCCCCTCCCGCGGCACCCCCCGTCGCATCGGCGCGGGCAACCGCAGCGCGGGCAACCGCGGCGCGGTAGGTCTCGTACGCGGCGAGCGGGTCCTGCCCATCGAGCACGGCCCGCAGCGCGCGGCACATCTGCAGCGGGTTCTCGTCCTCGAAGACCGCGCGGCCAAAGAGGATCACCCGCCCACCGTTGGTGATGACGTTGTGCGCCAGCTCGAGCGTACCGCGCGCGTCGGTGCGCGGGCCGCCGAGGGCGCCGATGATCAGCGTCGGGTCAAACTCGCACAACTCGCGCCAGACCCGCGCGCTGGTGTACGCGGTCTTGATGAACCGCGGCCGCTCGGCCTTCCGCAGGTAGCTCATCGTGCGCACGATGTTGTCGGCCACGTACTCGCCGACCTCCTCCGCGCTGAGCCCGTGCTGCGGCGTGTTGGGCAGGAAGACCTCCAGGAAGTGGTCGAACCCCGCCGTGCGGCCAACCTCCTTGGCATAGCAGAGGTACGCCTCGAGCGTGCGCAAGTCGGCCTCGACATCGTTGTTCAGGGTGATCGAGTAGAGGCCGAGGCGGATGTTGAAGTCTTGGGCGGCGCAGATCTGCTCGCGGCAGAAGCCGGCGTCGCGCGGCTCGACGGTGCGGAACGGGCGCGAGGTGGCCGTGCCGTAGCTGCCGTGGCGCGGGCTCCAGATCCAGGTCTCCGCGTTGGTCCGCACCAGCGGCGTGACCTCGATGCCGTCAAAGAACCGCTCGTCGACCGCCAGCGCTTCGGCGTCGGCCGGGCTCAGCAAGCAGCCGTCGATGGCCCCGTCGCGCGAGAGTTCGCGACACAGATCCTGGAACTGGGCGCGGTTGCGCGCGCGCGCCTGCGGGCCGCGGCCAACGCTGCCTAGGCCGCGCAGGCCACCGGCCGCCTGCGCATCGCCGGCGAAGACGAAGATCGGGCTGCGGTACAGCTCTTCGGGCCGCGCCAGCTTGTCGAAAACACGATTACCCATGGGCTCAACATCCTCCCTCGGCAACTAGTCGCGCGGCACCCGACGGCGGCGCCGGCGGCGGCTGGGCGACGGCTCCTCGTCCGGCGGGCGCGGCGGCGGCAGCGG
>DHNJ01000259.1:8595-9308 GCA_002409445.1 Armatimonadetes bacterium UBA5419 | reverse complement strand
AGGCGGACGGGCGGGGCGTCGGCGGCGAGGCGGTCGAGGTGCCAGGCGAGGTCGGCGGGGTCGTCGGGCCAGAGGCGCCACGAGACGAGGACCGCGCCGTCCGTCCGCCGCGTGGCCAGCAGGCCGCGGTCGAGCTGCGCGGCGGCGAGCGCGGGCAGGGCCAGGAGCAGCAGGGCGAGCAGGCGCACCGGGGTCTCCTGGGGGTAGGGTAGCAGGTTCGGGTGGTACCCTAACAGCGGGAGGTGGCGACGATGCGCGAGATGTCACTGCGCTATGGGTTGAACCCGCACCAGCAGCCGGCCCGGGTGGTCGCGGTGGGCGAGCGGTTGCCGTTCGAGGTGCTCAACGGAGCGCCGGGAATGATCAACCTGCTGGACGCGCTGAACGCGTGGCAGCTGGTCCGCGAGCTGCGGGCGGTGCTCGGCCTGCCGGCGGCGGCCAGCTTCAAGCACGTCAGTCCCGCGGGCGCGGCCGTCGCCGAGCCGCTCTCGGCCGAGCTGGCCGCGGCCTACTTCGTCGACGACCTCGAGCTGAGCCCGCTGGCCACGGCCTATGCGCGGGCCCGCGGCGCCGACGCGATGTCCAGCTTCGGCGACTGCGCGGCGCTCTCCGACACCTGTGACGTGGCCACCGCGCGGCTGCTCGCGCGCGAGGTCTCCGACCTGGTCCTGGCCCCCGATTACGAGCCCGAGGCGCTGGAGATCCTGCGCGCG
>DHNJ01000259.1:8132-8441 GCA_002409445.1 Armatimonadetes bacterium UBA5419 | reverse complement strand
AGGCGCTGGAGATCCTGCGCGCGAAGAAGGGCGGTAAGTACCTGGTGCTGCGTTTCGACCCGGACTACCAGCCGCCGGCGGCGGAACCGCGGACCATCTACGGCGTGACCCTCGAGCAGCCGCGCAACGACCTGCCGCTCGACGAGCGCCTGCTGACCAACGTCGTGACCACCGCCCGGGAACTGCCGCCGGCGGCGCGGCGCGACCTGCTGCTGGCGACGATCACGCTGCGCTACACGCAGTCGAACTCGGTCTGTTTCGCTGTCGACGGCCAGGTGATCGGCAACGGCGCGGGCCAGCAGTCGCGGG
>DHNJ01000259.1:3900-7989 GCA_002409445.1 Armatimonadetes bacterium UBA5419 | reverse complement strand
TCCCGCATCCACTGCACCCGCCTTGCCGGCGACAAGGCCGACAACTGGCAGCTGCGGCAGCATCCGGCGACGCTGGGGCTGCGCTTCCGCGCGGGCCTGCCGCGCGCGGCGCGGAACAACGCGGTCGACCGCTTCCTCGCCCGCGACCTATCGCCGGCGGAGGAGGCGGCCTGGGCCGAGGCGTTCGAGGTCGTCCCGGCGCGGCTGACCGACGACGAGCGCCGGGCCTGGCTCGGCGCGCGGCGCGACGTGGCGCTGAGTAGCGATGCCTTCTTCCCCTTCCGCGACAACCTCGACCGCGCGGCGGCCAGCGGCGTGCGCTACGTGCTGCAGCCGGGCGGATCGCTGCGCGACGACGAGGTCATCGCCGCGGCCAACGAGTACGAGATGGTCATGGCGCTGTCGGGCACGCGCCTGTTCCACCATTGAGTGGTACCCTAGGGGCGATGAGTCGGCCTGATGAGTGATCCGATCGATGTCTCGGCGGGCGAAGGCAAGCGCAAGCACGAAGTGGACCCGCCCGACCACCCCAACAGCGTCGGCTGGACCCATCCGCGGCGCATCGAGTTGGCGACCGAGACCAACCCGCTGCCGCTGCTGTCGGGCCGCCTGTTCGCGCCGGTCACCGTCGAGTACGAGCTGTACGGCGAGATCAGCCCGGCTGCCGACAATGTGATCCTCATCTTCCACGCGCTCTCGGGCGACGCGCACGTCGCCGGCTGGGACGCCGACTGGGAGCGCGACGGGCGGCCCTGGCGCAACACCCCCTCCGGGGCGAGCTGGTGGGACCGCATGGTCGGCCCCGGCAAGGCGCTCGACACCAGCCGCTACGCGGTGCTCTGCGCCAACGTCCTGGGCAGCTGCTACGGCACGACCGGCCCCAGCTCGACTGACCCGGCCACCGGCCGGCCGTACGGGCTCAGCTTCCCGATGGTCGACGTGGGCGATTGGGTGACGCTGATCGTGCGGCTGTTGGACCATCTGGGTATCGAGCAGGTGCTCCTGGCGGTTGGCGGCAGCCTGGGCGGGCAGCAGGTCATCGAGCTGGGCCTGGCCTATCCGGACCGCGTGCGCGGGCTGGCGGTGCTCGCGGCCTCGGCGCGGCTCAGCGCGCAGGGCGTGGCGCTGAACTTCGCCGCGCGGACGGCGATCGTCAACGACCCGCACTTCGCCGGCGGCCACTACTACGGCCGCGAGTTCCGGCCCGACGCCGGGCTCGGCGTGGCGCGGATGATCGGGCACATCACCTACCTCAGCGAGTCGGGGATGGAGACGCGGTTCGAGGCTCGGCGTAAGGAGCCGGACGAGCTGAAGAGGCAGCTATTCGATCCGCATCGAGTGTTGCCCCGGCCGCCCGGCGGCTACCGCGGCCACAACGAGTTCGATGTGGAATCGTATCTCTCCTACCAAGCCAGCGGCTTCAACGAGCGGTTCGACCCCAACAGCTACCTCTACATCACCAAGGCGATGGACTACTACGACGCCGCGCGGTGGGGCGAGGGTTGTCTCAAGCGCGCCTTCCGTCGAGCCCAGGGCGATTGGCTGATCGCCTCGTTCACCTCCGACTGGCTCTACACCCCCGCCGCCAGCCGCACGCTGGCCGACGCGCTGGCGGCGAACCTGAAGCCGGTGACCTACATCAACATCGCCAGCGACTACGGGCACGACGCGTTCCTGGTGGAGGTCGACGTGCTCGAGAAACTGCTGACCGGCTTCCTGGAGGGCTTGCAGCGATGACCGACCGCGAGTACCTCGAGGCGCTGGTCGCCGGCGAACCGGACTTGGTCACGGCGGTCGCGGTGCTGGGTCGGCTGGAGGCCAAGTACGGCCGCCCGCAGGCGCGCGACGGCGAGCGCTGGGACCACGACCTGATCGCCCAGCTGGTACCGCGCGGGGCCAGCGTGCTGGACCTGGGCTGTGGCGACGGCGCGCTGCTCGAGCGACTGATCCGCGAGCGGGAGTGCCGCGGCCAGGGCGTCGATGTCGACCAGGAGCACATCCTCCGCTGCGTCCAGCGCGGCGTGCCGGTCATCCAGAGCGACCTTGATGACGAAAAGCTGGGCTTCCCCGACGCCAGTTACGACTACGTCGTGCTCGAGGAGACGCTGCAGACCGTGCGCCTGCCGCACGAGGTGTTGGGCATGATGCTGCGCATCGGGCGCAAAGGCATCGTCAGCTTCCCCAACTTTGGCCACTGGTGGATCCGCGCGCAGCTGCTGCTCGAAGGTCGCATGCCGATGAGCCCGCGGCTGAACCAAGGCTGGCACGAGACGACCAACATCCATCTGTTCACGGTGCGCGATTTCGAGGACTGGTGCCGGGCTCACGGGGCCGTCATCCACCAGCGGTTCGCCTATGCTGACGGCCAGGTTCGGCTGCTCGTGCCGGGCGACAACCTGATGGCCGAGGAGGCGCTGTTCGTTATCGGGCCGGCCGACTCGAACACATCCTAGGGCAGGGCGAGCACCGCACAGAGCAGGCCGTCGGTCGGCTGTTCGACGCTGTGGGCGGCGATGCCGGGGCTGGCCCAGAGGGCGACCGACGAGCCCGCGGGGGTCAGGTCGCTGTAGCCGGCGGGCGGCGCCACGCCGTCGGCGGCGGGGTTGGCCAGCAGCCAGTAGTAGGCCACGCCAACCGACTCGACCGCCGCGGTCAGCGCGCCGCTGGCGCCGCCGGGAGTGACCAGGCTGGCCGCCGCCAGGTCGCGGCCGTCGGGCAGGCGCCAGACACCGCTCAGCTCGAGGTTGCCCGGCGCACCCAGCCGCTCGACCGGCTGCCGCGCGAGCAGCGCCGGCCGCCCGGCGGGGGCGCGATAGGCGTGCAGGTCGAGCGCGGCCTGCAGCCAGTAGACGCTGTCGGCGAAGCGCAGGCCGGGCGCCGGCTGGAGGCGCTCCTCGGTCGGCGGCGAGTCGAGCAGCAGGACCAGCTCTGGGTGCCAGCGGCGCAGTGCGATCAGCCGCCGCGCGACGTCGGTCGGCGCGCCACCGGACTGCACGACGGCCACGCGCAGCGCCTCCACCCGCCACGGCTGCGCGTGCGGGCGGTCGCCCAGCGGCGCTTGTATACAGGCGCCGAGCACCGCCAGGTAGCCGGCCAGCGTCCAGTACTCGATGCGCTCGCGGGTGGGGTCGAGGCGCTCCTGGTGCAGCAGCGCCAACGAGGCGTAGACGTGGAGCAGGATGAAGCCCAGGGCGATGGGCCACAGCGCGTCGCGCGCCGAGAGGCCGAGGACGAGGACCAGCCACCAGCTGGCCAGCGGCAGGCCCAGGCGCAGGCGGCGGGGCAGGCCGATCGGCCGGCTGCGCAGCAGGGCGCCGAGGTTCACGCCGACCGCGGTCGGCGCCAGCAGCAGCGCCGGCGCGGCCAGCCAGCGGGCGAAGCCGATCAGCCCGAGCAGCACGGCGACCGCGAGGAACGTGCGCCAGGCCTGGTAGGCGAAGCGCAGCCGCCGTCCATGGCGGCGGCGGGCGAAGGCAGCCTTCAGGAACTGGTCGGACAGGCCGCAGAGCAGCGCGCCGAGAAACAGCCCGAGGCCGGCGAACAGGGCGGTCGTGGCCACGCTCCAGCGCAACTCGACGGCGAAGCGGCCTAAGTGCGCGAAGCCCTGGCCCGCGGCGAGGAAGGCCAGCGGCATGGCCAGGACCAGCGGCGACTCGGGGTCGAGGCCGCCGTCGCGCCGGGCGCTGGAGAGCGCCAGCCAGAGCGTCGGCAGCGCCGCCGCCCAGCCCCAGAGCACCGCGCCCCAGCCCGGCCGCAGCGCCGAGTCGAGGGTGCCAGTGAGGGTCACGTCGACCAGTTGGAAACCGAGGCCCAGGAGGAAGCCGTGGCCCGCGGTGCGCCGCTCCCCGGCACAGGCCGGCCAGAGCACAAGGTAGGCGGCGACCAGCCCGGTGCCGACCCAGCCGTAGGTGACCGCGGCCCCGGGGCCGACGACGGCGGTGACGAAGCGGGCGACGGCCAGCGGGGCGGCCAGCAGCGGGGTGAGCCGGTGCGGCGAGTGGCCGCGGGCGACGCTGGCGATGAGGCCGGCGGGCACGAGCAGGCCGAGCAGCGCGACGAGCAGGGCGGGCGTCGGCGGGGGCGCGGGGA
>DHNJ01000259.1:2893-3697 GCA_002409445.1 Armatimonadetes bacterium UBA5419 | reverse complement strand
CGGCGAACGAGCCGAGCAGCGCGCGCCAGGCCTGGCTCCCGAGCAGCCAGACCAGGGCCGGCAACAGCGTGTCGACGGTCCGATCCCACTCCCGCAGCTGCGTTTGCTCGCGCTTCACGACCTGTACGTCACTCCACCGCCCAGCCAACCGCGCCGGACGGACTTATCTTACCCCCTGGTGTTCAGACGACGCAGGATCACGACGCGGTCACTCCGTCCGCCAGCAGGCGGGTGACGGATCAGTTAAGGTAGGAGTCGGGCGGCGAATGCTGCCCGGGAGTGGTCATGAGTCCCGAACAAGTCGCCGAGGTCTGCCGCGCGTTGGGCGAGCCGAACCGCCTGCGGCTGCTGGCGCTGTTGGCCAGTCAGGGCACGCTGTGCGGCTGCGAGCTCGAGGCGGTCACCGGCCTGGCGCAGTATACGATCTCGCGCGGGCTGGGCGTGCTGCATCGCGTCGGCCTGGTCGAGCGAGAGCGGCGCGGCGCGCGGCGCGAGTACTGGCTGGCGACCGAGCTGGAGCCGGGCTTGGCCGCGCTGCTCGCCGCCGCGCTGGCGATGATCGCCGACGACCCACAGTGCCGCGCCGACCTGGCCGCGGTCGGACCGGCGCTGGTCCAGCTGAACGCCAGCCCGGTGTCCCGCGCTTGACCATCCGCGCGCTCGGTGCAACTATGCGCATTAGTGCATAGATGCATGGAGCGGCGCGATGGGCGAGGCGGTGGCGGTGGCGGGGTCGGCGGCGGGCGGTGGGCGGAAGGCGTTGGGGGTCCTCGACCGCTACCTGACGCTGTGGATCTTCGCGGC
>DHNJ01000259.1:0-2639 GCA_002409445.1 Armatimonadetes bacterium UBA5419 | reverse complement strand
ATGATGTACCCGCCGCTGGCCAAGGTGCGCTACGAGGAGCTGGGACGGGTCTTCCGCAACACGCGCATCCTGACGCTCTCGCTGGTCCAGAACTGGGTCATCGGGCCGCTGCTGATGTTCCTGCTGGCCGTGCTGCTGCTGCCGGACAAGCCCGACTACATCATTGGTTTGATCATGATCGGCCTGGCGCGGTGCATCGCGATGGTCATCGTCTGGAACGACCTGGCCGAGGGTGACACCGAGTACGCGGCGGGGCTGGTGGCCTTCAACTCAATCTTCCAGGTGCTGTTCTACTCGGTTTATGCCTGGGTCTTCGTCAAGATCCTGCCGCCGCTGCTGGGGCTGGACTTCGCCCAGGTCGACCTCTCGCGGATCACGATGGCCGAGATCGCCCGCAGCGTGTTCATCTACCTTGGCGTGCCGTTCATCGCCGGCTGGGCGACGCGGCGGGTGCTGGTGCGCGCGCGGGGCCGCGAGTGGTACGAGGGGCGGTTCATCCCGCGCATCTCGCCGTTGACGCTGGTCGCCCTGCTGTTCACGATCGTGATGATGTTCTCGCTGAAGGGCGAGACGATCGTCGACCTGCCGCTGGACGTCGTGCGCATCGCAATCCCGCTGCTGATCTACTTCGTGGTCATGTACTTCATTAGCTTCGCCATGGGCCGCCGACTCGGCGCGACCTACGGCCAGTGCACGACGTTGGCCTTCACCGCGGGCAGCAACAACTTCGAGCTGGCGATCGCGGTGACGATCGCGGTCTTCGGGATCGGCTCCGGCGCGGCGTTCGCGGCCGTGATCGGGCCGCTGGTCGAGGTGCCGGTGATGATCGGCCTGGTCAACGCGGCCTTCGCCCTGCGGCGGCGGTGGTTCGGCGGGAGCTAGGCGGGCGAGGCGGGCAAAGGGGGGAGGACGCGCGGGCAGTAGGTCGGACGCCGGGAGGAGGAGACTCGCCACGTGCGCGCGGAAGCTGGGGGCTGCTGCGGCGCGCAGGGGGGTGGCGGTCGTCGAAACGTCCTTTGTTGCGCCGTCGCGTCCTCCTACCTACATTGTTCCCCAAACCCCACGGATCATTGCAGGCTGGGTGGCGGACGGGCCGGTTACTAGAGCGCGGCGCGCCAGGCGCGGGCGGCGGCGGCCAGTTCGGGCTGCGAGCGGTACCACTCGACAAACGCCGGCACACCGACGGAGATCGGCGTCTGCGGGTCGAAGCCGAGCTTGGCCTGGGCGGCGGAGATCTCGGCGGCGGTCGCCGGCACGTCGCCCGGCTGCATGTCCATCATGATCTTCTCGGCCTCGCGCCCACAGGCGGCTTCGATCGTGGCGATCAGGTCCATCAGCTTCTCGCTGCGGTTGTTGCCGAGGTTGAAGATCTCGTAGGCCTCGAGATTCGGCGAGAACAGCGCGCCCTGGATGCCGGCGACGATATCGCTGACGTGGGTGAAGTCGCGCCACATGTTGCCGTGGTTGAAGACCTTGATCGGCCGGCCGTCGAGGATCCGCTCGGTGAACTCCCACATGGCCATGTCGGGCCGGCCCCAGATGCCATAGACGGTGAAGAAGCGCAGGCCGATGGTCTGCATGTCGAACAGGTGCGTGTAGCAGTGGGCCATCAGTTCGTCGGCGCGCTTGGTCGCGGCATAGAGGCTGACGGGGTTGTCGACGCGGTCGGCCTCGGCGAAGGGGGTTTTGGTGTTGCCGCCGTAGACGCTGGAGGAGGAGGCGTAGACTAGCCGCGGCTGGCCGTTGTGGCGGCAGCCCTCGAGGATATTCAGCGTGCCGTCGATGTTGGCGCGTAGGTAGTCGTGCGGGTGCGTCAGCGAGTGGCGCACGCCGGCCTGGGCGGCGAGGTGGCAGACGAGCGATGGCCGGCGGCTGGCGAACAGGTCGGCGACGGCCGCCGCGTCGGCCAGCTCGAGCTGCTGGAACTCGAAGTTGTCGTGCTGGCGCAGGTTATCGAGGCGCTGGTGCTTGATGACCACGGGGTAGTAGTCGTTGATCGAGTCGACGCCGAGCACCTGGTGGCCGGCGGCGAGCAGTTCCCGGCACAGATGGGCACCGATAAAGCCGGCGGCGCCGGTGACGAGCAGGGGTCCTTGGTCTGGCATGGGTCGCACCTCGGCGGCCATTGTAGCAGACGAAACACAGCGGGCCCCGGGCGGCTACAATAGCGTAACGAGGGGACAATGTGCGCTGAGGGCACGGTCATCTGGTTTGCCGAGGAGAAGGGCTACGGCTACCTGGAGCCCGACGACGGTAGCGCGCCCGTGCGCGTCGAGCGCGCCGTCGCCGAAACGGGCGACTTCCGCACCCTGCTCGAGGGGCAGCGGGTCCGCTACGAACTGGGCGAGCCACAAGGGGACGAGCCGGTGGCGGCGTGGGTGCGGGTGATCTAGGTCAGGCGGAGTCACGGCACTTCCACGGAGCGCCGGCTTACAGCCGGCGGGTTGTGGGCTTACTAGCCCACAACGCTGGGCGCTAGCCCAGCTGGAGCGTCCAGGCGCGGCACATCGCCGCAGGACGGCCCTCATGTTAGCTCAATCTTGTTTCGGCCTTCGCTGCGCTGCGGCCGAGTCTACGGATGCGGACAGGAGTGTCCGCGGTCCCGGGCGGGGCGCGGCCGCCCAAGAAGGAGCGCCGGC
>DHNJ01000023.1:8095-16232 GCA_002409445.1 Armatimonadetes bacterium UBA5419 | reverse complement strand
CCCAGCGAGGGCGCGGGCCCCGGCCGGCGCGTGGGCCTGACCGACGCGGCGGGCGAGCTACGGCTGAACCTGACCACGGGCACGCTCGCCGGGCCGGATGTCCTGGCCCTGACCGCCAGCGCCGCGGGCGGCGAGCTGCTGGTTAGCTCCGCGGTGGACCTGACCGCCGGCCCGCCGGCCAGCTACACCTGGTCCGCCACGCGGCCGACGATCCTGGCCCCGGGCGAGACGAGCGCCGCGCTCGAGCTGCAGCTGGCCGACGCGCACGGCAACCCGCTGGCCGTCGCCGGGCGGCAGGTGCGGCTCAGCGGGCCGGCGGGCGTCAGCTTCGGCGCGGCGCAGGTCGTCACCGACGCGGCCGGCCGCGCGCCGGTGCGGGTCACCTTCGACCCGGCCCAGTGCTGGGTGGCCTGGCTCGAGGCGCGCGACGAGCAGGGCGCCAGCGGGCGTTCGGCGGCGGTCTGCTACACGCCAGACCAGCGCGACTGGGGCGTGACGATGGCCGACAACGGCTACTTTCAGCAGCCCGACGGCCGCGGCTGGCTGGCGCTGGGCGGGTTCTACGCCAACTGGGTCGGCAACGTGCCGGCGACGGGCGAGAAGGGCACGGAGCGGCACAGCTTCGTCGATGTGGACGACGCGGGCAAGACCGCCTGGCTGGCCTTCCTCGCCGAGCAGGGCGTGACCAGCCTGCGATTCATGCTCCGCGCGCACCGGCCCGGCGGCATGGAGCCGATGGACATCGGCGGGCGGGTCAACCCCGAGCTGTACGCCGAGGCGCTGCACTACATGGACCTGGCGCGGCCGTTCGGCATCCGCTTCATGGTTACCCTGCACGAGGACTACGACAAGCCGGTCTACGTCAACGAGAACTACCGCCAGCGGTTCGTCCTGCCGCGTTGGAGCGAGGACGAGCTGGCCGCGGCGACCCCGGCCCAGCGGCGGTTCCTGGTCGAGGGGCGGCTGGTCGACGGCCCGGCCGACCGCTACACCGACCCCGAGGCGATCGCCTGCCAGGACCAGTACACGCGCGAGCTGGTCGGCCTGCTGCGCGACAACCCGCAGATCTTCGCCTACGAGTTCGAGAACGAGATGGTCAATGTGCCGCCCGAGTGGATCAACCACCAGCTGGCGGTCATCCGCGAGCTCGACCCGCGCACGCCGATCGGCATGAGCCACGGCGGCAACGGGCTGCACACGGGCGACCCGGCCTACTGGCACGCGACCGCCGATCTCGACTACTTCAACTACCACCTCTACCCGCCGCTGAGCGCGCGCGTGGGCGCCGATTACGGGCTGACCGTGGCGACCCTGGCGCGGTATGGGCGGGCGGTGGGCCGCTGCTTCCTGGGCGAGAGCGTGGGCGACGAGTTCTACCACCCGAGCGCGGACGAGACGATGCGCCGGCGGGTGGCGCGCGACACGATCTGGTTCAGCCTGACCGAGGGCAACCCCGGCGTCTACTTCTGGAACCACCGTGGCTATGAAATCGAGGAGTTCCGCCTGGCCGCGCAGCTGGCCGGCGGGCTCGATTTCGGCGCCTGGGTGCCGCGGCCGCTGGTGCCAACGATCGCCGCCGAGCACCTGCTGGACGACGACAAGTACTTCCGTAGCCCGGCGGGCTTCGAGCTGCTGACCGCGCTGCACCAGGCGGTCGGCGCGTCGCTGCGCAGCGGGCGGGTCGCGGACATCGCCCTGGGGCCGGTCGTCGCGGCGCCGGCGGGGCCGCCGGCGGTCACGCCGAGTCCGGGCTACGAGGTCTCGGCCTGGACCAGCGCGAGCGGCGACCAGGGGCTGGCCTACGTGCGCAACCGGGCGGGCGACGAGCGCTGGGCGCCGGACGGCACGGAGGCGGCGATGCTGCGGACGACGGCGCCGGCGCAGGCCAGGCTGCAGTTCGCCCTGCCGCCGGGCGAGTACGCGGTCTCGCTGGCCAACCTGGTCACCGGCGCGGTCGCCGACGGGCCGCTGGCGGCCGACGAGCTACTGGATCTGGGCCTGAGCGAGGACGACTGGGGCCTCTCCTGGCGCCGCGTGGACTGATTTCCGGGCCCGGCGGAAACCGGCTGGGCGATTCTTACCCGCGGCACAACCCGCGCGAACCCGCATTCCAGGCCGGTCCGCGGGGCGGCCGGGCCGGCGATGTTACAACCTTGTGACAATCACCCCTTGACAGTTCGTGTAACTTCCGGCGGTGCGGAGCATACTAAGAAGCAGACGGGCAACAGAAACCGAAAGGGATGAAGAAGCCGGTCGAGACGTAGCGGACCCTGGTCCCGCTGGGCGGTGCGAGTGCACCCCTGGGGTTACCGACCTCGGAGCGGTGGCTTTCGAGCCACGGTAGAGATCGAGCCCAATCACGGTGGTCTTAACCACCAAATAAAGCGCTTAGCCCGCGGACAGCCGGCCCAGGAGCAGGATGCATAGATAGGGAAGGAGCGTCAGTCGTATGCGCTTCATCTTGGTCAACCGCACCCTGAGCGGGAGAATGCCGCCGGATGCCTAACCCGGGGCTCCCGCTGAGCGGCTGACGCGGCTCCCATGTTCGGAGCGGGCTGCTCTATCCGCGGGTGTCTCGGGCCAAAACAGTACAGAGTCTGGTTCGATGCCGACCCCTCGTAACGAAGCGGGGGGTCGGCTCTGTTTGGGCGGGCCGGCGCGCGGACGGCCGGCCGTCCGGTCGGCGGGCAGGAACCCGCACGGCTGGGGCGAAGCGGTGGGGGCAAGGAAGAGGACATGAGTGACAAGCTGCGCGTAACGGTCTGGAACGAGTTTAAGCACGAGGTGGACACCAACCACCCGGCCTCGACGATCTATCCCGAGGGCATGCACAAGGTCATTGCTGACTACCTGAACAACGCGGGCTTCGCCGCGGGCACGGCGACGCTGGCCGAGCCCGAGCACGGGCTGACCGAGGAGGTCCTGGCGAACACCGACGTGCTGATCTGGTGGGGCCACATGGCGCACCACGAGGTCAGCGACGAGATCGTCGCTCGCGTCCACGCGCGCGTCCTGGCGGGCATGGGCCTGGTCGTCCTGCACTCAGGCCACTTCTCGAAGATCTTCCAGCGGCTGATGGGCACGACCTGCAACCTCAAGTGGCGCGAAGCGGGCGAGAACGAGCGGCTCTGGGTCATCGACCGCACCCACCCGATCGCCGCCGGCCTGCCCGAGTGGATCGACCTGCCCGAGGAAGAGATGTACGGCGAGCCGTTCGACATCCCCGCCCCCGACCAGCTGGTGCTGATCAGCTGGTTCGCCGGCGGCGAGGTCTTCCGCTCGGGCGCCTGCTGGTCGCGCGGGCACGGCAAGGTCTTCTACTTCCGCCCCGGCCACGAGTCGCACCCGACCTACTACAACGAGCAGGTCCTCCAGGTCATCGCCAACGGCGTCCGCTGGGCCGCCCCGCTGGTCGGCCAGCCGAAGATGGAGTTCGGCAACGTCCAGCCGCTCGAGTCGCTCGACTAGGCGGCGCGGCGCGGCGGCTGCTAGCCCGCGACGGGACCGAGCCCAGCTTGCTGGGCTGGAAGCAGAAGCCGTCGGTCTGCCCGGGACCGCGGACACTCTTGTCCGCATTTAAGCTCAAAGCCCAACCTAACTTCGGCCTCTGCTGCGCGGCGGCCGAGTCTAAGGTCGCGGGCTGGCAGCCCGCGCCACATAGGAGGGCCTGGGCGGTGGCACATCTCGGTGCGCCGCTGTGATTCGGGGCGCCGCCGTGGTTTGCCAGGCCCTGGGCGCGGGCGTACCATGGGCCTGGGAGTAGGCCGTGGCAGAGACGATGCAGCCCGGCCCGATGGCGTTGACCCGCAAGGCGCTCTGGCAGGTCGCGCGCGGCCGGCACCTGCGCCCCCATCTCGCGACTCTCGAGGCGTTTGCCGCCGCCCCGCCCGCAGCCCAGCGGGCGATGCTCGCGACGCAGCTGCAGCAGCAGGTGCGCTACTTTGCCGCCCGTGCGGACGCCTTGCCCGAATGGGTCGAGCTGGCGCGCTGCGCGCGGCCGGAGGAGGTTCTGGCGGGCTGGGCCAGTCTGCCGATTCTGACCAAGGACGACCTCAACCACCGCTTCAACCCCGACCGGCTCGTCCGCGACTACCAGCTGGTCGGCGTGGCCAGCTCGACCGGCGGCTCGACCGGTGAGCCGACGCGCTTCTTCCTCGACCAGACCGTCGTCGAAGCGCGCGAAGCCAGCACGGTCTTCTGCCACCGCCTGTTTGGCTGGGAGCCGGGGCTGCAGGTCATCTGCGTCTGGGGCTCGGACCGCGACATCGGGCGCCAGAAGCATTGGTCGGCGCGGGTCAAGGGCCGGCTGCGCGGGCGAGTGATGGTCGATGGCTACCGGCTGACCAGCGCGACGACCGACGCGGTCATCGACGCCTTGCGTCAGAGCCCGACGAGCGCGATCTACGGCTTCACGAGCATGTTGGAGTACATCGCGCGCGACGTGCTGCAGCGGGGTATCGAGGTGCGGCCGGGTCGCGTGCGCTGCGCCTGGAACGGCGGCGAGATGCTCTGCGCCGAGCAGTCGGCCCGATTCGAGCAGGCCTTCGGCGTCCCGATCCAGAACCTCTACGGCGGCCGGGAAATGGGCCCCATGGCCTACCAACCACGCGGTGCGGCCGCCTTGCGGCTGATCCAGCCGTTCAAGTTTGTCGAGATCGTCGGCGATGACGGGCGGCCGGTGAGCCCTGGCGAGGTCGGCCGCCTGATCTGGACCGACACGGTCTGTCGCGGGACACCGTTTCTGCGCTACGACATCGGCGACCTGGGCGCCGCGCCGACGACGGCCGCGGCCGACGCGCCGATCGGCGAGCTTGCCTCGCTGCACGGCCGCCGGTCCGGCATACTCACCCTGGACAACGGAGATGTTATCCAAGGGATCTTCTGGAACCATCTGTTCAAGGAGTTCGGCGAGGTCGAGCAGTTCCAGATCGCCTTCCGCCCGGGCGCGCCGCTGGTGATTCGGCTGGTCGGCCGGGGCTTCAGCGCCGAGCGTGACGCCGATCTGCGCGCGCGACTCACCGCGTTTCTACGGGGCATGGCCTACGAAATCACGTGGGTGGACGCGATCGCGCCCGGCGCGCAGGGCAAGCGTGAGCAGGTGGTCCGCGAGCCGGCGCCGTAGGACGGGCGGGGCAGGTCCCGTTATACTAGCGCCTCGAGCAGCACCACCATTCAGCGGGGTTGGGGGCCGCTTGGCGAGCGGCAGACGCTGGGACGGACAGGCATGACACGCGTGGGACACTCGCATCGATGGCGGATGATGGTGATCCTCCCTAGCCTGCGCATCGGGGGCCTGGAGCGGCGGGCGGTCAAGCTATGCAATACGGCGGTCGCGCGCGGTCATCATGTGCGGCTGGTGCTGGGGCAGGCGGGCGGGCCGCTGTCCAGTGTGCTGCAGCCCGCGGTCGAGGTGGTCGACCTCGGCGTGCCGGTCAACTTCGTCCGCCGTGGGCTGCCGCGGCTCTGGCGGGCCATCCGCGCGTTCCGCCCGGAGGTGGTCGTCGGCCTGAGCAACGTGGGCAACCTGTACGGCCTGCCCATGGCTCGGCTGCAGCGCGTGCCGGCGGTCTTCTCCGTGCTGGGCACGATGGCTGGGTCGGAGACGACCAACCGCCTCGAGGTCGCGATCTTCCGGCGCATGATCGCGCTCGCCGACGTCATCTTCGTCAACAGCCAGGGGGTGCTGGAGTCGTACGAGCAGGCGGTGCCCCGGCTGGCGCGCAAGATCCAGCGCATCCCCAACTCGCTGGAGACCAGCGACTTCCCCGTCCGCGACGCGGAGATCCGCGCCCGCAAGCGCGCGGAGCTCGGTCTGACGCCGGACGAGCGCGTCTGCATCACCGTCGCGCGGCTGACCCAGGCCAAGGACCACGCGACGCTGCTGAATGCCGTCGCGCAGCTCGAGGCCGCGGGCCACCGGCTGACGTATGTGCTGGTTGGCGGCGGGCCGCTGCGCCCAGCGCTGGAACAACAGCGGCAAGACCTCGGCCTGCGGTCCAACATTCACTTCCTCGATGACCGCGACGACGTGGTCGAGCTGCTGCAGGCGGCGGACCTCTTCGTGCTGTCGTCGGTGCGCGAGGGCATGCCCAACGCGGTGATGGAGGCGATGGCCACCGGCCTGGCGGTCGTCGGCACCGATGTACCGGGCGTGCGCGAGCTGGTCCAGCCGGGGCGCACCGGCTGGGCGGTGCCGACTCGGGACCCGGCGGCGCTCGCCGGCGCCATCATTGCGGCAATCGCCGACCCCGTCGCCCGCGCCGCCTACGGCCGCGCCGCGCGTGCGCGGGTCGAGGCGGAGTACGAGCACGAGCGCATCATGGACCGCTACTTCGAGGTCTTCGGCGGCGTGCTCGAACGCAAGACCGCCCGACACCCGTAAGCGCCGCCCTCGGCCACCTCAATGCGGAGTCCCAGCGCCGATTAGATCGCGCGCGCTCGTGCGGTTATGATCGAATTACCATAGGCATGGCCGAATCTAACCGATTTGGCACATGTGTAATCCGTTTGGCATGGGCGACGGGTGAGTGAGGTGCGCGATGGCGGACGGGGTTCAGCCGTTGGGGCAGATTGCTCTCCACCGGCGGCTGGGGCTGCGGGGGCCGGAGCCGGCGGTGCATAGCTATGTCTGGAGCGGCGCGCGGCGGACGGTCGAGCGGGAGGGGGCGCGACACGAGTACTATCCGCGCCAGTACGCCCGGCCGGACAGCCTGCTCGAGCACGTGCGGTTCGCGCTGCGCTACGAGGCGCTGGACCTCGGCTTGATGCATGACGCGCTGGGCGCGCTGGGTGCCGGGGCGCTCGCGGCTTGGGTCTGCGCGGAGCCGTCGGGTGAGTTCAGTCGGCGCGCGTGGTTCCTCTACGAGGAACTGCGGGGCGAGACGATCGACCTCGAGGGCGGCGCGCGGGGCAACTATGTCGAGGCCCTGCGGCCCGCGCTGCACTACGTCGGCCCGGCGCGCAACTCCCCGCGCCACCGCGTCCGCAACAACCTGCTGGGCGACCGACGCTGCTGCCCGACGCTGCGCCGCACGGCGCGGCTGGAGGCAATGATCGCCCGCGACCTGGCCGCCCGGGCGCAGGCCTTGGCCGCGAACTGTGAGCCGGAAGTACTGGCGCGGGCGGTGAACTGGCTCTACACGAAGGAAACCCGCTCGTCGTTCGCCATCGAAGGCGAGCAGGTGAGCGCCCAGCGACAGGCACGATTCGTGGCCGCGCTCCAGCAAGTCACGCGGTTCGACGCGACCGACCAAGCGGCGCTGGTCGACCTCCAAGGACGCATCGTCGACCCGCGGTACGCCGCGGCGGGGTGGCGCCAGACGCAGAACTTCGTCGCCGAGACGACCCGCGGTTTTGGCCAGCACGTCCACTACATCAGCCCTCGACCCGAGGACGTGCCGGCACTGATGGAGGGCTGGATGGCGCTGACGCGGCGGCTGCTGGCCAGCGACCTCGACGCCGTGCTCGCCGCGGCGGCCGTGTCGTTCATGTTCGTCTTCATCCACCCCTTCGACGACGGCAACGGGCGCCTGCACCGGTTTCTGCTGCACCATGTGCTGACGCGTCGTGGCTTCGTCGCGCCCGGGCTCGTCTTCCCCCTCAGCGCAACGATCCTGCGCGGCCGCCACCACTACGACCGCGCGCTCGAGGGCTTCTCGGCGGCGATCATGCCAGCCATCGACTGGCACTGGGCGGGCCAGCGGCTGGTCGTGACCAACGCCACGCGCGACCTCTACCGCTTCGCTGACCTGACCGGCCTAGCCGAATACCTCTACGACCAGGTCGAGGAAACCATCGAGGTTGACCTGGCCGAGGAGCTGAGCTTCTTGCAGGCCTTCGACGCGGCCTACAGCGCGGTGACCGGCATCGTCGACCTGCCGGACCAGCGCGCGCAGCTCTTGGTGCGCCTGCTGCTACAGAACGGCGGCCGCCTGGCGCGCTCGCGCCGAGCGCGGTTCGCCGAGCTCACGGACGACGAACTGGCGGCCATGGAGGACGCGGTGCAAGCGGTCCTGGCGGCGCGGGAGTGACGGCCCGTAACCGAATTTCCACCACCCACCCCGAATCTAACCGTTTTGGCACGGCGCTAACCCATTTGCCACGCCCCGCACCCCGCCCCCACCTTGACCATCCCACC
>DHNJ01000023.1:7649-7949 GCA_002409445.1 Armatimonadetes bacterium UBA5419 | reverse complement strand
CCCCCCGCCGCTACACTGGGGGCTGTCAACGACGATGACGGGGAGCGTGAGCTTCACGGGCAGGGCCTACAGAGAGCCGGCGGTGGCTGCGAGCCGGTGGTCCTGGTGGAGTGCGGAATCACCCCTGAGTCGGCGGGCCCAACCGGCCGTTTGGTCGCTGTAGGTTCGCCCGGCACTGTCTGGCCGTTATCCCGGACCCGACCTGCCCGGCCCTGCCGGACGTGTCGAGCACTGAGTGGGCCCTGCCCGCCGCGCCCGGAGGCGTGGGCGGTGGGGTCAAGTCGAGTGGTACCGCGGAGC
>DHNJ01000023.1:0-7515 GCA_002409445.1 Armatimonadetes bacterium UBA5419 | reverse complement strand
CAAGTCGAGTGGTACCGCGGAGCTTCCGTCTCGAGTTCGAGAGGGAGGCTTTTTTCGTTTGGGGCGCCGCTCGCCAAGGAGCCAAACCATGGACTATCGCCGCACCGTCAACTTGCCGCAGACGCCGTTCCCGCAGCGCGCGGGCCTGGCCACGAGCGAGCCGCTGCGCCTGGCGCGCTGGCTGGACGAGGACCTCTACGGCCAGCAGCTGGCCCGCCGCGCCGACGCGCCGCGCTACGAGCTGCACGACGGCCCCCCGTACTCCAACGGCGATATCCACATCGGCCACGCGCTGAACAAGATCCTCAAGGACATCATCACCCGCTACCGCGACCTGGCCGGCTACCGCGCGCCGTACCGCCCCGGCTGGGACAACCACGGCCTGCCCATCGAGTACGCCGTCTCCCAGGCGCTGGCTGCCGAGGGCCGCGAGCTCGACACCCTCAGCCTGCGCCGCGCCTGCCGCACCTATGCCCAGCGCTGGGTCGAGGTGCAGCGCGAGCAGTTCAAGCGGCTGGGCATCCGCGGCGACTGGGACCACCCGTATCTGACCATGGCGCCGGAGTTCGAGGCGGGCATCCTCGAGTCGTTCGCGACGCTGGCCAAGGCCGGCTACATCTACCGCGGCGAGCGGATCGTGCAGTGGGCGCCGAGCCTGCGCACGGCCCTGGCCGACGCGGAGATCGAGTACCGCGACAAGGTCAGCCCGTCGATCTACGTGCCCTTCGCCGTGACCCAGGCGAGCGCCGCGCTGGCCGACCTGGACGCGCTGCACGTGGTCATCTGGACGACCACGCCCTGGACCATCCCCGCCAACCTGGCGATCGCCGTGCGCGAGGATATCGACTACCGCGTGGTCGAGGTCGAGGGGCGGCACTACGTGCTGGCCGACTACCTAGCCGACGCGCTGGGCGCCAAGTTTGGCTGGGCCGAGCCGCGGCGGGTCCGTGTGGTCACGGGCGCCGAGCTGGCCGGCACGGTCACCCAGCACCCGCTCTACGACCGCCCGTCGCCCGTCGTCCTGGCCGATTATGTCAGCCTCGAGGAGGGCACCGGCTGCGTGCATACGGCGCCGGGGCATGGTAAGGACGACTTCGAGACCGGGCGCAAGTACGGGCTGCCGGCCTACTGCCCGGTCGACGAGGACGGCAAGTTCACCGCCGAGGCGGGCGAACGGCTGGCCGGGCGGTTCGTGCTGAAGGCCAACGACGAGGTCGCCGCGATGCTCGCCGAGGTCGGCGCGCTGCTCGCGCGCGAGGCGATCACCCACCAGTACCCACACGACTGGCGCGCGCACGAGCCGATCATCTTCCGCGCGACGACCCAGTGGTTCCTCAACATCGACCACGACCTGGGCGACCAGACCCACCGCGAGGCCGCCCTGGCGGCGATCGACGCGGTCGCCTGGCACCCGCCCGAGGGCCGCGAGCGGATCGCCGCGATGGTCGCCGGGCGGCCCGACTGGTGCGTCAGCCGCCAGCGCGCCTGGGGCATGGGCATCCCCGCCTTCTACTGCCCCTGTGGCGCGACGATCCTCGAGGCGCGCGCGCTGGACAGCGTGGTCGAGGTCGTCCGCGAGCACGGCTCGGACGCCTGGTTCGAGCTGCCGCCGGAGCAGCTGCTGCCCGCGGGCTACACCTGCCCCGAGTGCGGCGGGCCGGCCGCGGCGCTGACCAAGGAGACCGACGTGCTCGACGTCTGGTTCGACTCGGGCTCGACCCACCAGTGCTGCTATAGCAAGGACGAGCTGCCGGTCGAACTGTACGTCGAGGGCAGCGACCAGCACCGCGGCTGGTTCAACTCGTCGCTGATGGTCAGTGTCGGGCTCGACGGCCGCGCGCCGTACGAGGCGGTGCTGACGCACGGCTTCACCCTCGATTCCGACGGCCGCAAGATGAGCAAGAGCCTGGGCAACACCGTCGACCCGCAGAACGTGGTGGCGCAGATGGGCGCGGACGTGCTGCGGCTGTGGGTGGCCTCGGTCGATTACTCGCAAGACCAGCGCATCGGCGACGAGATCCTCGCCCGCGTGGCCGATACCTACCGCGGCCTGCGCAACTCGCTCCGTTTCCTGCTGGGCAACCTCCACGACTTCGACCCGGCGACGGACAGCGTGCCCGAGGCCGAGCTGGGCGGGCTCGATCGGTACCTGCTGCACACGCTGGAGCAGACGAAGCGGATCGTGACCCACGCCTACGAGGAGTTCAACTTCCACCAGGTCGTCTACCACCTGCACCTGTTCGCCCTCGAGGCGAGCGCGACGTACCTCGACGTGGCCAAAGACGAGCTGTACTGCGGCCTGCCCTGGGGCCGGCCGCGGCGCGCGATCCAGACGGTGCTCTACGCCCTGTGCTCGGAGCTGACGCGGATGCTGGCGCCGATCCTCTGCTTTACCGCGGACGAGGCCTGGGAGCTGCTGCCCGGCACGGCGAGCGCGAGCGTCCACCTCAGCGACTTCCCCGCGCCGCGGCCCGAGCGGCGGATCGACCCGGAGACGCTGTTCGAGCTGGGCTGGCTGATCGAGACCCGCGACGTGGTCAAGGCGGCCCAGGAGGCGTACAACGCGGGGCGGGCCAAGGGCGAGCGGCTCAACCCGCTGGAGATGGCGGTCACGCTGACCGCGCCGCCCGAGCAGCTGGAGTGGCTCGAGCGCTGGGCGGACGAGATCCGCGCGCTGTTCGTCGTCTCGGCGGTCGAGCTGCGCGCCGGCGACAGCCTCGCCGCGACGATCGCCCCGGCGACCGGCCAGCGCTGCGCGCGCAGTTGGCGCATCTTCCCCGACGCCGAGTTCGGGCATGTGCCGGGCCACGAGACGCTGAGCGACCGCGACGGCGCCGTCGTCGCCGCCCTGGCCGAACGCGGGCTGCTGCCGGCGGAGTAGCCGGCCGGCGAACCCCGCACCGGGCGCGCGAACCGCGCGCCCGGCGGGGGCGTCAGTAGTCTTGGTGGCGGGAGGTAGACGGGCCTATGGCCGAGATGACGTATGCCCAGGCGCTGCGCGAGGCGCTGTGTCTCGAGATGGACGCGGACCCGCGGGTGATCCTCCTGGGCGAGGACATCGCGGCCTACGGCGGGTCGTTCAAGGTCACCGAGGGCTTGCTGGAGCGCTACGGGCCCGAGCGCGTGCGCGACACGCCGATTGCCGAGAACACGATCGTCGGCCTGGGCACGGGCGCGGCGCTGGTCGGGCTGCGACCGGTCGTCGAGATCATGTTCATGGACTTCATCGGCCTCGCCGTCGACCAGATCGTCAACCACGCGGCCAAGTTCCACTACATGTACGGCGGCCAGAAGCCGGTGCCGCTGGTCATCCGCACGCCCGCGGGCGGCGGCCGCGGCTATGGGCCGACGCACTCGCAGAGCCTCGAGGCCTGGTTCATGCACACGCCGGGCCTGAAGATCGCCTGCCCCGCGACGCCGGCCGACGCCAAGGGCCTGCTGCTCTCGGCGATGCGCGACCCGAACCCGGTGCTCTTCGTCGAGAACAAGCTGCTCTACGGCCAGCGCGGCGAGGTGCCCGAGGGCGACACGCCGGTGCCGCTGGGCGTCAGCCGCGTGGCGCGCGAGGGCGGCGACCTGACGATTGTCACCTACAGCCGGATGGTCGGCGAGTCGCTGATCGCCGCCGAGGCGCTCGAGGCCCAGCAGGGCATCTCGGCGACCGTGATCGACCTGCGCTGCCTCTGCCCGCTCGACCTCGAGCCGGTCGTCGCCAGCGTGACCGAGACCGGCCGCTGCCTGCTGGTCGCCGAGGATTACCAGACCGGCAGCGTCGCCGCCGAGGTCGGCTTCCAGATCGCCGAACGCTGCTTCGAGTACCTCGAGGCGCCGCTGCGGCGGGTCTGTGGGCTGGATGTGCCGATCCCCTGCGCGCGCGAACTCGAAGATGTGGTCTTGCCCACGCGCAGCCGCATCGCCAGCGCGGCGTTCGAGCTGGCGACGTTCTAGAAGGACACCCACCCGCGGCGCCGAATCGGGGTGTCCCCGGAGCCCGCTGATGATGTTCTTGCTTATGGCTAGCCTGGCCCTGGCGCCCGCGCCGGTCGTCTGGTCGGACGCGGAGACGCTGACCGGCTGGACCCACGGCCCGACGCTAATCGATGACGCGCGCGTCGGCGACCACGCCGTTCGCTACCACGTGCCGCCCGGCACGATGATGGGCCCCGGCTTCGACTACCGCGCGACGGGGGTCGAACCGACGGCGGCGCATCTGCTGACCTTCTGGTACCGGGTCACCGGCACGGGCCGGCTGAACCTGATGATCAAGCTGATCAGCCCGCTGACGGAGGGTTGGCAGGGCACCTGGGAGGTCGACGGCGCGATCCCCGCCGACGGCCAGTGGCGCAAGGGCATCGTCGACCTGGGCACCGACTGGATGCAGTGGGGCGAGTCGCCCCAGCTCGACACCAAGCTGTGCATGTTCCGCCTGGAGACCGACCCCGGCTCCCAGGTCGACTTCGACGTGGACCAGGTGCAGCTCGAGGCGAAGATCTTCCGCGCCGAGCCACTGGGTTCGCAGTTTGTCGAGGGTCGGCCGCGGGCCAGCGTGCGGGTCGAGAACCTGCTCGCCGAGCCGATCGACCTGGTGGTCGCCGGCGCGCAGGTCAGCCTGGCGGCGAACACCGCCGAGGTCTTCGAGATCGACCTCGGCCACCTGAGCCAACGGATCGCCGACTTGGCGCCGCTGGCGATCCTGAGGGAGGACATTACCGTGGAACTCGCGGGCCAACCGGAGAGCCAGGTGCAGTTACCTGTCGATTTTGGTGGTGCGCTGCGGCTGCCGCCGAATCCCCGACTGCTGATCACCAAGGCCGAAGTTGACGAGATCAAGGCCCGCGCGGCCGCCGACGAGATCCTCGGCCGGCGCCTGGCCTCGCTGCTGGCCGATGCCGACCGCCGGCTCGAGCAGCCGATCGACCTGCCCGACCGCGGCTCGCAGTGGTGGCACTGGTACGCCTGCGAGGACGACGGCGGCAACCTGCGCACCCTCTCGCCGACCGAGCACCAGTGCACGACCTGCGAACGCATCTACTCGGGTTACCCGTACGACGACGTCGTGCTGGCCAGCCGCCACAGCGACTACGCCGCGCGTATCCGCGTGCTCGGCCTGGCCTATCAGCTGACCGGCGACGTGAAGTACGCCCAGCGCGCGGGCGAGGTGCTGCTGGCCTATGCCGCGGTCTACGACAGCTACCCGCTGCACAACATCAACGGCCAGCCGCGAGTCGGCGGCGGTAAGGTCGGGCCGCAGACGCTCGACGAGTCGACCTGGCTGATCCCCGTCTGCCAGGGCGCCGACCTGGTCTGGGAGACGCTCTCGGAGGCCGACCGCGCGACGATCGCCAACGACCTGCTGCGGCCCGCGGCCGAGGTTATCCGCCAGCACAAGATGGGGGTGCACAACATCCAGTGCTGGAAGAACTCGGCGGTCGGGCTGGTCGGCCTGCTGCTGGACGACGCGGGGCTGGTCGCCGACGCGGTTCGCGGGCCGAGCGGCTACGAGAACCAGATCAGCGGCATCAACCTCGACGGCCAGTGGTACGAGGGCGCCTGGGGCTACCACACGTACACGATGAACGCCCTGGTCCCGCTGACCGAGGCGGCCGAACGCTGTGGGCTCGACCTGTACGCGTTCGAACGCGGTGGTAAGTCGCTGCGGCTGCTGTTCGATGGTCCGCTGGACCTGGGCATGCCCAACCGCGTCCTGCCGAACTTCTCCGACTCGGGCTATGTCAACCTCGTGGGCATGCAGGCCCTTTACGAAATCGCCCTGCGTCGCTACGGTGATCCACGGTACGCCCAGGTGATTGCGGATGGCTCCATGGACACCATAGAGGGCCTCTTGCTCGGTGTGCGGCCGCTGCCCGAGCCGGCGGCGGCGGGCGAGCTGGGCGGTAACTACCTTGCCGCCGGCTACAGCGTGCTGCGCAACAGCCCCGGCGACGACGCGACCTGGGCCTGCCTCAAGTGGGGCCCGTATGGCGGCGGCCACGGCCACCCGGACAAGCTCAGCCTGATCCTCTACAGCCAGGGCAAGGTCTTCGGCCTGGACCCGGGCACCGCCCGCTACGGCGTGCCGATCCAGGCGGGTTGGATGCGCACGAGCATCGCCCACAACACCCTGGTCGTCGACCAGCGCAACCAGGGCTCGGTCGACGGCTCGACCCTGGGCTACGCCAGCGGGCCGGGCTGGACCGCGGCGATCGCGCACGCCGGCCCCATCTACGCCGGCGTCGACTACCGCCGCGCGGCGGCCTTGGTCGGCGATGACCTGCTGCTGCTGCTCGACCTGGTCGAGTCCGAGGCCGACCACACCTACGACCTACCGTGGCACCTGGCCGGCACCTGGGACGCCGAGCCGACCGGCCCCGCCGCCGGCCTGCCCGACGATGTGCCCGGCTACAGCTACCTGCAGGACATGGTCCAGTTGGCCGACGGCGCCGCGGTGCCGGGCATCAGCTTCGACCCGCTCAAGCTGCAGATCGCCGTCACCGGCCTGCAGCCGGGCCAGGTGTTGGCGGGCAACGCGCCGACCGCCAACGTCGCCGACCGCCACCCGATCACCATCTGGCGCACCCGCGGCCAGGAGGCGACGGTCGGCTGGGCGATTAGCCTGGACGGCACCAAGCCCGAACTAAACCTCGAACCCGTCGCTGACGGCTACCGCCTGACCGCGACCACTGGCACCCGCACGGCGACGTTGGTCGTCCGCCCCGACGCACCGGAGGACCAGCGCCTGACGATCGAATAATGCGATGACCCATGGAATACCTGATCCTCGCTAGCATCCTGCTCGCGCCGCCGACGGTCGTGTGGTCCGCGGCCGAGACCACGGCGGGCTGGAGCGGCCAGCCGGCGCTGATCGACGACGCGCGCTTCGGCGCGCACGCGGTGCGCTACACGCTGGCCGCGGACTCGAAGACCGAGCCGACCTTCGACTTCGGCCCGACCGGCCAGCCGCCGACGGCCGAGCATCTGGCCACCTTCTGGTATCGGGTCAGCGGCGAGGGGCGGGTCAGCCTGGCCTTCAAGCTGATCTGCGACTTCACCGAGGGCTGGCAGGGCACCTGGCTCATCGACCCGACGAGCCCCGCCGACGGACGCTGGCGCAAGGCGGTCGTCGACCTGGGCACGCCGTGGCTGCGCTGGGGTGAGACGCCCTTACCCGACCGCACCCTGGCTGTCTTCCGCCTGCAGACCGACTCGCGCTCGGCGGTGACCGTCGATATCGACCAGCTGCAGCTCGAGCCGCGCCGCTTCCAGGCCGCCGCGCTGGGCTCGCGGGTCGTCGACGGGCAGCCGCGGGCGCGCGTGCGGCTGACCAACCTGCTGGCCGAGCCGCTGGGCCTCGAGGTCGCCGGCACGCGGGTCGACCTGGCGGCGAGCGTGCAGCAAGTCGTCGAGGTGCCGCTGGCCGATCTGGCGCCGACGATCGCCGCGCTGCCGCCGCTGGTCATGCACCGCGCGGTGGTCACCGTTCGAGACGCCGGCGCGACCGGGAGCGCGGGCGCGCGC
>DHNJ01000103.1:3262-3690 GCA_002409445.1 Armatimonadetes bacterium UBA5419 | reverse complement strand
ACCTGCGCCGGCGCAGGTCGGCGCGGGTCAGCGGGCGGCGGTCGAGCAGGCGCAGGGCGGCCAGCTGCGCCTCCTCGGTCGCGGTCTCGTCCGCCGGCGCCGGCCGCGGCTCGCTCATGAGGCCGCCGGGGCGTCCTCCGCGGGCTCCTCGGCCGCCTTGGCCGGCGGCGCGGGCAGCGCCTCCAGCCCGTTCGCCTCGCGAATCAGGTTCTCCAGCTGCCAGGCCAGCTCCGTGTGCTCCTGCAGGTAGCGCCGGGCCGCCTCGCGGCCCTGGCCGATGCGATCCTCGCCGTAGCTGAACCACGCACCCGCCTTGCGCACCAGCCCCAGGTCGACACCCAGCTGGATCAGCTCGCCCGTGCGGCTGATGCCCTCGCCGAAGATGATCTCGAAGTTGGCCTCGCGGAACGGCGGCGCGACCTTGTTCT
>DHNJ01000103.1:2159-3125 GCA_002409445.1 Armatimonadetes bacterium UBA5419 | reverse complement strand
GGCGGCGCGACCTTGTTCTTGACCACCTGCGCGATATGCTCGTTGCCAATCGCCTCGCCGCCCTCCTTCAGCTGCTGCACGCGGCGGGTCTTGATGCGCACGGTCGAGTAAAACTTGAGCGCGCGGCCGCCCGGCGTGGTCTCGGGCGAGCCGAACATCACGCCGACCTTCTCGCGGATCTGGTTGATGAAGACCATCGCCGTGTTCGAGCGGTTCAGGTTGCCCGCCAGCTTGCGTAGCGCCTGGCTCATCATCCGCGCCTGCAGGCCGACGAACTGGTCGCCCATCTCGCCCTCGATCTCCGCGCGCGGCGTCAGCGCGGCGACCGAGTCGATGACGATCAGGTCGACCGCCCCGGCGCGCACCAGCACGTCGGCGATCTCCAGCGCCTGCTCGCCCGTCTCCGGCTGCGAGACCAGCAGCTGGTCGATGTCCAGCCCCAGCCGCTTCGCGTACTGCGGGTCCAGCGCGTGCTCGGCGTCGATGATCGCGCCCGTCCCGCCGATCCGCTGCGCCTCGCCCAACATATGGAGCGCCAAGGTCGTCTTGCCCGACGACTCCGCGCCGAACAACTCGATGATCCGCCCCCGCGGGATGCCGCCTACGCCCAGCGCGATGTCCAGCGCCAACGAGCCCGAGGGAATCGTCTCGACCTTCTGCCGCGGCGCCTCGCCCAAGCGCATCAGCGCGCCCTCGCCAAACTGCTTCTCGACAGCGGCCATCGCATCGGCCAACGCCCGCTCCCGATCGCCGCCCGCGCCCCCTCGTGCCTTCGCCATCGTCACTCCTCCCGTCCGGCTCAGTCTAGCCCAGCCCCGAACCGTCCGCGATCATTATGGATAGAACAAGCGTTCGCCGTCAAGTCCCTCGTTCAACGGCAGCCGCCACATTGTACCGCCGCCGCTTCGGCGGCAGCCTAGACTCAATCCTGTTTCGGCCTCCGCTGCGCTGCGGCCGAGTCTAAGG
>DHNJ01000103.1:1692-2027 GCA_002409445.1 Armatimonadetes bacterium UBA5419 | reverse complement strand
TCTAAGGTCGCGGGCTGGCAGCCAGCGCCACATGGCGAACGATCTACCCGGCCCCACCAAGCAGGACTCCGCCCCCGCCCGGCCAACTCCCCCGCCGAGGTCCGTCCGATGAAGATCACCCGTATCACCACCCAGCTCATCCCGCCCCGCTGGAGCCTCGTTCGCATCGAGACCGACGAGGGCCTCGTGGGCTACGGCGAGCCGACGCTCGAAGGCCACGCGGCGACCGCCTGTGCCTGGATCGAGGAGACCGCGCCGCTGCTGATCGGCGAGGACCCGACCCGCATCGAGCATCTCTGGCAGGTCCTCTATCGCGGCGGCTTCTACCGCGGCGG
>DHNJ01000103.1:0-1569 GCA_002409445.1 Armatimonadetes bacterium UBA5419 | reverse complement strand
GCGGCGGCTTCTACCGCGGCGGCCCGCTACAGGTCAGCGCCATCTCGGGCCTCGAGCAGGCGCTCTGGGACCTGACCGGCAAGGCCTGGGGCCGGCCCGTCTACCAGCTGCTTGGCGGCGCCTGCCGCGACAAGATCCGCGTCTACTGCCACGCCGGCGGCGCCACCCCCGAGGCCGCCGCCGAGGCCGCCCGCCGGGCCAAGGAAGCCGGCTACGACTGCCTCAAGACCGGCGCCGCCAACGGCCCGCAGCGCCTCATCGAACTGCCCGCGACAGTCGACGCCGACGTCGCGCGCATCGGCGCCATGCGCGACGCGGTCGGCCGCGACTTCGACATCGCCATCGATTGCCACGCCCGCTTCACCCCCGCGATGGCCCTCCGCTTCTGCGACGCCGTGGCCGACCTCAGCCCGATGTTCGTCGAAGAACCGATCATGCCCGAGAACATCGACGCCCTCGCCCGCCTGACCGCCAAGGCCCGCGTGCCGATCGCCACCGGCGAGCGCCTGGTCACCAAGTACGAGTTCCGCGACCTGCTCGAACGCTGCGACATCGCCGTCGTCCAGCCCGACCTCTCGCACGCCGGCGGCCTCGCCGAATGCCGCAAGATCGCCGTCCTCGCCGAAGCCTGGTACGCCGGCCTCGCCCCCCACTGCCCGCTCGGCCCCGTCGCCCTGGCCGCCTGCCTGCACGTCGACGCCGCCAGCCCCAACTTCCTGGTCCAGGAGCATATCGCCGACGCGCTGACCGCACCGTGGGTCAAGAACCCGCCGCGCGTCGAGAACGGCTATGTCGCGCTGCCCGAGGGCCCCGGCCTGGGCCTGGAGATCGACGAGGACGTGCTCGCCGACCTGCCGCCGCACAACTGGCTCACGCCGCAGTGGCGCCTCAACGACGGCGCGGTCGCGGACTGGTAGGGACCCCATGGCTCGACGACCGACCGGACCGCTGCGCGTGTGGGAGGAGACGCTCCTCGCCGCCTACCGGGACTACCTCTACCGCCGCGTGCTGACCCCGCTGGCCGAACGGGTCGACCAGTGGCGCGCCGAGGACATCACCCACGAAGACCTCGACGCCGCGCTGCACGTCGCCCACACCGAGTTGCAGAAGGTTTACGCGCTGGTCACCGGCCCGCGCCGCGAGCTGGCCGCCGCCGCCGTCGCCGACCGCCGCTGGTACGAGGCCTTCCTCGCCGAGGTGCCGCCGCCGGACGACGACGACGACGAGGGCGCACCGGCCGATGAGTGAGGCGCCGCCGGCCGGCGCGGGCCAGCGGCTGCTGATCGTCGACCCGGAGCCGGCCGACCTCGCCGCCGCGGTCGAGTTGTTCAGCCGCGCGGGCTACGCCGTCGCCGAGACCTACAACGCCGAGGAGGCCGCCGCGCTCGAGGCCGCCGCGCCGTGCGAACTCGCGCTGCTCGCCTGGCGCCTGCCGCCGTCCAGCGGCCGCGAGTTCGCCGCCCAGCTGCAGGCCCGCGCCGACCGCCCCGTGCTGTTCATCGCCGGCCGCCCCGAGCGCCCCCCGGCCACGCTCCTGACCGACGGCCGCCAGGTGCTCCGCCCGCCCGG
>DHNJ01000020.1:20233-20357 GCA_002409445.1 Armatimonadetes bacterium UBA5419 | reverse complement strand
GGCGTCGATGTCGGTCGGCGGCGCGGGCAGCGGGCCGGAGATGACCGGCACGCCGGGCTGGCCGCTGCCGGGCACGGGCCGTGTGGTGACGCCGGGCAACAGCAGCGGCGGCACGTTCTCGGCG
>DHNJ01000020.1:0-20087 GCA_002409445.1 Armatimonadetes bacterium UBA5419 | reverse complement strand
GCAGCGGCGGCACGTTCTCGGCGCCGGGCACGCTGGGCGGCACGCCGGGCACGGTCTGGCCGCGCATGACGAAGTGGAACGGCTGGCCGAGCCGCTGCAGCTCGGCGATCAGCTTGGCCATGTACTCGGGGGTCATGGTGCTGGGGTCGAGCTCGACGGGCTCCGGGTTGATCTGGGTCAGGCCGAGCGGGCTGGCTGGCGGGATCAGCGGCAGCGTCAGGCTGGGCAGCAGCGGGTCGCCGATCGGTGGCAGGCGGTCAAAGTCGGGAAAGCCGCCGAGGTTAAAGGTCGACGGGCGGATGCCCACGGCGTCCTCGCGGATGCGGCGGTTGAGGCTCTCGCTGGCCAGCCGCGCGTCCTGGCGGACATCGGCGAGGCCCATCGCCAGGCGCTCGAGCAGCGGGCGGCGGGGCGGGGGCAGCGGCGTGGTAGTCACCGTCGGGGCGACCGTGCCGGGCTTGGTGTGCCACTCGAACAGCGGCGGCACGTCGGCGGCCTTCTGCGCCTCTTCGAGGGTCAGCGTGTCGAGCGGCCGCGTGCCGACCGGGTCGAGCATGTGGTCGGCGGGCCGCCGGACCGGGCTCAGCTGCGCGTTCGGCTCCTCGGCCGGGCCCCAGGCGCGGATGACCAGCGCGATGGCGGCGACGTTGGCCAGGACGAACAGCACCACCGGCCAGTACCGCGCCCACCAACCGCGGGTCGGCTGGTCCGGGGCGGTCTCCTCGGTGTGCGGATCGGCGGGATGGCCGAAATCGGTCTGTTCGTCGCTTGGCTGCATATATTGAGTCTATTCCCATTCTAAGAACGGTCAACGCCGGATTTCGTTCACTATGCGGCCGCTTGTGCGCGCGGCGTCGGCGTGGCCGCGGCATTGACAGCGGCGGCCACGGGTGGCTACCCTAAGGCATGGGTGACGACTCCGGCGGTGGGTATGAGCGGCGGGGCCTGGCCGAGATCCTGGTCGCGCAGGGCAGCGCGACGCCGGCGCAGATCGCCGAGGCGGGCGTGCTCGGGCGCGAGTCGCCGGGCAAGCCGCTGGGTGAGCTGCTGCTGGGGCTGGGACATGTGACCTCCGGGCAGTTGGCCGCGGCGCTCGCCGCGCAGTACGGGCTGCCGCTGCGCACCCTGCGCGAGAGCGAACTGGACCCGACCGTCATCCGCCTAGTACCCGCCGAACTCGCCTTCCGTTACCAGCTCTTGCCCCTGCGCCGCGACAACGGCGAGTTGCTCGTCGCGCTGGCCGACCCGGCCAACCTGGCCGCGCTGGACGACCTGCGCTTCGTCACCGGCCTGCGTGTCGAGCCAGTCGTCGCCGACGCCGAGGACGTGCGCCGGCTGGTCGAGGACCATTACCTGCACCGGGTCATGGGCGGCAGCGCCGACGATGACGACGTGCAGGTCATGGCCGACGACGACGAGGACCTCTCCGACGTCCAGTCGATGGCCCGCGAGGCGCTGGTCGTGCGGCTGGTCAACATGCTGCTGCGCCAGGCGGTGCAGGACCGCGCCTCGGACATCCACCTCGAGCCGTTCGAGCGCGAGCTGATCGTGCGCTTCCGCATCGACGGCGTGCTGCGGCCGATGCCCTCGCCGAGCAAGCGGCTGCAGGCGGCGATCATCTCGCGCGTGAAGATCATGGCCGAGATGGACATCGCCGAGCGCCGCCTGCCCCAGGACGGCCGTATCAAGGTCCGCGTCGAGGGCCGCGAGATCGACCTGCGCATCTCGACGGTGCCGACGCTGTACGGCGAGAGCGTGGTCATGCGTCTGCTCGACCGCGACGCGGGACTGCTGTCGTTGGCCGGGCTGGGCTTCCCCGAGACCACGCGCGAGCGGTTCGAGCGGCTGCTGAAGATCCCGTATGGCATCCTCCTGGCGACCGGGCCGACCGGCTCGGGCAAGACGACGACCCTCTACGCCGCGCTGCAGCAGGTGGTCTCGCCGACGCGCAAGGTGATCACGATCGAGGACCCGGTCGAGTACCAGCTGGACGGGGTCAACCAGATCGCCGTGCGGCCTAAGATCGGCCTGTCGTTCGCCGAGGGTCTGCGCCACATCCTGCGCCAGGACCCGGACGTCATCATGGTCGGCGAGATCCGCGACCACGAGACCGCGGACATCGCGATTCACGCGGCGCTGACCGGCCACTTGGTCTTCAGCACGCTGCACACCAACGACAGCGCCGGCGCCGTCGCGCGTCTGCTCGACATGGGCATCGAGCCGTTCCTGGTGGCGAGCAGCTTGGAGGGCGTGTTGGCCCAGCGGCTGGTGCGGCGGCTGTGCCCGGCCTGCAAGGCGCCGCACGCGCCGACCTCGGCCGAGCTGTACGACATGGGCAACCTGGCCGATGAGTCGCGGCAACACACCATCTTCCGGCCGGTCGGCTGCGACGAGTGCCGCGGCACGGGCTACCGCGGGCGAGTCGGCCTGATCGAGCTGCTGGTGGTCGACGACGAGATCCAGGAGTTGATCTTGCGGCGCGCGTCGTCGGCGGCGATCCGCGAGTCGGCGCAGGCGCGCGGGCTGGTGACGCTGCGCGAGGAGGGCTGGCGGCACGCGTTCGCCGGGCTGACGAGCATTGACGAGGTGACGCGCGTGACCCACGAGAGCGAGTCGGCGCTCGGCCTGGAGGAGTACCCGTAGGTCGGGGCGAACATTTGGATTACGGCGGCGTTATAGTGGGGTATAGGTAGGCTACTAATTCGAAGGGAGATAGGCATGCCAACGACCAACGGGATCCCGCGCAAGTACGCGGTGCTGATGGCGCCCGGGGTGTTCGTCGCCTTGTTCGCCCTGGTCTCCATCGCCCTACCGGTGGGCTCGGACGGCCTCGGTAGCGCGGCGCGCACGCCGCTCTCGGTGTGGGCGCGCGACATCCACGACGGCTTTTGGACCCAGGCGAGCGCCACGTTGACCGGCTGCAGCCGCTACATGCACGAGAGTACCGCGGTTAGCCAGGAGCGGGCCCAGGCCCGCCGCTACTGCCGGCTGGGCGAAGGTGACCGGGCCTTGGCGATCTATCGCCGTATCGGCCTGTCGGGCGACGACCACTACCTCTGGATGCTCAACGACCGGTTGCTGCAGCTGCGCCGCTGGGACGAGGCGGAGCGCACGGCGATCGGCTCGGACGCGCTGTCGCCCGGCTCGCCGTTCCGTAACAACCTCGCCTGGCACTACACCCAGGAGAACATGCGGGTCGCCGAGTCGCTCGACTTGGCGTTGGCCGCAGTGGCGGACGGCCGCACCGCCTACAACGTCGACACCTTGGCCTGGGCATACTACCGCGACGGCCAGCCGGAGGTGGCGCGCCGCGTGGCGGGTGAGGCGATCAACTTTAGCGGCCCCTGGAGCGGTTCGGACGCCGAGTCCGTGGCCAGCAGCCAGCGGCTCCTCGCCCTGCTCGATGCCGCGCGTTAGCGCTTAGCCGCGGGCGCCAGGCGTCCGCCAATGACGTGCATGCGGCCGGGGTGCGTTCGCGCTCCCTGGCCGTCTGCTGCTTAGGGAATTGCCGGTGCCGACTTACATCTACGAGGCCATCGACGCGAGCGGCGCGACGGTTACCGGCACCCTGAACGCCGCGGACGAACGCGCCGCGCTGACCGCCGTCCGTGAACTGGGCCTCCACCCGATGTCGGCGCGCCCCGGTGCCGAGCGCGCGGCGGGCGACGGCGTCGACACCGACCGCAAGCGCCGCGGCCGCAAGGTCGGGCTGGCCGACCTGACGCTGTTCACGCGCCAGCTGGCCAACCTCGTGC
Organism: Armatimonadetes bacterium UBA5419; assembly: GCA_002409445.1. Classification (GTDB taxonomy): domain Bacteria; phylum Armatimonadota; class UBA10988; order UBA10988; family UBA10988; genus UBA10988. Next base: position 16,332 of record DHNJ01000020.1, on the reverse strand, counting down.
GCGGTGGGTTGCCGATGATGGCCACCCTCGACGCACTGGTCGAGAACACCGAGAACGCGCGGTTGCACGCCGTCCTCGCCGATGTGCGGGACAAGGTTGCCGGAGGCCAATCGGTCCACGAGGCGATGGCCGACCATCCGCGCGAGTTCTCGAACCTCTACCTGAGCCTGGTCGAGGCCGGCGAGGCCAGCGGCGACCTGGCGGCGGTGCTGGAGCGGCTGGCGGGCTTCCTCGAACAGGACCTGGAGCGTCGCGCCCAGATCCGCGCCGCGCTGGCTTACCCGATCCTCCTGCTCAGCGTCGGCACGCTGATTGTCTTCGCCCTGGTCACCTTCCTGATCCCACGGTTCGCCGTGATGTTCAGCGACTACGGCCGCGCGTTGCCCTTCTTGACGCGCGTGGTGCTGGGCGTGGCCGACTTCATGGGCAGCTATTGGTGGGTCGTCGTCCTCGGTCTGGCCGCGCTGTTTGGGCTGTTCCGGCTCTGGCATGGGACGCCGCAGGGCCGCCTGGCCTGGGACCGCTCGCGGCTGCGCTGGCCGGTGCTGGGCCGGCTGTTCGAGCGCGCCGCGACCGCCCGCCTGGCCCGCACGCTGGGCACGCTGCTGCGCGGCGGGGTGAACATCCTGGACGCGTTGGCCATGCTCGAGGGCGTGGTCGACAACGCCTACCTGGCCGAGGGTCTGCGCTCGATCCGCGCCGGTGTGCGCGAGGGCGAGAGCCTGGGCCGCGAGACCCGCGCCAGCGGGCGGTTCCCCGGGCTGTTGTCACAGATGATGCTGGTCGGCGAGCAGACGGGCGACGTCGAGGGTGCTTTGAGCACCGTTGCCGACGCGTTTGACGTTGAGGTGTCCAACTCGCTCAAGGGCCTGGTGGCGCTCTTGGAGCCGTCGATCATCCTGGTCATGGGCAGCGTGGTCGGGGTGGTGATCTACGCCATCCTGATCCCGATTTTCCAGATGAACCAGGTCGCCGGCTAGGTTACGAAAGTCATAACGGCGGGGGCAGTATGCGGGCTCTAGACCCGTCATAATTGACGGTCGTGGAGTGCCGTATGGTCCAGGCCTACTTCGACTGGCTGGCGGGGTATTACGATGAAGCCACCGCCGCCTGTGCCTGGGCCGCGCCGAGCGCGCTCGACCAGGACAGCCAGTCGCTCGTGGGCGCGGGCGACTGGGTGCTCGACCTGGGCGTGGGCACGGGCCAGAGCGCCGCACCATTCCTGGGCCGCGGCTGCCACGTCGTCGGGCTCGACCTCAGCCTGGCGATGATGGCCGAGGCGCGGCAGAAGCACCCGGACCTCTGGCTGGTGCGCGCCGACCTCGACCGCACCTGGCCGGTCCGGCCCGCGGCGTTCCAGCTGGCCATCTCGGCCGGTGTCTACGAGTGCTTGCTGGACCCGCAGGGCTTTATCGCCCGCGCCTGGGAGGCCCTGGTGCCCGGCGGGCATCTGCTGTTCACCTTCGACGAGTATGTGCCGGACCACCCGGTGCAGAGCGAGCGCGTGGGCCGCGCCGATAGCGGGCTGGACAACCCGATCGCGCATCTGGCCGGCTGGAAGATGCACCGGCACACGCTGGAGTTGGTCTCGGGCTGGCTGGCCGCGGTGGGCTTCGAGCTGCTCGCCGAGCGCCAGTTCGAGGCGGACATCCACTCAGCTTTCCAGGTGCCGATCTACTATCGCATCATCCTCGCTCGCCGCCCGGCAGGTTAGCGCGCGCCGGCGTCGAAAGGCGAGCGGGCCATGACTAACCCGCCTGCTCTGCCATCCCTCGCCGCACTGGGTGACCCCGCGCACTACGACCCCACCGTCATGACGCCGGCCAAGGGTCTGGGCCACCGCCTCGGCACCCAGCTGAACCGGCACAGCGACGCGCTGCGCTATCTCGCTGCGCTGCACGAGACCGGCCGCGCTGAGCTGCTGCCGATCGGCCGCAGCCTCGAGGGCCGGACGCTGGCCCAGCTGGTCGTCAGCAGCCGCGAGAACCTGGACCGGTTGGAAACCCGGCGGGCGCTGGGCCAGCGGCTGGCCGATCCGGAGGCCGAGTGCCCCGACCTCGACGACCTGCCGATCGTCGTCTGGGTCATGGCCGCGGTCCATGGCGGTGAGCACTCGGGCACCGAGGCGGCGCTGGCCTTGGCCTATCAGCTGGTCGCGGGCACCGACGCGACCACGCAGGCCATTCGCGAGCGGGCAGTTGTGGTCATCGATCCCGTCCAGAACCCCGACGGCCGCGACCGGTCGATCAACTCCTACTACTCGCTCGGCGGGCTGCAGCCGACCACCGACCGCCACAGCGCCGACCACTACGCGCCCTGGCCCGGACCGCGCGGCAGCCACTACGCGTTCGATCTGAATCGTGATTGGTGCCTGCTGACGCACCCAGAGACCCGCGCGCGCGTGGCCGCCTTCCTCGCCTGGCGGCCGCAGGTGGTCGTCGATCTACACGAGATGATCAGCGCTGGTGGCTACTTCTTCGCGCCGGCTGCGGAGCCGCTGGAGCCGCACGTCGACCCGCGGGTGCGCGACGGCTGGGAGTATTTCGGTTGGGCCAACGCCGCGGCCTTCGATGCGCGTGGGTGGGACTTCTTCGTCGGCGAGCTGTTCGACTGTTTCTATCCCGGTTACGGCGAGAGCTGGCCGGCCTACCACGGCGCGGTGGGCATGACCTTCGAGCAGGACACGCCGCGCACGCTGGCCCTGCGCAACGAGCACGACCGGCTGGTCACGCTGCCGCAGGCGATCGAGCGACACTTCGTCGCGGCGTTCACGACCTGCGCAGCGGCGGTGGAGCAGCGCGAGGCGCTGCTGACCGCCTACCGCGACCACCGCGAGCGGGCGGTGCGCACGGCGTTGGACGCGCCGCGGCAGGCGCTGGTGATCGATGCGGGCGACCGGGCGGCCGACGCGGCGGACGTGGCCAGCCTGCTGCGCGCGCAGGGCATCGAGGCGGAGCTAGTCGCCGCGGCGTTCGACCTCGAGGCGGAGCCACACGAGGGCGGCGACACACGCCAGGTGACCATTGCGCCCGGTTCGGTGCTGGTCCCACTAGCCCAGCCGAGCAACGGCCTGGTGCGGGCCCTCTGCGAGCCGGAGCCGGTGCTGGACGAGGCTTTCGCCGAGCGCGAGGAGGAGCTGCTGGCGGCCGGCGCGAGCACGGCCATCTACGACGTGACTGCCTGGTCGCTGCCGCACCGCCACGGGCTGACCGCCTGGTGGGCGGCCGAGTGGCCCGAGGTCGAACTGAGCCCGCTGCGGCCGGAGTTCGAGCCGGCGCGCGTGGCTTACCTGCTGCCGATGACCACGCGCGCGGCGTACCAGGCCATGTGCCGGCTGGCCGGGCGCGAGGACTGGACGCCGCGAGTGCTGGCGCGGCCGCTCGTCTTCGGCGGGCGGCGGTACGAGCGCGGGACGGCGATCCTGCATTGCGGCGAGCACGGCGGCGACCTGGCGGCGCGACTGGCGGCGGTGGTGGCGGAGACGGGCTGCGAGCTGGTCAGCGCGGATCGCGCCTGGGAGGGTGGGGCGGCGCAGGCTAGCCTGGGCAGCAGCTACGCACGCCCGGTGCGGCCGACGCGACTGGCGCTGGTCACCCGCGAGCCAACGGACGCGCTGGGCGCGGGCTGGCTGGCGTACCTGCTCGAACAGGTCTACCACCTGCCGTATACACCGTTGAACGCGCGCGGCCTGAGCGCCGAGGTGCTGCGTGAATACGACGTACTGCTGCTACCCAACAGCGACCGCTACGACCAGGTCTTCGGCGCCGAGGCGGCGCTGTTGCGTAACTGGCTGACGGCGGGCGGGACCGCGGTTGGCTTCGGTTCGCAGGTGGCCAGTTGGCTTTGTGCACGCGAGGGCCTGAGCGGCGCAGGGCCGGTGCGCGACCTGGAGGCGGAGGGGCCGTCGGAAAAGGACGCGGTCGTGCCACTGGAGCGGCAGCCGCAGCGGATTCCCGGCGCGGTCGCCTGGGCGGAGACGGATCCGTACAGCTACCTGACCTACGGTTGCCCGGCGGAGATCACGGTACCCGTGGTCGGCTCGGCGCTGTTCGTCGGTCCGCCCGCGGGCCGGACGGTCGTGCGACTGAGCGCGCGGCCACCGGTGGGCTGGGTACCGCAGCGGATGCGGCCACAGTTAGCGGGCCGAGCCTGGTGCTGGCAGGAGCGGGTGGGCGCAGGTCAGCTGGTGGTGTTTGCCACACCGCCGACGTTCCGCGCGAGCTGGCCGATGCTGGACCGCCTGTGGCTGAACGCGGCACTGTACGCCACGAGTCATACCCGCGAGTAGCCGCCGGGGCGGTTACTCTTGCGGCTGGGAGGGGTCGCCCAGTTCGATGTCGTCGGGCAGGATGGTGGGGTCGAAGACCTCGGTCGGGTCGACCTCCTGCTCGGCGGCAGCGGCGGCCTCGGCCGCCTGGCCCTCGACGGTCTCGGTGCCGGTCAGGACGGTGACGTTCGTCGCCCGCGGGCCACGATCGCTGTCCTCAACCTCAAAACGGACCCGATGGCCTTCGTAGAGGGTCTTGGGCTCGGGCTCGTCGATGTCCGCGCTGTGCAGGAAGACGTCGCGGTTGGCGTTGTCTTCGTAGACAAAGCCGTAGCCCTTCTCTGTGTCATACCACTTAACTGTACCGGTAGCGATGGCCGTACCCTCCTCGTCGGCGAGGTGCCCCTAGGCTACCACGGCCCGCGGGGGTGGTCAAACCTCGGCGTCCGAACTCAGTTCGGCGAAGGCGCACATGTTGTAGTAACGCAGGGCGACAAACAGCCGCCGGTCGGCCACCGCTGGGCTGGAATGGATGCTGTACCCGGTCGGGTAGCGCCACAGTTGCTTGCCGCTCTGGGCGTCGAGGGCGAACAGGTCGCCGGCGAGGCTGCCGATGAACACGACTTGCCCGGCGACCGCCGGCGACGCGCTGAACTCGCCCTGCGTTTCAAAGGTCCAGACGCGGCGGCCCGTGTCGTGGGCGAAGGCGGCGATCTCACCGTCGGCCGAGCCGAGGTAGATCAAGCCGTGCGCCACCGCGGCGGAACAGCCGACAGGCCCGCGCAGGAAGTTGGACCAGAGCACCTCGCCGTCCCGGTCGAGATAGTCGAGACGGCCTTCGCTGTCGCCGACGAGCACGCCGTGGCGCGTGAAGGCCGGGCTGCCGCGCAGCTCACCGACCGTGCGGTAGCGCCAGAGCACCTCACCGTCGCTCGCGCGCAGCATCCAGAGGCCCTGGTTCGGCCCACCGATCGCGACGAGCTCGCTAGTGAGCGCAGCGCTCGACTCGACCGGTCCCTCGAGCGCGCGAGTCCATTTCGGCTCGCCGGTGCGGGGGTCGAAGGCGACCACCTGGCCGCCCATCGTGCCGATGACCGCCAGGTCGTCGTGGCCGCGGACGCTCGCGCCGACCGCGTGGCCGAGCTTGCGCGTCCAGGCCTGGGCGCCGGTCTCTGCGTCGAGGGCGTACAGCGTGCCCTGCGCATCGGGGACGATCACCAACTCACCCAGGACGCAGGGCGAACTGCGGATCGCCGCGGGTGCCTGGTAGGTCCAGATCTCGAGACCGCTGTCGGCGTCGAGGGCGTAGAGCTTGTGGTCATCGGAGCCGATGAAGACCATGCTGCCCGCGACCGCGGGCGAACTGTAGACGCGGTCGCTGGTGGCGAAAGTCCACTTCAGATCGAGCGGCAGTGTCAGCCCCACGCTAGTGTAGGCGCGGCCGGCGGCGGATCCGCGGTACATCGGCCAGCTGAGCGCGCCGCGTTGCTCGTCCTCGCGCCAGCGGGCGAGGTCGGCCCAGGCCGTGGCCAGGCGGTGCTTCTGGGCCTCGGGCAGCTGCCGCTTCTCGAGGTTTTGCAGCAGGCGCTCTGCGTCGGCGAATTGCTGGCCCTCGATGCAGGCGCGCGCATAGGCGAAGACCAGGACGTCGTTGGCGTCGGCGCGCTCGGCCTCGCGGCGCAGCCGGTCGCGGACCGCGGCGTCGCGACCGAGCCGGCTGAGCGCCATGGCCGCGTTCCAGCGGCTGACCTCGGTCCCCGTGCGCAGGCTGCGTAGGAGCAGCTCCGCGCTGCGCGGGCGGTCGATCTCGGCGAGCGCTTCGGCCGCCTGCTCGCGGACCTCGGCGCTGGCGGCGGCCTGCACCTGCTCGACGAGCGGGGCGACCGCGTGGCGTGCGCCGATCTGGCCCAGGGCATAGGCGGCCTGCTGTTGCTGCGTGGCGTCGCCACGCTCCAGGGCACGGACGATCTGTTGGTCAACCTCACGGAGGAGGGCGAGGGCGGTCTCCCGCACGGCCGGGTCGGCCTCCTGCAGGCTACCCAGCAGAGTCGGCAGAATGGCCTTGTGGTCGAGGCGGCTGATCATCGAGCGCAGGGCGTCGCGCAGGTCGGGCTGGGGCGAATAGAGCAGGTCGATGCAGAGGACCATCTGCTGGCTGACCGCCAATTCGTTGGCCCGCGGCAGCCAGTAGTCGGGATGGTAGTTGGTCGCCGCCGAGGAGCGGATGAGCAGGTCGAGTTCCTCGGGCGTGAGTGTCAGCCGCCGGCGCACGTCGTGGATCAGGGCCAACTTGTCACGGTCGAGCAGTTCGCCGAACCGCTCGTAGTTATTCAGCTCGCGGTGCAGCAGGTCGTCGATGCCCTTGGCCTCGGTCTCCGCCGCCCGCAGCGACGGCTCGAGCCAGTGCGCGACATAGGCGTGACTCAGCTCCCAGGCGTCCTTGCCGTTCATCGTTAGGCGGTGGAGCAGCTTCTGCTCCTCCAGCCCGGCCAGCACGTCGCGCACCGTGGCTAGGTCGGCGCCGGTGTCGACCGCGCACTCCTCAGCGGTGAGGATGGCCTTGGTGCCCTGGGCGGTGACGCAATTGAGCAGGATCGCCCGCGCGAGGGTCAGCCGGCGGAAGCGGAAGGGGCGCAGCCGCGCGTCGAGCACGCCCGCGAGCATGCGTCGCGCGGGCCCAATGCGCCGGTAGACCTCGAACCCGACGCGCGTCTCGTCCTCCTCGACCGCGTTGGTCAGTAGGTCGCAGACGATCTGCAACTCGACGGGTAAGATGCCTTCCACGGTCATCAGGTCGTCGAGGATGTGGCTGATGACAAGGTGGTCGAAGCGCAGCCGAAAGCGGCCGAGCGAGCGGTGGATGACCTGCTCGGCTTGGTCGCGGTTGAGCCGCGGCACGGTGATGACCTCGGCGAGGATCGTCGGCAGGACGCTTTGTAGCTCGATGAGGTGGTGGAAGAAGTCGCGCTGGATGGCGATCAGCAGGTGCGCCGGTTCGCTGGGCATGGAGAGCAGTTCGGCGATCTGCTGGGCAAAGTCGAGGCGGGTGCGCGAGCCGAGGCGGGTGAACAGTTCCTGGGCCTGATCGAGGACGAGGATCACAGGCCGGTTGTAGGTCTCGGCGAGGATCGACGCGGCCTCGGGCAGGCTGGCGGCGGTGCGGCCGGCGGGCAGGAGCGTGCGGGCGGAGGCCAGCAGCGAGCCGATTGGGTCGTTGAGGCAGCGGGCGTAGACGCCCTCGTAGTCGTTGAGCCGGAGCCAGGGGATCAGGCCGGCCGCGGCCAGCGAGGTCTTGCCGACGCCCGACTCGCCGGTCAGCACGGTCAGCGGCGAGACCAGGCAGCGGCCGCTGAGGCGGATGGTGTCCTCGTCGCGCGCGGGCAGCAGGTGGCCGTCCTGCTCACCGTAGGCTTCGAGCGCCTTGAACGGCGTGGCCGGCCGGCGGCGCGTGCCGGCGCGGGTGCGCATCAGTTCCTGGGCGGCGAGCATGTCGGCCGAGGGGCGCGCGTGGAGGTCGTGTGCCTCGACCTTGCGGAAGGGCATGCCACAGGCGAGCAGCGTGTTGCGCACGGCCTGCAGCGCCTCATCGCACCAGGGCCGCATGGCCGCCTCGGCCGCGCGTCGCTGGGCGCGGTCGGTCGAGGTCAGGTCGATGCGCATGATGCCCTCGCGCGGGTCGATCAGGCCGATCGACACACCGTAGACATTCGGCCAGCGGGCGATGTCCTCGGGCTCGATCTCGGCGTCGGCCGGCGCCGGGCAGTCGGTGTGTTCGGGGTCGAGGCGGTCGGCAACGTGGAGCACGCTGATGACGCGATGGAGGTCGACGGCCTGGCCGCCGAGGTAGGTCCAGCGCGGGGCGCGGGCGATGCGCGAGATGTCCAGGGCGATCTCGCTGACGCGCCGCAGGTTGGCGGCGAAGGCTGGGTCCAGGCCCCACTGCGCGGGATCGTCGACGAGCCAACGACGGCCGGGCTGGTCGGGGAGGAAACAGTCGTGGGCAACGCAGGCGCTGACCAGCAGGAGAATCTCGGCGGGGGCGATGCTGGTGAGCACCCGCTCGGGGATCATCCGCGCCGCACAGGTCTCGACCGTGCGCCAGTGGCCTTCGCCGTGGCTGGCGTGGAGCCGGCCCTCGCTAAGGGCGCGGCGCAAGGCCTGGCGGAACCGCAACCACGCTTCGTGGTCGGTCGCCGAGCGGGCTTGCAGGGCGCCCGCCAGCATCCCTGGCTGTTCCATGCCTACGCTGTCTCCACCTCGTCGTCGGTCTCGGCCAACAGCGCCGCGGCTGCTGGCACGTCTTCCAACGCGGCCGCTAGTGCTTCGGACGCCTCCGCGCCGAGTCCGCGTGCCACGCCGAGCGCCACCGCAACCACCGTCTCGTCGGCCGGGCTGGCCGCGGTGATCGCCCGCAGCAATGCGGGCAGATCAGCCGCGCGCAAGCGCTGCCGCGCCTCGACGGCGATCTGAGCCCAGGCGGCCCCGGGCGGCGCCGGCACCGCGCGGAACGCGAGCAGCGTCCCGGCGGCCGGCGGCGCGCCAACCGCGTCGACTAAGGTCGAGAGTTCAAAGTAGCACCGCTCGCCACGTAGGTCCATGATCACGCCGCAGAGGCTGTCGGTCGCCGAGAAGGTCAGGCCGCCGCTGAGCAGGCCGAACGACTCGGCGACGCCCGCGGGCGCGGCGGCGAGCACGCCCAGGGCCGTGCCGCGGCGGAGGATCAGCCGCACCCAGCGCCACGGGGCGACGTCAACCGGATCGGCGAAGAGCCGCGCGGGCAAAGCCAGGCCGGAGTCTTCGAGGAACGCTAGCGCTTGCCCCTGCGCGTCCATCTCAAGATGGCTGATCAGCCCCGCCTGCCAGTTGATCGCCGCCTCGGCCAGCAGATCGCGGAGCACGCGGCTGCAGCCGGTGAGTGCCGCGTTGGTATCGTTGTGCTCGAGGCGCTCAACCTGGGCGATGAGCGCGTTGATCACGAGCGGGTCGCTCGGCTCCTCCAGGTAGTCTAGCAGCGCGTCGACCGTGGCCTCGAGGCCGGCGATGCTGCACTGGAGGCGGCGGCGGACGAGGCCGCGCCCGTCGGCGTCGAGGTCGCCACGGGCCAGCCGCGCGAGCAAGGCTGACGCCAGCCCGGCGACGGTCGGCGGGTCCCAGGTGTCGAGCAGGGCCGGCAGCGCCGCCGCGTCGACGACCGCGACATGCTGGCCGATCGCCGATTGCACGGCCCGCAGCAGCAGGGCCGGCTCGGGCAGGTCGGGATTGGTCTCGGTCAGGCGCGTGGCCATCTGCAACGCGGCGAGGATTGTCCGCGGCTCCGCGCCGGGTAGTGAGAGGGCTGGTAGCGCACGGCGGGCCCAGGCCATCGCCTTGGTGTGGGCGACGGGGTCGGCGAGTTTCTCGAACAGGTCGCCTCGGTCGCGCGCGTAGGCCAGCCCGGCCCAGCCCGCCTCGAGCGGCAGCTCGGGATGATCGAGCGCGTCGAGGACTGCGGCGGTGTCCAGCCGCGGTTCAATCAGGTCGCGGAGGCGGGCCTGGCTGATGGACTGCAGCTTCTCATCCAGCAGCGGCAACAACGCGGTCAGCAGGGCGGGGTGGATGCGCACACCGTCGGTGGTCATGGACTCGACCCAGGCGACGAAGTGCAACTCGTGCTCGGGGGCGAGCAGGGCGCGCAGGAGCATCGGCCGGCGGGCCAACGCGGTGACCAGGCTGCGGGCGAATCCGGCCTCGACCTGCTCGGGAAGGTACTTGAGCTGGTGGGTCCAGGCATCCGGTTCGAGGCCGTCGAGCAGACGGCCGAGCGCCCGGTCGACCATCTTGCGCATCAGCCCCGCGTCCCACAGGGCGGTCAGCATGTAGAACGCCGAGGTGGTCACGTGGCCGCTACCCGAGCGCTGCTGGCTGACATGGCGCCAAACTCGCTCGAGCCAGGCCTCGGTCGCCTCGCTGGCCTCCGGCGAGTCGAGTTCGTCATGGGCGGCGGGCACGCTGGCGAGGGCGCGCAGCAAGCTGAGGCCGAAGGGTAGCAGGTACTGCGACCAGCGCACCGGGAAGTCGGGCGACCAGAGCAGCGTGGTGCTATGCAGCGGACCAACCAGCCCGGCGGTCACATCGGCCGACAGCGCCTCGGTGGCCGTCTCGAGGTAGCCGCGGACCTCCTCGTCGAAGTAGATCTGCGGTAGGTATTCCGCCAGGCGGAGGCGAGTCGTCGCCTCGAGAACCGGGTCGAAGACGCGCGCGACGAGTGCTGAGAGCGCCGCGCGGAGGTTGCGTTCGACCAGCGTGTGCGCGGCCTGCAGCGCCTCCTCGTCCGAGCTGGTCTTGTACAGCACCCCGAGCAGCCGGCGGTTCTCGTCGTCGTCGTCGAAGTGGCGGCGCTCGGTCGGCTCGACGACAGCGGCCGTCGGCAGCCAGTCACGTGGACGGAGCACGCGGGCGCGGAAGCCCGTGCGTTCCTCGACCAGCAGGTTCAGCTCGATCTCGGCGCCCAGGTCAAGCAGATCGGCCTCCGGCCGCGGGACGTAGTCGGCCCGCAGGAAGGCCACGCGGAACCCGTCGCTGGTCAGTGCCTCGCCGCACTCGTCGTTGATCGCGACCACCGTGGCATCGTAGCGATCAACGGCGTCGAGCCCGGTCAGTTCGAGCTCCTCGGCGACCAGTCCTTCGCGGTTGGAGCCGAGGCGGAACGTGACTACGTGGCCTGGGGTCGGTTGGAAGGCAGTCCGTAGATGCGACAGGTGAAAGAAGACGTCGCTGCCTTGGGTGTGCGAGACAAACCCATAGCCTTTGCGGGGATTGTAGAACTTAATCACCCCTACGACGCGCGCTTGGCCATCCATTTTGACATCTTACCTTCCCGAGGGATCCGGTCTGGCGGGTGGCGCAGACGATCGTGTAACAGTGCGTTCGTCATGCACGGGTGCACGGCACCAGCGGCAGCCCCTCGGTCTGCCACAATCACCATGCTCTAGTCTAGCAGATCCGAGGCGGTTGCGCGCCAGGTCTTCGCGCACTCGTGACGGTCGTCAAAGTTTGACGAACGGGCGGGCGGTGCCTACAATCGGCGCCATGGGAGTGGTGTGATGGCCAGTGCTGTGCCCCAGATTCAGTTGCCGCCCTTGAAGGACTCGGCGCCGTACGTGGCCGCCGTCGATATTGGCGGGACTTTCATCAAGGTTGGGCTGGTCAACCGAGAGGCGCAGGTCGTCTCGCGGCTCGAGGTTTCCTCTGAGGCGGAGCGCGGTTTCGCGCACTTCGTCAAGCGCATCGGCGACGCGATCGAGATGGCGGTGCAGGAACTGGGCCTGACTTTCGATGATGTGGCTGGCATCGGTGTCGGCTACCCAGGTACGGTGCGGGCGAAGACCGGACTGGTCTCCGGCAGCCCCAACATCCCCGGTGCCAACGGCTCCAACTTCACCCAACCGTTGATCGACCGCTTCCAGCAGGCGGTCATCGTCGGCAATGACGCCTCAGTCGCGGCGCTGGGCGAGTGCCGTTACGGCGTGGGCAAGCAATACGGTGCGGACGACCTCGTGTTGTTCACGCTGGGCACCGGCGTGGGCGGCGGCATCGTCATCGACGGCCAGCTGGTCGTCGGCGCGCACAGCCAGGGCGCGGAGCTGGGCCACACGGTAATCGACCCCAACGGGCCCCAGTGCGGCTGCGGCAACTTCGGCTGCGTCGAGGCGTTCTGCGGCACGGCCGGCATCCTGCGCGCGGCCTGGCGCCGACTGCAGGCGGGCCGCGAGAGCCTGTTGTGGAACTACATTCGCGAGTTCCAGCGCGACGAGCTGACGCCGAAGATGATCAGCCAGGCTGCGGCCCAGGGCGACGAGGTGGCGATCGAGATCTGGGGCGAGATCGGCTTCTACCTCGGCTTAGCGGCGGTCTCGGCGGTCAATCTGGTCGACCCGGAGGTGATTGTGTTCTCCGGGCAGATCGCCAAGGCCGGCGACCACTTGTTCGGCAGCATCAAGCGCACGGTGCGCGCGCGCTGCCGCCTGAACCCGTGGCCGGTCGAGAACATCGTGCCGGGCTCGCTGGGCGACGATTCGGGTATCATCGGCGCCGCCGCGCTGGTCCTGTCGCGGCTCAGCTGAGGAGCGCCGGGCGCCGATGCAGTCACTGATCGCTGAGTTCGAGCACCTCGCCGCCCGCGGCGTGGCCGCCGACGCGCTCGTGCGTGGCAGCGGGGGGCAGGCGATCGGCCTGGCCGGCTCGTCGCGCGCGGTGCTCGCCGCCTCGCTGTTCCGCGAACTGCAGCGCACGATTCTCATCGTCACGACGACCACCGGCGTCGCCGAGACCTGGTACTCCGACCTGCATGCCCTCCTGCGCGGCCCCGCCGACGACCTGGCCTCGCCGCTGCGCCTGTTCCCCGCGCTACAGACGCTGCTCTACGACGACGCAGGCGTCGATAGCCAGCTGGTCGGCCAGCGGCTCGAGGCGATGGAGGCCTTGCTGCGGGGCGACCCATGCGTGGTGGTCGCACCGCTGGCCGCGCTGCTGCACCGCACACTGCCGCGTGGCGCGCTGGCCGGGGCCGAGCTCGACCTCGCCGTGGGCCAGGAGTTGTCGCCCGACGCGCTGCTCGCGCGGCTGACCGAACTGGGCTACGAGCGGCATGACCCTGTCGTCCAGCCAGGCCAGGTGGCGGTGCGCGGGGGTATCGTCGATGTCTTCCCCGTCACCGCGCCGCACCCGCTGCGGGTCGAGTTCTGGGGCGACGAGATCGAGTCGCTGCGGACGTTCGAGGTCAACAGTCAGCGCTCGACCACCCCGCGCGAGCGCGCGACGATCACCCTGACCCGCGAGAGTATCCGCACACGCGCGCTCGACGCGGAGGCCGTCGGGGCGATCGGTGCGGCTTGTGACGAGCAGGCGCACGAGCTTGAGGCCGCGGGGCGGACGCTGGAGGCCAAACGCTTGCGCGCGCGCACCGCCCGCGACCTGCGCCGGCTCGAGGCCGAGGAGGCGTTCGACGGTTCGGACCACTACCTGCCGTTCCTCTACGACGAGGTCGCCACGCTGATCGACTACCTGCCGCCCGACGCGGTGATCCTGGTCGATGAGCCAACGCAGTTGGCCCTGCGCGGCGAGGAGTTGGCGCGCGAGATCGAGGTCGTCTACGCCAATAAGCTCGCCGGAGGCGCGGTCCTCGCCCTGCCCGCGCCCATCTATTTGCGCTACCACCCGACCCAGCCGCCCTGGGCCGGCCTGCCGACGCTGGAGATCACCGCCGAGCCGACGGTCGTCCAGCCGCCGCCGATCGACTTCGGGCTCGAACCACTGCCCGACTTCTCCGGTGAACTAGGCCGGGCGATGGAGGCGCTGGCGGCTTGGCGCGAGGAGGGGCAGCGACTGCTGTTCTTAACGCACCAGACCGGCCGCCTGCGGCAGATTCTGCTGACCCACGACGTCGCGGCGCTGCAAACCGAGGACGAGCCGGCCGGTGACGACGACGCGCCGCGGCCGCTGCCACCGCTGCCACACAAGGGCGAGCTGACTATCTGGGACCAGCGGCTGGCGCGCGGGTTCATGGTACCGGCGCGCGACCTGGCCGTGCTGACCGACCAAGAGTTGTTCGGCTGGCGCCGGGCGCGGCTGTTCGGTGGGCGCAAGCTGGCCCAACGCAACAGCACGGCGCTGGCCAGCCTGACCGAACTCGCCGCGGGCGACCTGGTCGTCCACCTACACTACGGCGTCGGCATCTACGCTGGCCTGGTCAGCCGCATGATCGGCGACCAGGAGCGCGATTTCCTGCAGATCGACTACGCGGGCACGGATAAGCTGTTCGTCCCGGTCACTGAGCTGGACCGCGTGCAGCGCTACCTCGGCCCCGAGGGCAAGACGCCGTCGCTTAACGGCCTGGGCGATAGCCGCTGGCGGCGGACGACGGCGAAGGCGGTCCGCGCGAGCCAGGAGACCGCACGCGAGTTGCTGCGGCTGTATGCCCGCCGCAGCCAGGCCGACGGCCGCGCCGCGGTGCCCGACACCAAGCGCCAGCACGATGTCGAGGCGGCCTTCATCTACGAGGAAACGGGCGATCAGCTGAAGGCCATCGCCGACATCAAGCGCGACATGGAGCGCGCCGTGCCGATGGACCGGCTGCTGGTCGGCGACGTTGGCTATGGCAAAACCGAGGTCGCTGTGCGCGCGGCGTACAAGGCGGTGCAGAGCGGCTGGCAGGTCGCGGTTCTCGCGCCGACGACCATCCTGGCCCAGCAGCACCACGCGACCTTTGCCGAGCGGCTGGGCTCGTTCGGCGTGCGGGTCGAGGTGCTCAGCCGCTTCCGCAGCCGCAAGGAGCAGCAGCAGACGCTCGCCGCGCTGCGCGAGGGCGAGGTGCAGGTCGTCGTCGGCACGCACCGGCTGTTGTCGAGCGATGTCGAGTGTAAGGACCTGGGGCTGCTCGTCGTCGACGAAGAGCAGCGGTTCGGCGTCAAGCATAAAGAGCGAATCAAGGAGATGCGCCTGGGGGTTGATGTGCTGACGATGACCGCGACGCCGATCCCGCGCACACTGAACGCGGCGATGATCGGCGTGCGCGAACTGAGCCTGCTGCAGGAGGCGCCGCAGGGCCGCCGGCCGGTGCGCATCACCGTCGGCGAACGCCGCGAGGACCGGGTGCGCGAGGCGATCCTGCGCGAGCTCGACCGCGACGGCCAGGTTTTCTTCCTCCACAACCGCGTGAGGACCATCGACCGCCTGGCCAACCAGATCCGCCAACTCGTGCCGACCGCGCGGGTCGGCGTGGCCCACGGGCAGATGAGCGAGGACGAGCTCGAAGAGCGCATGCTGGAGATGTACGCGGGCAACTACGACGTACTGGTCTGCACAACGATCATCGAGAACGGCCTGGACATCCCCAACGTCAACACGATCCTGGTCGACGACTGCGACACGTTTGGCTTGGCCCAGCTCTACCAGCTATGCGGCCGCGTCGGCCGACGGGAGCGGCAGGCCTACGCGTACCTGCTGCACCGCGAGCACAAGAAGCTGACCAAGGAGGCCGAGGAGCGCCTGGAGGTGATCGAGGAGCTGAGCGACCTGGGCTCCGGCTTCCAGATCGCCTTGCGCGACCTCGAAATCCGCGGCGCGGGCGACCTGTTGGGGCTGAAGCAGAGCGGCTTTGTCGAGGAGGTCGGCTACGAGCTGTACACGCAGCTGCTGGCCGAGGCGGTGCAGGCGCTGCGCCAGGGCGACGAGGAGCCGCCCCCGCCGCCGGCGGTCGCCGACCTCGACCTGCCGGTCAAGGCCAGCCTGCCGGGCTTCTACATCGTCGACGAGCAGCAGCGCATCGACCTCTACCGCCGTCTGGCGACCGTGCGCGACGAGGCGGCGCTGCGCGAACTGGACGCGGAGGTGCAGGATCGCTACGGCCGGCAGCCAGTGCCGACGCGGAACTTGTTCGGGCTGATGCGCCTGAAGCTAGCCAGCATCGCCGCGGGCTTCACCACGGTGCGCTACACCTCCGGCCAGCTCAACCTCGAGTTTGGCGCCAACGACGGCTTGGACGCGCGCGAAATGCGTATCGTCGCCCGCGGCCTGCAGCGGGCGGTGAGCGCGGGCGAGGCGCCGCGTGTGCGGCTGGAGAGCGGTAAGCTGGTGGCCAACTTGGTCGAGCCGCGGCGCTGGGAGGCGCTGGAGGCTGGCCTGGCTCTAGCGCGGGTCGTCGCCGGCGCGCGCGAGGGCGGGCAGCCGGCGCTCGGCAACTAGTCCGCCGGTAGCTCGGCCGGCGCGTCATCAACGGCGGGTCCCAGCAGGCTCGCGCGCTCGAAATAGAGCGGCCGCGCGCTGATGGGGTGGGGCCCGGCGCCGAGCTGGCGGCCGAGGCTGTCGTAGACCGTCTCGCCCGGCTCCGCATCGACCGCCAAGGCCAGCCCGTCGCCCGCCGCCTCGCTCCAGATCGCCCGCAGCCGCCGTGGCCCGCTGGCCACCTGCTCCCACAGGTCCGGCGCGATCTCGCGCGGGAGGCTCGACTCCAGGCCCGCGAGCAGCCGCGCCGCGACCGCCCAGGCGGCGAGCGGCTCGGAGAGCTGGCCGGTGACCGGCGCCAGGCC
>DHNJ01000118.1 GCA_002409445.1 Armatimonadetes bacterium UBA5419 | reverse complement strand
CGGCTCGACCAGCGCGCCGCGGATGCGCCAGAGCGGGGTGCGCGCCAGGCGCGCGAGCCAACGCCAGACGCCCTCGCGCGCCTCGGCCAGCCGCGACTCGGCGGCGGCGCGGGCCTGCTCGGCCATGTCGCGCAGGCGCCGCTCGTTGTCGAGCTCGGCGCGCAGGCTGCGGCGCTCGCTGTCGGCGCGGTCGAGCTGGGCGTGGGCCAGGAGCAGATTGCCCTCCGCGCGGCTCAGGCGCTCGAGCAGCTCGTTGGCCGGCGGCAGCTCCGGCGCGGCCTCGGGCGCCGGCGCGATATCGGGCGTCGCGTCGTGGATGTCGTCGGCCCAATCGACGAGGCCGAAACGGGGCGAGGTTGCGGTAGCCATAGTACCCGTTTGGAGTCGGCGCCGCGCCGATGGTTGCATACTGTGTGGCCGCGGCGGACGGCTCAACGCAGCTTGACCACCGGCTGGTTCTCCATCAGGCGGGTGTTGGTCAGCAGGTCGGACACCGTGGCGGTCAGGTAGCGGTCGTTGTTCACCGCGAAACCGATCCGCAGCCGGGCCTCGGTGCGGTGCGGCGGATGCGGCGGGCGAAGGAAGCCCAGCGTCGCGTCGCCTTCGTTGAGGCAGATGACGACGACCTCATCCTTGGCCCGGTCGAGCACGCGCAGACGGCTGTTCTCGTCGTAGCCGATCGCCTTCTGCGGGCCGGTGGCGCGGCTGATCTCGCAGATCTTCAGCTCGAACTCGGTGGCCGGTTCGCCGCGCGCGCAGGTCGGTGTGAAGTAGCCTTCCCAGACGGGTCCGTCGGTCGGGTACTGGGTGCCGCGGGGGATGATGACCGGGTACTCGACGTCGCGGCTGTCGCGGTCAAAGGTCAGTAGGGCGTAGTCGTGGCGGATGAAGTCCTGCACGCGATGGCCGGCGGCGAAGACGCAGGCGCCGTTGGCCACGGCCTCGAAGGGCAGCCAGTCGCGCAGGCGCGGGCGGCCGAAGATATCAGCGAGGACGCGGTGGACGTCGGGCAGCAGTGACGAGCCGCCGGTAATCAGCACCTCGTCGATGTCGCGCGGCTCGATGCCGCGGCTGGCTGCCTCAGTCAGCAGCGTCTCGATGGTTCGCTCGATGTCCGCGTACAGCCCATGCTCGCGGAGAGCTTCGATCAGGCCGTCGCGGCTGAGGGTGGGCTGCTGGTCGCGGAAGCCCAGCTCTTTGCCCATCCGACCGCCGATGCTCAGGCTGGCCTCCTCGCGGTGGAACAGGTCCTCTTTGAGGGCCTGGGCGGAGTCGAGGAGGGCTTGGTACCACTCGGTTCCCCGCCACAGGTTGGCGTTAAGGTTGATTTGGCGGGCGAAGTGCTCGACCAGCCAAACGTCGACGTTGTTGCCGCCCAGCGAGAGGCCCTGCTTGGCGACGACCTCGGCCGGGGTGCCGGCCTTGCCGGGGCCGGTCGTGCGGACGACGGCGACGTCGAGGGTGCTGCCGCCGAAGTCGAAGACCAGCATGGTCAGCTCGCGCTCGGTGTTGAGCCCGTAGCCCAGCGCCGCAGCGACCGGCTCGTCGACGGTCTGGAAGCCGCGGATACCCAGGCGCGCCGCCGCGGCGCTCAGCTCGGCGCGGTAGGTCTCGAAGCTGTCGACGGGGACCGCCATGGTCAGTGCGTTGATCTTCTCGCGGCCGATCCGGCGCGCCTGCAGGACGAGTTCACGCATGAAGATGCGGGTGATCTCGCGGGCGGTGTAGGCGCGGCCGCCGACGCGGGTCATGACCTTGGTCGGCGCGGCGGCCAGTAGCGGTTTGAACGATTCGACGTAGTTTGGCTGCCGGCCCTCATAGTTGCGGTCGCCGGCCTCGCGGCCGATGTAGGCCTGCCGGCCGAGCAACCAGCGCCGCTCGATGGAGGGGATGCGGCCGAGCGAGGTCCAGAAGTCGTCCTTCGGGTTGATGTAGACCGCCGAGGGGACGACGGGCGACTCGGTCAGCAGCATCTGACGCGAGACGTCACCGAGGTCGACCATCTCCGCTTCGGAGCGAGCGTCGGACCAGACGGCCAGCGAACTGTTGGTCGTGCCGAGATCGAGACCCCACCATCGTGCCATGCGCACCGCCCTCCCTTATCGCGCGAAGGCGGGCTGCTGGTTGCGCGCCATCGCCGCGAGAATGGCGGCGCCGCGCGGGTCCGTGCCCTCTAGGCGTTGGTTGTTGTCGGGGTTCGAGTCGTGCTCGAGGCTCCAGCCGGTCCACTCGCGGTAGGCGTGGTAGGACCAGTCCCAGCCAAACTCCTCGATCAGCTCGATGAGGTCGGTCAGGTACTGCTCGCCGCCCGCGGCCCAGCGGATGACCGAGAACTCGCCGATGTACAGCTGGACACCGTAGTCGTTCTGCCAGTCGCGAGCGCGCTGGAGGTTCTGGCGCTGGCGCTCCTTGTCCCACTGTGTGTTGCTGATGACGCCCGGGTAGGACCAGACCTCGGTCGAGCCACTGACGCCCTGGTGTGTGTAGCTGTGCGGGTCGTAGATGTGGAGGCTGTAGACCACGCCGGGCACGTCGACCGGCTCGAAGTCAGCCAGGCCGCCGATACCGCCCCAGCTGGCCGGCTCGATGATGATCGCATGGTCCGGGTCGAGCTCGCGCACGCGACGGGCGGTGACCTCGGCCAGCTCCTGCCAATCGAGACAGTCGGGCGAGACGAGGCCTTCGACTGCTTCGTTCAGCAGGTCATAGCCCCAGAGCGCGGGCGCGTCCTTGAAGCGGTTGACGAGGTCCTCCCAGACCGCAATGAACTTGTCCTGGAGGTGCGCCTCCTGGAAGATGTAGTGTCCGACGCCGTGCTGGATGCCGCCGGGCGGGGTGTGCAGGTCGAGGCAGACGTAGAGGCCCAGTTCCTCGCAGACAGGCAGCAGCCGCTCGAGGTTGGCGGTCTGGTCGGCAATGAAGGCATCGTAGGCCTCCATATCGCGGCCGTCGTCGTCGCCGTAGTTGACGCTGCCCCAGTGCAGCTGCCAGCGGATCAGGTTGGCGTTGAACTTGGCCTTGAGGTCGCGCAGGTCTTGCTCGGTCACCGCCGTGCTGACCATCACGCCGCGCAGACGGTCGACGTCGGTGTAGCCGCGGTAGATGTTGTCGAGGCCGACGGGCTCGGCGGGCCGCTGGCGGGGGCCGCGGACGAGGGTCAGGCGGACGTCATCGAACCAGGCGGTGCCGCGGGTCGCCTCGAGGCCGATCTGCAGGCGGGCAACCTCGATGTCCTCGGGCACCGAGATACGGATGCCGTAGGTGGTCCAGTCGAACGTGCCGAAGACGTTGTTGGGGTTGGACCACTGGGCGCCGCTCGGCCCGTTGGTGTGGAGCATGACCTTGATCCCGGACCAGCTTTGCGGTGGCATGTCGACGTCCTCGGCCTTGATGCGCGCCTGCAGCTGGATGGTCCGCCCGGCGAGGGTGGCCGGGTCGAGCTCGAAGGCGGCCATCGCGGAGCCAGTCCGGTCGAGGTGCACACGCAGGACCTGGTTGCCGTTGTCGTCGACCAGGCTGGCGGCGGCCGGCGCGCCCACGGGCAGCGGGGCTTCGAAGCCGAATTCGGCGAGCACCGGGCGGTTCGCGGCGAGTTCGCCGTCGGCCGCGTTGGCGCCGAGGGAGAGGCCCAGGAGGGCGCTCAGCATGACCCAACTACGCATCGTTCGCTCCCTATTGTCGACAGCCTGCTACGGTTCGGCTGCAGGCGTCCGCGGTCAGGTCCCCGGCTAGCCGAGGAAGTGGTACGGCTTGAAGTCCGAAAAGACGCCGATCACGTTTGAAATGCCACCCGAGATGAAGTCGCCCAAGATCAGCCCGAGGAAGAAGGGCAGGGCGCGCCGATAGCCGCGCAAGCCGCCGTAGCGGACGATCATCGCCTTGCAGACCCAGGCGATGAACAGCGGCAGCCAGACGGTGCCCATCGACCAGGTCGAACTGATGCCGTAGCCGACGGGGTGGAGCGGGAAGCCGACGAACCGGATGCGCACGAGGAACATCCCCAGGGCGACCAGGTAGCCAGCGACGATGCCGGTTGCGGCGCCGGTGTCGGGGCGCATCGGCGCTTGGAGCCAACTGGCTACGGGATTCCAGGCCTCGCCGCCAAAGCCGCGCAGGGTTCCGCCCAGCTTGGCCGATTCGATGCCTTCGCCGATATGCGAGCCGAGGATGGCCCAGTAGGCCGAGGGGATGGCCACCATACCGGCGAGGATCATGGCCAACAGGACGCGCCGCTGGCTGCCGCCGGTGCGCTGGGCACCAACCAGCGACTCGATGAAGAACGGGCCGGGGTGGCTGCGGTGGGCGCGGTTGAACCAGAAGTAGAAGCCGAAGCCAGTGATGGTCCGCGGTGAAAAGGCCAGCGGGCCGCGGATATGAACCATGACCAGGCCCGGGTCGGCGAAGTGGAGGTCGTGGACCGGTGCGCCGAACTCCGCGCGCAGGCGCAGCACGGCGATGGTGATGCCGGCGTAGCCCAGCAGATAGACAATGGCGGGGATGGGCTCCATGCCAAAGTGGATGGAGAACCAGATGAGGAAGCCGACGCTGACCACGTGCCAGAGGACAGCCGTGCGGTAGCGCAGTGCCTCGCGCTCGTCACCCTCCATCCGCAGACCGGCCACCGTCGCTAGCCAGGCCCGACGCAGATGGTCGCGGGCGGCCCAAACCACGATCGTGGCGATGCCCAGGTAAGCGCCAAGGGCCTGCTCCGGGATGTACGGGGCAAGCGGCTTGCTGTTGCCGAGGCCCAGCGCGGCGGCGGTGATTGCCTGAGCCTTCCAGTAGAAAAAGAAGACCCAGGAACTGAAGAGGATGTCGAGCGGCAGCAGATAGCCCAGGCCGACCGCCCACGGCAGCAGCCACATCGGGCTCCAGCCGATCGCGGACCAGGGGTGGCCGGTGAGGTAGTTGCTGAGGAAGTGGTCGCGGGTGCGCAGGTAGGGCAAGCTGGGATAGATCTGGTGGAGGTTGTTAACCAGGTTGATGAGGAACGGCAGCGCGAAGCCGGCCCACATCAGCGGGTTGCGCCAGAGACCGCCGTCGGTCTGGGTCATCTCGAGCGGCAGCATGACCAGGGGGAAGGTCAGCTTCTCGTGGTCGGCCCACTGGCGGCGGAGGATGACGCTGAGCGAGGCAAAACTGCCTAGCAGCGCCATGGTGAACAGGCCCCACCAGAACAGCGGCTTGGCCAGCCCAGAGAAGACGTCGGGCCGCCAGAGCGTCGAGTGACCTTCGAAGAGGGCCTTGAGCGTGGTCTTCTGGCTGATGAACAGGCTGGGGTGCAGATACCGGATGAACAGGTCCTGCCAGCCGTTCTCCGGTGTGGCCCGTTGGGTCGGGTAGAGGATGACCGAGAGCAGGGCCTGGGCCTGATCGTGGCCGGCGAGGGCGGAGCCGAGGCCGAGCATGAAGTAGACAAGCAGCAGTTCGGCGCGGTTGAGGCCGAGGCCGGGCCGCAGGCGGTTGAGCAGGCGCGAGAAGACGGTCAACGCCAGCAGCCAGAGCACGCAGTTGAAGTAGAGCGAGTAGGTGGTCGGGTGGCCGGTGTACTTGGCTGCCTCCATGATGGCCACCCACCAGGCGTTGACGGGCACGAGCAACAGGCCGAGCACGATCGCCCGGGCTCGGATCATGAGCGGCGGGACGGTGGTCGGGCCGGCCTGTTGCTCTGCTACCACAAACGGTACCTCGTCGGGACTTCTACTCGCCGCCGGCCCCGATCAGCGCCAGGCGTCGCTGGGTCTCGGGCAGGCCGAGGCCGCCGCTGCCCTCGATTGTCAGCCAGTCGAGGTAGTTGACCTCGGCCAGCGCGCGGCGGACCTCCGGCCAGTTGACGCTCCCGTCGAGCGGGTCGGCCCAGTCGCCGCCCTGGCCGTTGGGGTTCAGCTTGAAGTCCTTGACGTGGCACTTGACCAGCGAGTCACCCAGCGCGCGGACCCAATCCTGGGCCGGGGCGTAGGTGTAGCGGGTCATGTTGCCCAGGTCGAAATAGGCGCCAACCCACGGGCTCTGGAAGCTCTTGACGAAGGCCGCGAACAGGTGCGGGTCGAGCCAGAGGTCGTTCCAGACGTTTTCCAGGGCGATAATGACACCGGTTTCCTCCGCAATGGGGATCAGCCGGCGGATCGCTCGCGAGGAGGTCTCCCAGGCCTTGTTCTGGGCGGCGATATAGTCGGCATAGGCCGCGTTATCGCCGTCGGCGACCGCGCTGACCATACCAGTCACCGGGTCGAAGGTAGCCTTGAAGTTCCACGGCTCGGGCATCGCCAGGCCACCAACGCGGCACGGCACCAGCAGCAGCGCGTCGGCACCGTAGGCCTGAGCCGCGCGCAGGGCGGTGGTCACGTTGGCCACGTCGCCGTCAACGGCCGCGGCGTCGTCGTTGTTGAAGTTGGCCCAACCGAACAGGACGCTGTGGATGCGTAGGCCCAGCGCTTCGGCCGCGGCGCGCGAGGCGGCGGCTTGCTGCGGGGTCACGTTCCAGGCATTGGTCTCAACACCGTCGAGCCCGGCGGCGGCGACCGGTGCGAGGTTATCCGCGTTGGGTTCGCCGACGATTACGGCGGTCTTGAGGTGCTCGTAATCGATGGCTTGGCCCTCGGGCGCCGCACCTGCGAGCGCGAGCATGGCGATGGTCAGACTGGTCATCAGGCGCCTCCAGGTCATGGTCTCGTTTTCTCCTTAGCCCCTGTCGGGGCTTATCTTACCCCACCGGCCAAACGGACGTGTGGGCCGGCCCGTCACGGGTCCGGCCCACACGCGATTCCGCGTTGGCTACTGAGCGCGGCTGCGCAGGCCTTCGACCTTCACGCCGTCCGTGTCGCGCAGGCGGAGGTTGAAGCTCCAGTTGCCGCCACCCTGGCTGACCTTGATCAGCACTGGGTTCCAGCCCTCGTTCAGCGAGATGTTGAACGTGTCCTGGTTGACCGTCAGCGCGCGGCTGTTGTTGAAGCTGTGGACCACCTCACCGTTGACCCACACTTTGATCCCGTCGTCGCTGCCCGTCTGGGCCTGGACCGTCATCGCCGCCGGCGCGTAGATCTCGGCCTTGGCGTAGATCACTCGCTGGTCGCCGTGGAACGGCAGGCCGTCAAAGACGACCGCGCCCGAGTTGGCCGCGTCGCCCGCGATCGGCGTCCAGGTCACGTCCGCGCCCGCCTGCTCCGGCGCGAAGGCCTGGTCATGCAGGGCGATGTGGTCCTTGCCCGCCTCGGCGTAGATCGGCGAGATGAGCCAGTCCAGCACGGCGTCGAAGCCGGCCGAGACGCTGTCGATCAGCACGTTCAGGTCGCCCACCAGGCGCCGGTCACGGGCCAGCTCGCGGGCGTTGGTCGCCACGCCGCGGACCTCGTCGGGGTTGGTGCCGCGCAGGGCGGTCCCGACGGTGACCACGGAGCGGGCCGCGTCCTCAACGACCGCCGGCTCCTCGTCCATGACGGACTCGAGCGTCTGCAGTGCCTCGACGGTCGCCACCGCGCCGAGCGCTTGGACCAGCGCGCGCTTCTCCTCGACCCCGGTGGCCAGCGGCCGGGCCGCGACGAAGCGTTGGGAGCGCGTGGCCATATCGAGGTCGCTGAGGTTGAGCAGGCGCAGGTAGCCGCGCAGAGCCGGTACCGAGCCACCCTCGGCCAAGCGCTGCAGGTCGGCGAGCGGCTCGGCCGTGGGCCAAGCGGCCAGGCCTTCGATCGCGCCGGTGGCGACGACCGCGTCGGCGGCGCCGAGGTCGGCGCGCAGGGCGGCG
>DHNJ01000318.1:4909-5527 GCA_002409445.1 Armatimonadetes bacterium UBA5419 | reverse complement strand
CCAGCTGCCCGCCGGCGCGCTTGGCGCTGGCCCGCGCCACCGCGCGCACCGGCGCCAGCCGCCGCAGGACCCAGCCGCCGGCGAGCACCGCCACGAGCGCCACGCCGATCGTCAGCGGCGCCGAGCGCTGGCCCAGCGTCATGAGCGCGGCCAGGCTGAGCAGCACCGGCCAGCTCTCGGCCCAGCGGCCGCGGGCGATCGCGGTGCTCGCCGCGGCAAGGGCGTACAGCGCGGCCCAGACGAGCAGGATGGACGCGATCAACCAGAGGAAGGCGGTCATTAGGACTTACCTCCCACTTCGTAGTAGACCCAATGTTTCTGTGACCACCACTGGATTAGGGTGAGGATCAGGATGATCACAAAGATCACCCAGGCGATCGAGCTAGCCAGGCCCATCTTGAAGTAGCGGAAGGCGTTATTGAACAGGTACAACACCGGCACGAGCAGACTGTCGAGCGGGCCCGCGTTGCCGCTACCACCGCCCAGGACGTAGACGCGATCGAACTCCTGCACCGCGCCGATCGTGCCCATGACCAGGTTGAAGAAGACGTACGGCGAGATCATCGGCAGCGTGACGTGGCGGAACTGCGCCCAGCCGCCCGCGCCGTCGAGCTGCGC
>DHNJ01000318.1:1062-4733 GCA_002409445.1 Armatimonadetes bacterium UBA5419 | reverse complement strand
CAGGCTGCGCGGCACGCCCTGCAGGCCAGCGAGCCAGAGGATCATGCCCCCGCCCGCGCCCCACAGGCCTTGCAGGATCAGGCCGGGCTTAGCCCACTCGGCCACCCCGAACCAGCCCGGCGGGCTCCAGCCGAACCACGGCGTGAGCGTCACCGACCAGAGCGCGTTGAGCAGGCCCTTGTTCGGGTCGCCCGCGAGCACCCAGCCCCAGAGCACCGCCGAGGCGATCGCCGGCACGATGCTCGGAATGTAGAAGGCGGTGCGGTAGAAGCCGATGCCGCGGACCTTGCTGTTCAGCAGCAGCGCGATCGACAGGCTCGTCGCCATACCCAGCGGGATGCCGATGATCGATAAGTAGGCCGCGTTGTACAGCGCCTTGCCGAACATCTCGCGTTGATCGCCGACGAGCGCCGCATAGTTGTCCAGGCCGACCCAGCGCGGCGCGTGCAACACGTCGTAGGAGCAGAAGCTGAACAGCAGCGAGGCGAGGATCGGCCCCGCGGTCAGGACGAAGAAGCCGAACAGCCACGGCCCCGCCATCACGTAGCCCGCCAAGGCCTCGGCCCGCGCCTGCCGCGAATGGGCCAGCTGCCGCCGCACCCGCCAGGCGCCGAAGGCCAGCGAGAGCAGGATCGCGCTGATCAGCGCAATCAGCGGGCCGCGGAAGCTGAACTCCGGCCGCAGCTGATCCTCGTAAGCCTGGTCCAGCTCCTTTTGTACGAGGCGCGTCTCCTCTGCCAGCGCCTCGGCCGGCGTCCGTTCGCCCGCGCAGGCCCGCTCGAAGGCGCGTACGTGCGCGTCCCAGAGCGACTGGCCGACGAAGGTCACCGGGCGCCACTTGGCGTTCGGCAGCATGTCGAGGAAGGCCTGCTGCGCGGCGAACAGCTGCCCACGCGGCGGGAACTCGCGCTGCTGCGCCTCATTGATCGCCGGCCGCGCCGAGTAGGTGAAGACGAACGGCCGGCCCTTGGACCGGTTGTACTCGGCCTGCGCCTTGTTGGACAGCAGCAGGCCCTCTTCACTGACCCACCACTTGATGAACCGCCAGGCCGCCTCCGGCTCGCGCGCGCCGGCGGGAATGGCCAGCGAATGCCCGCCCGACCAGGTGATGTACGGCGGCTGGCCGGCGAAGTGCCCATCGCCCCGCAGCCGCGCCGCGGGCACCGGCGGCGGCGCCACGCCGAGCTCGAGGTCGGGGGCGAAGCGGGCCACCGAGTTCAGCACCCAGGAACCGTTGATGACCATGCCGATCTTGCCGGTGAAGAACGGGTCCTGCTCCTCGGGCAGGAAGCCCGACTGGAAGATGTTGACCCTGTTGTAGCCGCCCAGCGCGTCGTAGACCTCTTTCATGTACTCCAGCGCGCCCACCGTGTACGGGTTATCGAGGGTGCAGGTGCGGCCATCGGGGCTCATGAACTCCCCGCCGTTTTGCCAGCTGTAGAGGTAGAGCCACGAGTTACCAAAGTTGGGGATGAAGCCGATGCGTTCGTAGGTCCCGTTGGGGTTCGGCTTGGTCAGGCGCTTGGCGTACTCGAGCAGCTCCTCCCAGGTCGCCGGCGGGCGCTCCGGGTCCAGGCCGACCTCGCGGAAGAGGGCCTTGTTGTACAGCAGCATGCGGTCGTCGATCGAGATCGGCACCGCGTAGAGCCGGCCCTCGTGAGTCGCCTCGCGCCAGGCCGCCGGGTAGAAGTCGGCCTCGCGGATGCCGTCGGGCTCGGCCGCGTCGCGCGCGAGGAAATCGTCGAGCGGGCGGAAGGCGGCGCGACTGGCCCAATCGCCGATGGTGAAGCGGTCCTGGAGGATGACATCAGGCGGCACGCCACCGACGATCGCGGTCATCAGCTTCTGCGGGTTCATCGCGCCCGCGCCCATCGACATCAGCGACAGCTCGATATCGGGGTTGCGCCGCTCAAACTCGGCGACTTGGGCGTCCAGGCCGGCGCTCTCGCGGCCCGATTGCAAGCCCCAGACGATGACTTTGGTCCGTGCGGCCAGCGGGGTGGCGAGCAGCAGGACGCTCAGGGCCCAGGCGAAGGCAGCAGCGCCGCACGGTCGGCTATGGTGGGCGGGGCGGTTCGGTACAAGGCTGTGCATGGGGCAGAGGATAGCACCGGCCGGCCCCAGGCGCCAAGGACCGTAACAATCTCGTCAAGTGTGCGGAACATACTGCTCGTGTGGTTGTCAAACAGCCCGAAGTAACGTTGTGGGCGTCTTGACGGCAACCGGCAACGTGGTTAAGGTGTCCGTGGTGTGGGACTCCGGACCTGTACGCTAGGCGGGGCCTACGCACCCGGGTGCATGTGGCGCCAAGCGCGCCGGACGACGAGTCAGAGGCTCACAAGCCTAGGAGGAAAGAGCATGTGGAAGAAGGGACAGGGGTTGGCAGCCGCACTGTGTGGTGCCGGCCTGGCCCTCCTGCTGGCGGCGGTGCCCGCTGCTGCGCAGGACGGGGCGCTGATGACCCAGAGCGAGCGCGACTTCATGACCGTGGACAACGCCGCGACGCCGGCTAAGGGCCACCAGAACATCATGGGCGCGATCGGCTACACTGACGTCGGCAACGGCGGCCTGCAGATCGGCGCGTGGTACGACATGCCGCTGAGCGACCGCTTCGCGGCGATCTTCCGCGTCAACGCGGCGTTCATCGACCCGACGGTCTGGGGTATCGACGCTGGCCTCAAGTACCAGCTGGGCAACTTCGGCTCGCCTGGCCTGAACCACTCGGTCATCGGCCGCTTCGGCTACACGGACGCTGGCTACGCTGACGGCGTTGGCGGCGAGTTGCGCTGGGTTTCGACCTACCACCGCAACGCCGACTCCATCTCCGGCAACCTGGGCATCGGCCTGGCCGACGGCCGCAGCACGTCGATCCCGTTCGGCCTCGGCTGGACCCACCGCTTCGGCAACCAATGGCGCGCCGGCGTTGAGTGGGGCGGCGAGATCTACAAGGGCGACCTCTACTCCGCCCTCGGGCCCTCGGTCTGGTACAACCTGCCGGCGAGTGGCGCCCAGACCAGCATCGGCCTCAACGCCCTCTTCGGCGTTGGCGACAGCACCGGCTGGCAGCTCAACGTCATGGGCCAGTGGAGCCCCTAACTCTCTAACCGCTTGGCTGCCCGGCTCCGCTGGGTGAGCTAGCCAGAACGCCCCGCTCACCACCCGGTGGGCGGGGCGTTCTGCATCAGTCCATGGCCTCGGCGCCCACGACCCCTTACCGCCATGTAACGAGCGCCGCCCACAACCAAGGTTGTACGCTTGCGCCGGCCCTGTGGACTTGCTATAGTACTCGACCAATAGGAGTAATGTGCCTTGCTACGTCGACCCACCCTGATGCTTCTTCTGGCCAGCCTGTTGGCTCTAGCCCTCGCCGGCTGTGGCGCCAAGCAGCCTGAGCCCGACTATGTCCCGCCGCCCGGTGCGAGTTCGGCCGACGGTGGCCCAGCGACCACCCACACCGAAGAGGCGCCGACCCAAGGGACGGGTCGTCAGTTCGAGTAGCGCGCATTGCTGCTCTGACATCCTACCCAACCAATCACCCGGCGTAGAGCGCCGGCATGGAGTACTCAACAGATGAAACGACGTGCGTTCACCCTCATCGAGCTGCTCGTGGTCATCGCCATCATCGCGATCCTGGCAGCCATCCTGTTCCCGGTCTTCGCCAAGGCGCGCGA
>DHNJ01000318.1:729-946 GCA_002409445.1 Armatimonadetes bacterium UBA5419 | reverse complement strand
GCCAAGGCGCGCGAGAAGGCACGCACCGCGAGCTGCTCGTCCAACCTGAAGCAGATCGGCCTAGCCATCAAGCAGTACGAGCAAGACTACGACGAGATGGGCGTCAACACCTCGACCCAGAACATGAACCCAACGGCTAACGACCTGGACGTCGCGCCGCCGACCAACGCGGTGTACATCACCTGGGACGAAGCGATCCAGCCCTACATGAAGAGCG
>DHNJ01000318.1:0-578 GCA_002409445.1 Armatimonadetes bacterium UBA5419 | reverse complement strand
GATCCAGCCCTACATGAAGAGCGTCCAGTTGCTCAACTGCCCCTCCGACTCGCGCCGCTCCGGTGCAGGCGGCAAGATCGCCCGGTCGTACACCTCCAACTGCCGCGTCATGGGCAATGGCCCGGACGCTGTCGGCTGGTGGCCCGGTGCGCCGACCTTCGCGCTGAGCATCGCGGCGGTGACCAGCCCGGCATCGACCATCCAGATCACCGAGCGCTGGGACAACTCTGGCGACCGCGTCGTTGGCAATGCCAACTTCCACGCCATGAAGTACTACGCGCCCAACGACCTGCACCGCTTCCAGGACGTCAAGCACCCTGAGCGCCACATGGCCAACTTCCTGTTCAACGATGGTCACGTCAAGCTCATGCGTGCGACGGCGACGATCAATCCGATCGACCTCTGGAACCCCAACCAGTAGGTTCGTCCCTGACCTGATCCAACGAGCCCCCGACCAACCGGTCGGGGGCTCGTTGTTGTCTGCTGCTGCGCGACCCGCCGGCGGCTAGGCCTCAGCGTCCGCCGCCCCACCGTCGCTCGCCGGCGCCTGCGCTGCGGGCGTCGCCGGCGCCGGCGAC
>DHNJ01000078.1:7351-9043 GCA_002409445.1 Armatimonadetes bacterium UBA5419 | reverse complement strand
TGCGCATCATCTGTCATGTGAATGGCAGGTGAAGGAGGCATTAGTCATTGCTCGTCATACTTCGAGTTGCAGATGCGTTGGCTGCACTCATTCACCCCAGTCAGCGGCCGCACCGCCCGCGTCGGAACCCACGCCCGCGCCTGAGCCCGCACCCGCCGCGGCCGAGCCGCTGGTCGTGCGGCCGGCGCCGGTCTCCAAGCGGCGGCGGGGCAAGTCGCGCCGCCGGCGGGGGTAGGGCGGCGATGTCGCTGTTTGCCCCGGACCCGACGGCCGCTCCCCTGGCCGACCGGCTGCGTCCGCGCACGCTCGACGAGTTCGTCGGCCAGGACGCGTTGGTCGGGCCGGGCACGGCTCTGCGGCGCGAGATCGAGGGCGACCAGCTGCGCAGCTGCATCTTCTGGGGCCCGCCGGGCACGGGCAAGACGACCCTGGCGCGAATCATCGCGCGCACGACCGGCGCCGCCTACCTCGGCCTCTCAGCCATCTCCGCCGGCGTTAAGGAGATCCGCGCGGCCGTCGAGCAGGCGCGCGAAACCCTCCAGCTCGACGGCCAGAAGACCGTCCTCTTCCTCGACGAAATCCACCGGTTCAACAAGGCGCAACAGGACTCGCTGCTGCCGCATGTCGAGGACGGGACGCTGGTGCTGATCGGCGCGACGACCGAGAACCCGAGCTTCGAGGTCAACGCGGCGCTGCTGAGCCGGGCGACGGTCTACGTGCTCGCGCCGCTGGGGCCAGAGGCGCTGGGCCAGATCATCGACCGCGCGCTGGACGATGAGCTGCGCGGGCTGGGCCGGCTGGGCCTGCGCCTGAGCGACGAGGCGCGCGACCACCTCGTGCGCCACGCCGGCGGCGACGCGCGGACGCTGCTCAACGCGCTGGAGGCCAGCGCGCGGCTGGCCGGCGACGGGATCATCGACCTGGACGTGGCGGTCGCCGCGAGCCAGACGCGCGCGCTGCGCTACGACAAGGGCGGCGACCAGCACTACGACCTCATCTCCGCCCTGCACAAGTCCATCCGCGACAGCGACCCCGACGCCGCACTGTACTGGTTGGCGCGCATGCTCGCCGCCGGCGAGGACCCGCTGTTCATCGCGCGCCGGCTGATCCGCATGAGCGTCGAGGACATCGGCCTGGCCACGCCCGGCGCACTGGCCATGGCGGTCGCCGCGCGCGACGCTTACCACATGCTGGGCAGCCCCGAGGGCGAGCTGGCCCTGGCCCAGGTCGCGGTCTATCTGGCCGTCTGCCCCAAGTCCAACCGCGTCTACCGCGCGCTGGGCGAAGTACGCGCGGAAATCGAGCGCAGCGGGCCGCTGGAGGTGCCGCTGGTCATCCGCAACGCGCCGACGCAGCTGATGGGCGACCTTGGCTACGGCCGCGACTACCAATACGCCCACGACGCCCCCGACGGCCTGGTCGACCAGCAGCGCCTACCGGACGAACTGGTCGGCCAGCACTGGTACGAGCCGAGCGACCACGGTGCCGAAGCCCGCATCGCCGACCGCCTCGCCGACTGGCGCCGGCGGCTGGCGGAGGGGCGGGGGGAGTAGGCGGCGGCACGGTCCCATCGGAGCGCCGCCAGCCGGCCGGCCCCGCCCGGGACCGCGGACACTCCTGTCCGCAGCCTTGGGCAGAACATAATCCTGCTTCGCCCTTCGCTACGCTGCGGGCGAGTCTAAGGTCGCGGGC
>DHNJ01000078.1:6606-7181 GCA_002409445.1 Armatimonadetes bacterium UBA5419 | reverse complement strand
GCCACATGGGTTGGATCTGGGCGACGGCCGCATCGGAGCGCCGGCTCACTAGCCGGCGGGTTGTGGGCTTATAGCCCACAACGCTGGGCGCTAGCCCAGCTGGGAAGTCGATGGGGACAACCGTTGCTGATGCGGCTCCAATGGACCGCCGGCGCTCGCCGGCATTGTTGTTCGGTACATCGGCCACCTGCCGCCGAAGCGGCGGCGGTACAATGCGCTGGCCATCGGCCGCAGCGCCGCCTCACCGGCCGGCCTCGCCCGGGACCGCGGACACTCTTGTCCGCAGCCTTGTACAGAACCCAATTCTGCTTCGCCCTTCGCGACGCTGCGGGCGAGTCTAAGGTCGCGGGCTATCAGCCCACGCCACATGGGGAGGATCTGGGCGGCGGCCGCATCGGAGCGCCGGCTTACCAGCCGGCGGGTTGTGGGCTTACAGCCCACAACGCTGGGCGCCAGCCCAGCTGGGACGTGGACATGCGGCAACCGCAGCCGACACGGCTCCAATGGACCGCCGGCGCCTCTACTGCATTGCATGGTGAGCCGTGCAGGCACGTTTGCTGCGGACAGGAGTGTCC
>DHNJ01000078.1:0-6479 GCA_002409445.1 Armatimonadetes bacterium UBA5419 | reverse complement strand
GTCCGCGGTCCCAGTTAGGCCGACGGTGTGAGAGGACGGGTGGGGCGAAGAAGTGCCGTGGCGATGCCGTCGAGGCGCCGGCGGTCCCTGGAGGGCCGGCGTCATGCCTGCGGACAGGAGTGTCCGCGGTCCCGGGCTGTTCAGGCTCGGGACCGCGGGGCTGTAGCGAACCTGCCTACTTGTCCATCGCCCGCAGCGCGTCGAGGCAGCGGTGGACGGCTTCGAGGGGCGGGTAGGCGTCGGATTCGTACTCGACGATGTACCACTGGGTGCCGCCGACGGTCTCGCAGGCTTCGAAGACGTCGGCCCAGGGGACGCTGTCCTCGCCGATGATCGGGCGGAAGGCGGCCTCGCCCTCCAGGCCAGTCTTGTACGGCTTGAGGTGGACGGTGCCCGAGCGGCCGGGGTACTTGCGCAGGAGGCTGATCAGGTCGGCGCCGCCAAACAGCGCGTTGCCCATGTCCAGCTGGCCGATGACCCGCTGGGTGGTGTTCGACATGAAGACTTCCCAGGGGATCTGCCCGTCGATCGGCGGGAACTCGGTGTTGTGGTTGTGGTAGCCGGTGTACATGCCGTGCGGCGCGAGCTTCTCGGCGATCTCGTTGAACACGCCGGCCGTGCGCGTCCAGTTCTCGACGCTGCCGGTGTACTCGGCGCCCAGGCCGGGGACGATTAGGTACGGGTTCTCGAGGGTCGCCTGGTACTCGATGGTCTTGGGCAGCTCGTCGCCTAGGAGCGTGTTGAGGCCGAGGTGGCCGCCACAACAGCGCAGGCCGGCGTCGTCGAGCATGGCCTTGACGTCGGCCGCCGAGTGGCCGTAGTAGCCGGCGAAGTCGGCGCCTTCGTAGCCCATGGCGGCGATCTTCTTCAGCGTGCCGGCCAGGTCGGCCTCGGCTTCGTGGCGGATCGAGTAGAGCTGCAAGCCAATCGGAATCTTGCCCATCGGGGGTCTCCTTGTTGCGGTCTGCGGGTATCGGGTCGGGCGGTTACTCGGGCAACCACTCGGTATGGAACGTGCCGTCGCGGTCGGTGCGCTGGTAGGTATGCGCGCCGAAGTAGTCGCGCTGGGCCTGCAGCAGGTTGGCCGGCAGGCGGGCCGAGCGGTAGGCGTCGTAGTAGGCGAGAGCCGAGGAGAAGGCGGGGATCGGCACGCCGTGCAGGCTGGCGGTGGCGATCACCTGGCGCCAGGCGCCCTGCGCGCGGGCCAGGGCCTCGGTGAAGAACGGATCGAGCATCAGGTTCGGCAGCTTGGGGTCGCGCTGGTAGGCGGCGGTGATGTCGCGCAGGAAGCGCGCGCGGATGATGCAGCCGCCGCGGAAGATCTTGGCGATCTCGTCGTAGTGCAGCTCCCAGCCGTACTCGGCGGCCGCGCTGGCCATCAGCGCGAAGCCCTGCGCGTACGAGCAGATCTTCGAGGCGTAGAGGCTCTGGCGCACCGCCTCGACCAGTTCTGCCGGGTCGCCGTCGTACCGGCGCGCGGGCGGGCCGGCGAGCACGCTGCTCGCGGCCACGCGCTCGTCCTTGATCGCGGAGAGCAGGCGCGCGAAGACCGCCTCGGCGATCGTCGGCGCGGGCACGCCGAGGTCCAGCGCGCTCTGGCTGGTCCACTTGCCGGTGCCCTTCTGGCCCGCGGTATCGAGGATCAGGTCGACCAGCGGCTGGCCGGTCTCCTCATCGATGTGGGCGAAGATGTCGCGGGTGATCTCGATCAGGTAGCTGTCGAGCTCGCCCTCGTTCCACTCGGCGAAGACCTCGTGCAGGCGCGCGGCATCGAAGCCGAGGACCTCGCGCAGCAGCCAGTAGGCCTCGCAGATCAGCTGCATGTCGCCGTACTCGATGCCGTTGTGGACCATCTTGACGTAGTGGCCCGCGCCGTCCGCGCCGATGTAGGTGCAGCACGGTTCGCCGTCGACGTGCGCGCTAATCGCCTCGAGCAGGCCGCCGACCGCGTCGTAGGCCGCGCGGTGGCCGCCGGGCATGATCGCCGGGCCGCGCAGCGCGCCCTCCTCGCCGCCGCTGACGCCGGTACCCAGGTAGAGCAGGCCATGCTCCTCGGCCCAGGCGGCGCGCCGCTGGGTGTCGGTAAACAGGCTGTTGCCGCCATCGAGGATGATGTCGCCCGGCTCGAGCAGGGGCAGCAGCTGCGCCTGCACCGCGTCGACCGGGGCGCCGGCCTTGACCATGGTGATGATCCGCCGCGGCCGCTCGAGGGCGGCGACGAAGGACTCGAGGTCCTTGGCGAAGACCATGTTGCGGCCCGCGCCGCGCCCGGCCTCAAGCGCCTCGGTGACCGACGTGGTGCGGTTGTAGACCGCCACGCGGTAGCCCTTGCTCTCCATGTTGAGCGCCAAGTTCTCGCCCATCACGGCGAGCCCGATCAGACCAATGTGAGCCTTAGCCATGGACTATCCTCATCTTCGGTTGTTGATGCAAGCGAAACTCTATCCAGCGGCCCACGGCGGGGTCGCGGGCAGCAGGCGGTTGAACTCGGCGATCAGCGCCTCCTCGTAGGCGCCGGCGTAGGTGCCCGCGAAGAAGCGGTCGAGCGCCTCGTCGTGGAGCAGGCGCCAGCTGGCGGCCTCGTCGCCCGGGTTGACCGGGAAGAAGAGGAAGCCGTTGTTGCGTGCGGCCTTCAGGTCGCCCGGTGCATCGCCGACCATCAGCACCCGCTCGGGCGCGTACTTATCCTTCGCGCTCCACTCGAGCATCTGGGTCTTGCTGCCGACCTCCTGGCCGCAGATGACCGCGACGTGCTGGTCGATATCGTGCTCGGCCCACTCGCGCTCGAGCGCGGCGCCGGGTGTGCCCGAAACGACGATCATGTCGGCCTGCGCGCCGGCGCGGTCGAGCACCTCGTGGACCAGTGGGAACGGAGGCAGGTCGTGGACCATCCACTCGATGGTGCGGTTGATATGCTCGCTCCACTCGAGGGCGAGCGCGAGGATCGGGTCGCCCGAGGCCTCGGCGGCGGCTTTCAGCGCGGGGTTGCCCAGCTTGGACTCGGCGGCGACCCAGTCGCGCAGCGCCTGGTGCTCGGGCGAGCTCCAGCCGCGCTCGGCGACCTTGTCCCAGGCGTCGAGCAGGTCGAAGGTCAGGAGCAGGGCGGGGAAGCGGTTGACGCCGCGCCACTGGCTATAGAGGTTGACGAACTCGGCGGCCTGGCGGGCGAACTTGCTGACCGGCTGGCAGTCCCAGTAGCCGATGATCTGGGGGATGAAGCACTCCTTGTGCTTGATCTCCATGCTGTCGAAACAGCAGCCATCGGAATCGAGCCCGATGAAGAAGTCGTGCTGGCGGTCCAGCGCCCGCAGATCATCCTGGGTCGGCATCCCACCGTGGGTCGGCATCGTCGCACATCCTCCTGCCCACGGCCCCTCGCCGCGCGCGCAGGCATTCTTGCATACGCGGTGGGGTGGGTCAACCGGGGGGCTTTGTTGCGCCGGCGCCTCGCCTACGACGTGCAAGGCAACGAGTGGTCAGGGAGCGCGTGAAGCCAGGGCGGAGTCGTGGAGGCACGTTTTCTGCGGACAGGAGTGTCCGCGGTCCCAGTTAGGCCGGGGGCGCACAGGTCCGGTTCGGCGATAACAGAGCCGGCATGCTGCCGCCGGAGCGGCGGCGGTACAAATGGGCCCGCGGTCGCGGGCGGCGCCAACAGTGCCGGCACGCTGCCGCCGCTGGCTGGTACTATGGGTGAGGGAGTGGGCATGGTCGTCCTGGCGCTCGAGAGTAGTTGTGATGAGACCGCGGCGGCGGTCTTTGATGACTCGGGGCTGCGGGCAAGCCAGGTGGCCAGCCAGCTGGCCGCGCATGCGGCGTTTGGCGGGGTGGTGCCAGAATTGGCGAGCCGGATGCACCTCGAGGCGCTAACGCCGGTGGTCCGCGCGGCGCTGGACGAGGCGGGCTGCACGGTCGCCGATCTCGACGCGGTCGCCGTGACGCATGGCCCGGGGCTGGTCGGGGCGCTGCTGGTGGGGCTCTGCGCGGCGAAGGGGCTGGCCTGGCGGGCGGGGGTGCCGTTGGTCGGGGTGAACCATCTCGAAGGCCACATCTACAGCAACTTCCTGGAGCCGCCCGGTCCCGACTTTCCGCTGCTGGTGCTGATCGCCTCGGGCGGGCACAGCGATCTGCTGCTGATGCGCGGGCATGGTGACTACGAGGTGCTGGGCCGGGCGCGCGATGACGCGGCGGGCGAGGCGTTTGACAAGGTGGCGCGGGTCATGGGGCTGCCGTACCCGGGCGGGCCGGCGCTGGACGAGTTGGCCGAGCAGGGCGACCCGAAGGCCTTCGACCTGCCCCGCGCGCGGCTCGGCGGCGAGTTGGAGTTCAGCTTCTCGGGCCTGAAGACCGCGCTGGTGCGGGTGGTCGAGGAGTTGGGGCCGGAGCAGATGGCCGCGAGGCTGCCCGACCTTTGCGCCTCGTTCCGCGCGGCGGTGGTCGATGTGTTGGTGGAGAAGACGGTCGCCGCGGCGCGGGCCACGGGGGCGACGAACATCGCGGTCTGCGGCGGCGTGGCGGCCAACCGCGGGCTCCGTGCGGCGCTGGGCGAGGCCTGCGCGCGACGCGGCTACACGCTGAGCGCGCCGCCGCTGCGCTGGTGTACCGACAACGCGGCGATGATTGCCTGCGCGGCCTGGCACCGGCTGCGGGCCGGCGGCCGCGACAGCTTGGGCCTGGACGTCGCCAGCGGGCAGCCGCTGCCCAGCGCAGCGGCCTGGGCGGGGACGGTGGTGGGGGCGGCCGATGCGCGGTGAGCCGAGCTCCGTGCGCGACCAGCTGGCCGACGAGCTGCGCGCGGCCGACTGGCGGCCGGTGTACCTGCTGGCCGGCGCGGACGACTACTCGCGGCAGCGCGGGCGCCACGAGCTGGTCGACGCGCTGCTGCCGCCCGAGTTTCACGAGACCAGCCTGACCGATCTCGACGGCTCGGCGACCACCGCGGGGCGGATCGTCGACGAACTGGAGTCGATGGGCTTCAACTTCGACGGCGCGCCACGGCAGGTGGTCCTCGTGCGCAACATGCCCTACCTCGATCGCGGCCGCGCGGACGAGGCGGCGCCGCT
This sequence comes from Armatimonadetes bacterium UBA5419, assembly GCA_002409445.1. Classification (GTDB taxonomy): domain Bacteria; phylum Armatimonadota; class UBA10988; order UBA10988; family UBA10988; genus UBA10988. The sequence goes on along the minus strand of DHNJ01000078.1, from coordinate 1,419 downwards.
GATCGCGCGGCTGGAGGCCGGGCTGCCGACGGGCATGCACCTGGTCATGGAGACCGCGGCCACCGCGCCGCGCGACCGGCGGCTGGTCAAGGCGGTGGCGCGCGCCGGCCTGGTCCTCGAGTTCCGCGAACCGGCCAACGACGGCGAGGCGGAGGCCTTCGTGCGCGGGTTGGCCAGCGAGTTTGACGTGCGCCTGGACCGCGATGCGACCAGCGAGATCGTCGCGCGCTGCGGGCGCAACACCTACCGTTTGCGCAACGAGCTGCGCAAGCTGGCCGACTGGGCGGGGCCGGGTGGGCGGCTGGGGCGGGCCGAGGTCGAGGCGATGACCGCCCTGACCGTCGAGCTGGCGATGTTCAACCTGGTCGACGCGGTCAGCACACGGAACGTGCGGCGGGCGCTGACCGAGCTGGCGGCGCTGCTGGCTCAGGGCAACGCGCCGCTGATGATCATGGGCATGCTGACCCGCCAGTACCGGCTGATGCTGCAGGCGCGGTGGCTGCTCGACGCGGGCCTGGCCGACCGCCGGCTGATGACCATGCGCAACTACGACCTGCGTTCGGCGCTCGAGGGGCCGCAGGGGCTGCGCGCGGTCTGGCGCGAGCGCGGCGCGGGCATCCTGCCGCTGGGCCATCGCCAGTGCATCGTCGACCAGCAGCCGTACCCGATCCAGAAGGCGTTGCAGGCGGCCAACTCGTTCGATGCGCCGACCCTCGAGGCGTCGCTGGAGCGGCTGCTGCAGACCGACATTGCGCTCAAATCGAAGCATCTGAGCCCCGAGCACGAGATCGAGCTGCTGATCGTCGATTTGTGCACGCGGCCGACGGCCGGGGCCTACCTCGATCTGATCGAGCTGCTGACGGACTAGCGATCCGGCTCGAAGCTGCCAGCAAGGGGACCCGTAGAGGAGCACCATGGACCAGGTCGACCGACAACTGCTGACTGCCGCCCAGCGCGGCATCCCGCTCGTGCCCGACCCGTTCGCGGTGTTGGGCGCCGAACTCGACCTAGGGGGTGAGGAGGTGCGCACGCGGCTCGCGCGGCTGCGTGAGGCGAAAGTCGTGCGCCAAATCTCAGCGATCTTCGATTCGGGCCGCCTGGGCTACAAGACCAGCTTGGTCGCGATGAAACTCCCCGCGGACCGGCTGCAGGCCGCCGCGGAGCTGATCAACCTGCACCCCGGCGTCAGTCACAACTACCGGCGCAACCACGACTTCAACCTGTGGTTTACGATCGCCGTGCCCCCGGGCCGCGACTTGCAGGAGGAGGTGGCGGTGCTGGCCGAGCATGTGCGCGCGGAGTCGTGCCGGCCGCTGCCGACGCTGCGGCTGTTCAAGATCGGCGTGCACTTCGACCTGGCGGGCGAGGGCAGCGACGGGCCGGCGCAGACCGCGGCGCCCGCGCCCGCCAGGTCGAAGT
>DHNJ01000272.1:4563-4762 GCA_002409445.1 Armatimonadetes bacterium UBA5419 | reverse complement strand
GAGGAACGAGACCGAATGCTAGCGCCCGCGACCACATCCTCCCATGTGGCGCGGTCTGCTAGCCCGCGACCTTAGACTCGGCCGCAGCGTAGCGGAGGCCGAAACGGGATTGTGCTAATGGCGTAGCTGCGGACATGAGTGTCCGCGGTCCCGGGCAGAGCTGCGGATTCTGCTTCCGGCCCCGCAAGCGGGGCTCGGT
>DHNJ01000272.1:780-4318 GCA_002409445.1 Armatimonadetes bacterium UBA5419 | reverse complement strand
CTGCCGCCGAAGCGGCGGCGGTACATACCGGCGGCCACGGCGGACCGCGCTACCGCACCCGCGTCACCCAGTAGGGCTCCAGGCTGTACTCGTTGGTGTCGTCGGCCATCATCTGGCGTGACTTGTCCGGGTGGTCGGCGAGGGGCTCTAGGTCGAGGGTCAGCGTCTGGCCCACCTTGTACCGTGCGGCGGCGGTCTGTTTGCCGTCGACCATGCCCTGGTGCGCGGCGAGCAGCTGGCTGCCGTCGTAGCTGCCGCTCTGCACGCTGACCACGTCGTACTTGATCATCGTCAGGCAGTCCTTGTAGGCCACCTCGCCCGGCTCGGGCACGCGCGAGACCGCGGTGATCTTGGCGCGCACGCGCAGGCCCGCGTCGGCCGCCGCCGGGGCCTTGGCCGGGGCGGGCGGCGGGGTGGCCGCGGGGCTGTCGCTGTACGGCGTGGAGCCGTCGTCGCCGTAGGGCGTCGCCTTCGGCTCCGCCTTAGGCGCGGGCTTGGGCGACGCCTTAGGCGCAGGCTTCGGCGCCGGCGTGGGCGTGGGTACCGGCACGACTTCGACCGGGGCGGGGACCGGCACGGGCACCGGCTTAGCCTTGACGATCTCGGTCGGCGGCTCGACGACCACGACGTCGGGCTGCGGCGCCGGCTGGTCGGCGACCGCCGGCGCGGGCGACGGCGCGACGATCACGTCGGGCGTCGGCTCATCGCGGCCGCCGCAGGCGGTCAGCAGGAACGCGGCGACAGCAACAACAGACAGGACACGAGACAGGCGGGTCATGGCAGGCTCCGGGGCAGAGGGATGTCTTTCCAAGCAGGTTCGGCGGCGGCCAGCGAGCGTACGTTGAACTCCCAGACCACGACGCGGGTCGCGGCCAGGCGTTGCGGCTGCCGGGCCAGGGCCGCGCGCACGTCGTTGGCCGCGCCGTTGTTCAGCGCCAGCACATCGACGGGCAGGGCCAGCCGGTAGCCCAGCTGTTCGGCGAAGCCCGCGCGCTCGCCCCACTTCAGGCTGGGCTCCGAGTAGATGTTGGCGAAGCTGTCGCCCAGCACCAGCACCGGCGCGCTGGCCGTGCCCTGGCTGGCGCGGGCCAGGTTGACCTGGGTCGGCGGCCAGAGGTCGGGGCCCGGGCCCAGGTTGAGCATGTCGTACAGGTCACCGTGGTTGACGACCGGTTCGAACGACCGCGGACGCCAGACCACGGCCGGCACGCCGGTGCCGCCGCTCTCGATGACCCGCGCGGCGACCGCCGCGACAACCACCTCTAGGCCGGCCGGTGTCCAGTGCGTGTCGCCTTGCAGGAACAGTGGCTCCTGGCTCCTCGCGCGCGCCCGCCAGAGCAGCTGGCCCGCATCGACCACGTCCACACCCGCCCCGCGCAGCGCGGCGATCAGTGGCGCGATGCCGCGGTTGCGCGGCGGCTCGGAGGCGTCTGCCCAGTCGCCGCCCAGCGGCTCGGGCACGATGCTCTCCTTGCCCGGCACCGGCACGAGCACCAGCTTGATGCCGCGCTCGGCCAGCGCCCGCGCGTAGGAGACGATCGCCGCGCCGGGCGAGCCGGGGCCAAGGTCGGAGCGGATCGGCGGGCCCCAGGTGTGGTCCAGGCTGGGCCGGTAGTAGAGCCAGCCCTCGCGGCCGATGACCACGCGCTGGTTGCCCCGCCGCAGCCAGCGGGCGGTGGCCCGCGCAATCGGCGGCCGCACGGCCAGCGCCGCCGGCGCGTCGTCGACGAGGATCTGCTCGAAGGCCTTGAGGGTCTCGCCCGTGGGCACCTCGGCGACCAGCTGCGACCAGGCCGTGGCGCCCACGGCGATGTTCGAGCCGACGTGCCACAGGGGCAGCGCCGCGAGGAAGAACAGGCCGGCGACGACCAGCGCCCGCGCGGCGGCGGGGTTGGCGGTCTCGAAATGCTGGGTCTTCTCGATTTCGGCCATGGCTAGAACCTAAAGTACAGGAACGGGTTGTAGGACTGGGTCAGCATGACCGCGGTCGCGACGACCAGCAGCACGACGGCGGCCACGGTGTGGCGCCAATCGAACGGCTCCGCGACGTCCCAGGTGTCGGGCAGGGCCCAGGCGAACAGTGCCGCCAGACCCATCAGCAGGATGTGGTCGGGCGAGAGCAGCAGCGCGTCGAGCATCTTGCTCCCGCCGCCGCCCAGGCCCACGGCGTTCAGCGTGTAGCGCCAGCCCTGCTGGATGGTGTCGGCGCGGAAGATGATGAAGGTGAACAGCATCGGCGGCCAGAAGCCCAGTTGCTGCACCCAGCGGCGGTCACTGGGCACCAGGCTGCGCTTGCCGGCCAGCCGCTCGCTGGCCAGGAAAATGCCGTGCACCGCCCCCCAGATGACAAACGTCCAGCCCGCCCCGTGCCACAGCCCGCCCAGCAACATGACGGTGAACAGGTTGATGTAGGTCCGCACCGGGCCCTTGCGGTTGCCGCCGAGCGGGATGTAGAGGTAGTCGCGCAGCCAGGTCGACAGGGAGATGTGCCAGCGCTGCCAGAACTCGGTGAAGGTCGCGGCGATCAGCGGCCGGTTGAAGTTGCGGCGGAAATCAAAGCCCAGCATGTGGCCCAGGCCGATCGCCATGTCGGAGTAGCCCGAGAAGTCGAAGTAGATCTGGAAGGTGAAGGCGAACGCGCCGATCCACGCCTGGTACCAGAACAGGCCGTCCGCGCCAAAGGCCGCGTCCGCGACCTCGCCCGCGGGGTTGGCCAGGAGGATCTTCTTGGCCAGGCCGCAGGCCAGGAAGAACAGGCCGCCGGCAAAGCGGGTCACCGTGAGCTCACGCTGGACCAGCTGGGCGGCGATGTCCACGTAGCGCACGATCGGGCCGGCGACCAGCTGGGGGAAGAGCGAGACGTAGCAGGCGAAATCGAGCAACGAGCGCGCCGGCTCGACCTCGCCGCGGTAGAGGTCGATGGTGTAGCTGAGCGACTGGAACGTGTAGAACGAGATGCCCACCGGCAGCACGACGGCGAACACGCGCACCGTCTCGTAGCCGAACGCCTCGAGCAGGTAGTTCAGGCTGGCCTGCGCGAAGCCCAGGTACTTAAAGAACCCGAGCATCGACAGGTTGATGATCACCGAGATGATCAGCACCAGCCGCCGCTGTTCCGCCGTCGGTGAGCGCAGCAGCCAGCGCCCGCTCATTAGCTGGCCAGCAGCGTAGTCGGTCCAGGTGGTGAAAGCCATCAGCAGGACGAACCAGGGGTTAGCCCAGCCGTAGAAGATGTAGCTGGCGACCGTCAGCAGGACGTTGCGCGCGCGCGGGGGTGCAGCATAGTAGGCTGCCAAAGTTAGTGGCAGGAACCAAAACAGGAAGATGTAGGAGGAGAAAACCACCCAAAGGTCCTAGGGCAGCGGAATCGGATCCCAAGGGGCCCAGTACTGCCACAGGTCGCTCGCCGCGACCGTCCAGACGACCAACTGCTTGGCATCGATCGCCGCCGCGCCGCGCCGCGCCAGCTGGCCGCGGATGCGCGGGCCGCTGCCGTGGGCCATCAGCAGGTCCACCGGCTGGCCCAGCTCGGCCGCCA
>DHNJ01000272.1:0-630 GCA_002409445.1 Armatimonadetes bacterium UBA5419 | reverse complement strand
GGCTGGCCCAGCTCGGCCGCCAGATGCGCGCTGAGCCCCGCGTGCTCGCAGTCCTCGTGGTGGTAGATGCCGCAGAAGCTATCGCCCAGCACGACGATCGGGCTGGCCGGGTCGTCGGCGTAGAACGTGCCGTCGGGCAGCCGCACCTGGCGCGCGGTCAGCCGCTCGGGCCGGAAGTCCGCCGCCGCCGCGCCACCCAGCATGCCCACCAGGTCGCCCTGCCGGCCGAACTCGATCGGCTCGCGGGTATAGGCGGTCGTGCCGGCGGTGTACCACGGGTAGGCCCGCACGCGCGCCGCGATGGTTGCCGCCGCCAGCTCCAGGCCGGCCGGCGTCCAGTGGGTGTCGGTCGGCAGGTAAAGCAGCGTCGGGTCGGCCGCCTTGGCCGCGAGCATCGCCGCCAGCAGGTCAACCGTTTCAACCCCGGCCGCGCTCAACTCGGCCACGAGCCGCCGTGTCGCCGGCTGCACCAGGCCGTCGGCCGGGACCTCGAGGCCCGCGCGCTCGGGGTAAACCTCGACCTTGTCGGGGATCAGCACCAGCAGCAGGTCGATGCCGCGGCCGGCCAGCTGCTGCTGGAAGTCGGTGATCGCGGGGAACGGGTCGCGGCCGTCGGCCTGGTCGCGCAGG
>DHNJ01000316.1:32741-33666 GCA_002409445.1 Armatimonadetes bacterium UBA5419 | reverse complement strand
CGCCGGGCTGGCCGCGCCGTCCGACGATCTGCGCGCCGCCGTCCGCCGCACGCCGCTGACCCGTCCCAAGCCCGCCGGCCTACGGCGCAACCTTTGCCTCTGGCTCGGCGCCCAACGCCAGATCTCGCTATCGCAGATCGACGCCCTACGGTCGGCGGCGGCCGACGAGTCGCCGCTGGTCGCCGAGGCCGCGGCCTGGGCCCTAGCCCGCCACGACGAGACCGCGACCTGAGGCCGCCTGTGCTAAACTGCGCCTGCCCGCAGAGACCCGTTGTGCCCAGCCTACCGACCCGCCTGACCGTCACCGCGCCGGCGACCAGCGCCAACCTTGGCCCTGGCTTCGACTGTGTGGGGCTCGCGCTCGAGCTGCGCAACTCGGTCCAGCTAACCACCTTGCGCGACACAACCAACCTTGAGATCGACATCACCGGCGAAGGCGCTGGCGAGTTGTCGCGCGGGCCGGACAACCTGGTCGTCGTCGCCATGCGTCACCTATACGCCAAGCTGGGCCAGATGCTGCCCGGCCTGCGGCTGCACCTGCACAACGAGGTACCGCTGTGTAGCGGCCTGGGCAGCAGTGCGGCCGCGGAGATCAGCGGCCTGGTCGCGGCCAATGCGCTGCTGGGCGAGCCGTTCAGCCCGCGGGAACTGCTGCTGGTCGCCCTGGAGCTCGAGAACCACCCCGATAACATCTCGCCCGCCCTGCTCGGCGGCCTCTGCACCGCCATCGCCCAGCACGACGAGGCCCGCGGTTGGGTGCTCGACTACGTCCGCCTCGACCCGCCTGCCGGCCTGCGCGCTGTGCTGGCCACCGCGCAAGTACGCATCGAGACCGTCGCCAGCCGCCGCCGGCTGCCCGCGAGCTACTCGCGTGCCGACGCCGTCCACAACTCGGCGCGCGCTGCCCTGCTCATCGCCGCGCTGG
>DHNJ01000316.1:32308-32572 GCA_002409445.1 Armatimonadetes bacterium UBA5419 | reverse complement strand
CTGCTCATCGCCGCGCTGGCCGCTGGCGACTGGGCCGCGCTGGCCACCGCCCTCGATGACCGCTTCCACCAGCCCTATCGCCTCCCCCACATCCCCGGCGCCGAGGCCACCCTCGCGGCCGCGCGCGCGGCGGGCGCGAAGGGCGCGGTGCTCTCGGGCTCTGGCCCGACGCTGCTAGCCTTCTGCGCCGACGACCCGGCGCCGGTCGCCGAGGCGATGGCCGCCGCGCAGGCGGCCGCGGGCCTGGCTAGTGTCGTGCGTGCT
>DHNJ01000316.1:30973-32172 GCA_002409445.1 Armatimonadetes bacterium UBA5419 | reverse complement strand
GTCGTCGACCTGAGCGCCGCGGGGGCGACCGTCGCGATCGACGGCTAGCCGTCCTCCGCCCACGTCTCGAAGCCGGGCAGTACCCGCTGGCCCATTGCCTCGCCCAGCCGCGCCGCGGCCGCATCGAGGTAAGCGGGCACCAGCTCCACGCCCAGGCTCGACCGACCCCAGGCCAACGCGGCCAGATTGGTCGTGCCCGTGCCGGCGAACGGGTCGAGCACAGTGTCGCCGACGAAGCTGAACATGCGCACCAGCCGCTCGGCCAGAGCCAACGGGAACGGCGCGGGGTGCTGCGGGTGCGAGGCGCCGGGCAGGGTCCAGATCTGCTGGAACCAGGCGCGGTGCAGCGGTGCGGGCAGGACCGAGAGCAGCCGCTGGGCCAGGGTCGGTTCGCGATAGCCGCCTGGCTGGCGCTGGAAGAGGATGTACTCGACGTCGTTCTTGACGATCGCGTTCGGCTCGTACGGCTTGCCCAACGCGGTCCCCGGGGCCTCGGCCTCCCGCCGCGCGTTGGCGATCTTGTGCCAGAGGATCGGGTTGAGGTTGTCGAAGCCCAGCCGCCGGCAGCGCTCCTGCACGCTGGCATGCAGCGGGACGACCAGGTGCCGCCCATGCTCGCGGCGCGAGAGGCAGACGTCGCCGACGACGATGACCAGGCGCCCGCCTGGTACCAGCACCCGCGCGCACTCGCGCCAGACCGCGTCGAGTTGGTCAAGGAACCGCTCGTAGTCGACAATCGCGCCGAGCTGCGCGCCACGCGGGCCGGCGTATTCCTTCAGTGTCCAGTACGGCGGCGAGGTGAGGATCAGGTGGACCGACCCGTCCGGGATCCAGGCCAGATCACGGGCGTCGCCCTGGCGCAATTCGTGGCGCGAGCAGAGGGTCCGCGCGGCGGCTTCGAGCTCGGCGCTGACCTCGGCGGTGCGGGCGTAGAGCGGCAGCACCCGCCGCGGATCGGCCGTCGCCGCGGCCAGGCGCGCGGTGGGCACCGCCTGCTCGGCGGTCGGCCCGGGGCGCTCGTAGACACGGTCCATGGCGCAAGCATAGCCGGTTTGGCCCGCGTTTGACAGGCCGTCCCAGCCGGCTACACTCCTGGTTGGCGCCGCGGCCCCTGCCGTCTCCTGCAGCACCCGCCCGCCTCGGAGGGCGGCGGTGTACGAGCGTCCGGCAGACTTGCTGATCGTGGGCGGCGGCCTGGG
>DHNJ01000316.1:30486-30814 GCA_002409445.1 Armatimonadetes bacterium UBA5419 | reverse complement strand
GATCGTGGGCGGCGGCCTGGGTGGGTGCGCCGCCGCGGCCGCCGCGTGCGAGCTGGGGCTCGAGGTCGTCCTGACCGAGCCCACGGGCTGGCTCGGCGGTCAGTTGACCAGCCAGGCCGTCCCCGCCGACGAGCACCCCTGGATCGAGACCCACGGCTGCCCCGCCAGCTGGCGCCGGCTGCGCGCGGCGATCCGCGCCTGGTACCGCCAGCACCCTGCGATTGCCGCCACGGCCGCCGCCGACCCGCAACTCAACCCCGGCGGCGGCTGGGTCAGCCGCCTGTGCAGCGAGCCGCGCGCCGCGCTGGCCGCGATCGACGCCCTGCTG
>DHNJ01000316.1:29604-30219 GCA_002409445.1 Armatimonadetes bacterium UBA5419 | reverse complement strand
TGGCCGCGATCGACGCCCTGCTGGCCCCCCACGTCCGCCGCGGCACACTGCGCATCCTGCGCCACTGCCGGCCCGTCGCCGCGGCAACGGACGGCGACTGGGTCGGCGCGGTCACGCTCCTGGATGAGACGAGTGGCGAGTGGCGCAGCATCATCGCGAAGGTGATCATCGACGCGACCGAAACCGGCGAGCTGTTGGCGCTCACTGGCTGCGAGCATGTCACCGGCTCGGAATCGCAAGCCCAGACCGGCGAGCCGCACGCTAGCACCGAGGCCCGGCCGGGCAACATCCAGGCGGCCACCTGGTGTCTGGCCGTTGGCTACGACCCGCACGGCGAGCACGTCATTGAGCAGCCGCCGGGTTACGCGATCTGGCGCACGATGGTCCCCGACCTGCACCCCGCCTGGCCCGGCCCGCTGCTCGATTGGACCTACCCGCGGCCCAGCGATCTGAGCCCCGTGCGCGCCAAGCTGTTCGAGGACGAGCCGGGCGACGGCCCCGCCCTCTTCACCTATCGCCAGCTGGTCAGCCGCGCGACCTTCGGCCCCGAGACCGAGGAAGTCACGTTGCTCAACTGGCCGCAGAACGACTACCTGCTGGGCGGTGATCTGGCCG
>DHNJ01000316.1:28367-29476 GCA_002409445.1 Armatimonadetes bacterium UBA5419 | reverse complement strand
CTGCTGGGCGGTGATCTGGCCGGCGCGCGGTCGCTCAGCCTGAGCCTACTGTACTGGCTGCAGACGGAGGCGCCGCGGCCCGACGGCGGCCAGGGGTACCCCGGTCTGCGGCCGCGCGGGGACGTCGTCGGCACTGAGGACGGGCTGGCGCTCGCCCCCTACCATCGCGAGGGCCGGCGCATCGTCGCCGAGCTGACGGTCACCGAGAACCACATTGGCCGCGCGGCGCGGGGCGGCTGCATCGGTGCGGAGCCGTTCCCTGAGTCGGTCGGCCTGGGCGCCTACCGGCTCGACCTGCACCCGACGGTCGAGGGCGACAATTACGTCGATCTCGACTGCTGGCCGTTCCAGATCCCCCTGGGCGCGCTGCTGCCGGTGCGGCTGACCAACCTGCTGGCCGGGGCGAAGAACATCGGCACGACGCACCTAACCAACGGCTGCTACCGCCTGCACCCGGTCGAATGGGGCATCGGCGAGGCCGCCGGCTCGCTGGCCGCGTTCAGCCTGCTGCGCCACGAGCCGCCGCGCGCGGTGCGCGCCAAGCCCGAGCTGCTCGCCGACTTCCAGAGCCTGCTCAGCTCGCGCGGGGTCGAGCTGGCCTGGCCCGCGGCCGGCCTCGTCGCGCTCTAGTTCGCCGGTAGCTGGCCGAGCATCCGCAGCACCCAGTTGCCGCTGACCAGCAACAGCGTGACCGCACCAAGCGCCAAGGGCAGGCCGATCCGCGCGATGTCCTTGGTCGTCACCTCGCCGGTCCCGTGCGCCAGCGCGTTGGGCGGCGTCGAGACCGGGAACGGGATGCTGATCGCGGCGATCAGCGGCAGGACGAAGCCGATCCACAGCGGCGGGATCTTGCCGCCCGAGGCCGCCGCCATGCTCAGCGCGACAGGCACCAGCAGGTTGACCGCGACGGTGTTCGACATGAACGCCGAGATGCCCATCATGAACAGGCCGAAGATGGCCACCGTCAGGTACGGGCTGGCTTGCGCTACGGGCAGCTTGCTGACCAGCCAGGCGTCGAGCCCGCTCTTCTGCAGCGCGGTCGACAACGCGATACCGCCGCCGATGAGGATCAGCACGCCCCAGTCCAGGTTGTTCAGGTCATCCGAGTC
>DHNJ01000316.1:9584-28226 GCA_002409445.1 Armatimonadetes bacterium UBA5419 | reverse complement strand
AAGACCACCGCCGGCACCAGCGCCACAACCGCGGCCGGCAGCCCGTGCCAGGTGCCCGTCAACCAGAGGATCACGGTCACCAGAAAGACCGCGGCGACCACGTACGCGGTCAGCGGGAGCGGTCGGTCGTCGGCCTCGAGCACGATGCGGTCGGCCTGGGGCCGGAAGGTGTAGACCAAGGCAATGTAGGTCAGGACCAGCATCAGGATCATGAACGGCATGACGACCATGACCCACTGCGGGACACTGACGTCGATCGGTTGGGCCAGCCGCCGCAGCGCACCGACCGCGACCGCGTTGGGCGGGCTGCCGACAGGCGTCGCGGTGCCGCCAATACTCGCGGCGAAGGCCACGCCCAGCACCAGCGCCTTGCGGAACGGGTCGCTCTTCTCCAGCTGCGCGACCAGCGGCGCGGCGATCGCCAGCATCATCGCCGTCGTCGCGGTCGCCGACATCCACATGGCGAACAGCGCCGTGATCACCATCAGCCCCAGCAGCACCATCCGCGGCTTGCTGCCGAAGATCCGCAGCATCACCGCCGCGAGCGCCAGGTGTAGCTTGTAGCGGGTGGCCGCGCGGGCCAAGATGAAGCCACCAAAGAACAGCACTACCACGGGGTCGGCGATCGCGGCGAAATAGTCCTTGTAGCCGTCGGTATTGGGCGGTACCAGCAGCAGCACCGCCAGGCCGACGAGCAACAGCGAGGTGGCGAACAGGGGGATCGCCTCGCTGACCCAGAGGCCGGCCGAGAGGATAAAGATGAACGCCGCGTGGCGCATCGGCATGGTCAAGTCGGGGTATGGCAGCGCGTAGACCAGCAAGGCCGCCAAGGCACAAAGGACCAGCTTGCCCAGCCGGCGGCGCGCCTCGCTCCAGAAGATCGTGACAACGTCGACCGGCCGCGGCACCCGTCGCGTGCGTGGGGCCGACGCGCGGGGCGTGGTCGATGGTCCTGCGGCGCCTGATTCCATGGGCTCGAGCCTCTCTTGGCCCACGGCAGATACGGTACGACACGTCCACGGGCCACTCTTCACGGTACCGCCGATTCGTCAGCGGTCAACCCAAGCCCGCGCGCGAAGCTAGCCGATCTGCCCCATGACTCGCAACACCCAATGCCCGGTCGTCAGCAACAAGACGACCCCCGTCAACGCCAACGGCAGCCCGACCCGCGCTAGGTCGCCTGCGGTCACCTCGCCGGTGGCATGTGCCATCGCGTTGGGCGGGGTCGAGACCGGGAAGGGGATGCTGATCGCCGAGACCAGCGCCAAGACGTACGCGATCCACAACGGCGGGATCTGACTGCCCGGCGCCGCCGCCAGGCTCAGCGCCACCGGCAGCAGCAAGTTCACCGCCACCGTGTGCGACATGAACGAGGAGATGACCGTCATCACCACGCCGAAGACAACCACCGTGACCATCGGCCCCGCCTGCGCCAGTGGCAGATGCGCCACCAGCCAGGTGTCTAGGCCGCTGGCGTGCAGGGCGGTGGACAAGGCGATGCCGCCGGCGATCAGGATCAGCACGCTCCACTCAAGGCTGTTCAGGTCGTCGGCATCGATGATCATCAGCACCGTGAAGACCACCGCCGGCACCAGCGCGACCACCGCCGCGGGCAGCTTGTGCCACGAGCCGGTCAACCACAGACCGACCGTCAACGCGAACACCGCCGCCACGACGTACGCGGTCAGCGGCAGCGGCCGGTCATCGGGTTCGAGGATGATGGCTTCGGCTTGCGGGCGGAAGGACAGCACGAGCACGAGGTAAGCCAAGACCAGCATTAGGATCATGAACGGCGCGGCGACCATCACCCACTGCGGCACGCCGACCTCGACGGGCACCGGCAGCCGCCGCAGCGCACCGACGGCGACCGCGTTAGGCGGGCTGCCGACGGGCGTCGCGGTGCCGCCGATGCTCGCGGCGAAGGCCACGCCCAGGACCAGTGCCTTGCGGAACGGGTCGCTGTTCTCCAGCTGCGCAACCAGCGGCGCGGCGATCGCCAGCATCATCGCCGTCGTCGCCGTCGCCGACATCCACATCGCGAACATGGCCGTGACGACCATCAAGCCGAGCAGCACCATCCGCGGCTTGCTACCGAAGATCCGCAGCATCACCGCCGCCAGCGCCAGGTGCAGCTTGTAGCGGGTCGCCGCGCGGGCCAGGATGAACCCGCCAAAGAACAGGACCACGACCGGGTCGGCGATGGCCGCGAAGTACAGGCGATGATCCTCGCTGCCTGGTTCGACCAACAGCAGCACGGCCAAGCCGACCAGCAGCAGTGAGGTGGCGAAGAGCGGGATGGCTTCGGTGATCCAGAGGCCGGCCGAGAGGACGAAGATGAACGCCGTGTGGCGCATCGGTAGCGTCAGGTCCGGGTACGGCAGCGCATAGACCAGCGACGCGGCCAGCGCGCAGAGCACCAGCTTGCCCAGTCGCCGGCGCGCCTCGGACCAAAACATGGTCACGACGTCGACCGGGCGGGGGACGCGCGCGGTCCGCGGCGGGCGGGCGGGTCCGGACGGGAGGGGCGGCTCGGCGGCGCTCGGGGGCATGGTCTGGCTCGTTTCTAGACGGCGCCCGCGCGCCCCCGCGTGGGGCCCCGCCCAGATGGCAATGTACTGCGGAATCGCCCGTGGTCAAGCGGCGACGCCTTGACGCCACCTGCGACTAGCGCCACCATCAAGGGCGATGGACGGCTACCGATGCCCGCGCTGCAGCGCCCTCAGCTATCCCGGCTTGATGGGCTTCCCGCGCTGTCACCGCTGCCACGAGCAGCTGCGGCAGTGTCGCTACTGCACGCATGAGAGCGGCGGCCTCTGCACCCTCGACGAAACCGCACGCGGCCGCCTGCTGCAAGAGGACGGTCGGCCCTACTGTCGTGCGTTCGCCTCGCGCCTGGTCGTCACCGGCGACGAAGACCGCTTCGGCCGTGCCCTGCTCAACCCGGCCTGGCCGACCGCCCTGCTGACCGCTGCGGTCATCCTCCTGGCCGCGCTGATTGCCTGGGCCGCCGGCCGCGAGGCGCTCCACCCCCAGCTCGCCGCGCGCGAGGCGCTGGTCACCCTGCGCGAGGGCCGCGTCGCGCCGACCTTCCTGCTCTCCGCTCCGCCCAACTGGTCGCGCCAGCCACGCCCCGTCTTCATCCAAGTCGAACCAGGCCTCGCCCCCTCCTATCTGGTCGAACGCATCGAGCCGGTGCCGGCCGCCGAATCGACGGGCGGGCCGAAGGAAGTCCGCTACGACCTGGTCAGCGGCCAGACGATGATGATCCGCCTGCGCCTCGTCCGCGGCCAGATCGACCCGCCCCCAGAGATGCCCGTCATCCTCTCGGTGCTCGCCGGTCCCGACAACCGCGTCAGCTCTGCGCGCACCCTCATCCGCGCCGGCCGCGCCCCTCGCCCACCCACCGCCCCGGCACCGCCACCGCCCCCGTAGCGCCACCCAAGAAGGTGCGCCGGCGGACGGCCGGCATTGCATCGTGTGCCGCAGCCCTGCCGCCGGAGCGGCGGCGGTACAATGAGGACGCCGCCTGGCCGCCGCGGCCCGGCCTTGCCCGGCAGGGCGGGGGCAATGATAATAGGCGGCCGAGGAGCCAACGTTTGGGCACCGCCTATACCCCCGGATTGACCGTCAACGGCCGCGCGCGCATCGAGAAAACGCGCCGCCTACCCCTGCGCGGCGAGGTGCTCGTCAGCGTCGGCCAGCGGGTCGAGCCGACCACCGTCCTCGCGCGCGCCGAGCTGCCGGGCGAGGCCGTGCTGCTGCGCGCGGGCGACAAGCTCGGGCTGACCGGCGACGAGCTGATCGCGCTCTTGCAGGTCGAGGTCGGCGACGAGGTCACCGAGGGCCAGCTGCTGGCCGAGACGCCGGGGCTGATGGGCCGCTGGTTCAAGCAGAAGCTGCTCAGTCCGGTGACTGGCACCGTCGAGGCGATTACCGCGCGCACCGGCAACATCGCCCTCCGCCGCCCGCCCCGCCCCGTCGAGCTGCAGGCCTATGTGGCCGGCGTGGTGACCGAGATCCTGCCCCACGAGGGCGCCGTGGTCGAGGCGGCCGGTGCGTTCATCCAAGGCATCTTCGGCGTCGGCCCCGAGCGTCAGGGCACGCTAGCGCTCGCCGACCAGGCTGCGCCGGGCACCGTCGTCATCCTGCCGGGCCAGGTCACGCGCGCCGCCTACGACGAGGCCGCCGAGCGCGGCGCCGCGGCGGTCGTCGCGGGCAGCATCCTCGACGCCGACCTGCGCGCCATCCTCGGCCACGACATCGGCGTCGCGATCACCGGCGAGGAGGCCGTGCCGGCGACACTGATCCTGACCGAAGGCTTCGGCGACGTGGCCATGGCCGACCGCACCTGGAACCTGCTCCACAGCCTGGTGGGCCGTTCCGCCTCGATCGCGGGTGCCACGCAGATCCGCGCGGGCGTCATCCGCCCCGAGATCGTCGTGCCCGACCCCAGCCTCGACCCCGCCCAGATGGGCGCGGCCGACCAGGCCGAGCAGAACCTGGTTGTCGGCGCGCGCATCCGGCTCATCCGCGAGCCCTACTTCGGCTTGCTGGCGACCGTCGAGCAGCTGCCGCCCGAGCCCGTGACCATCGCCACCGGCGCCCAGACCCGCGTGCTCGGGGCCCGCCTCGACAACGGCGATCTCGTCCAGGCCCCGCGCGCCAACGTCGAGATCGTCGTCAGCTAGACCGCGCTCCCGCCGCCGCGCCTACGCCTGGTCCTCGTCCGCCTGCTCCTCCCACGCCGGCGGGAAGTCTGGGTTGACCGGCCACACCGCGTCGACCAACACGCCGACGATGAAGCAGACCAGGTTGCAGACCACCGGGCGCAGCAGGAAATGGATGTGCTGCTCGTTGCGGGTCATGATCCAGAGGCAGACGTAGGCGGCGACAAAGCCGATCACTGGCGCGGCCGGCCGCAGACGACGGCGCAGGAACGCCAGCGCCATCAGGCCGAGCACCCCGTTGGCCGCGATGCCCATGAGCCGGTTCCAGAGCCGCACGACGTCCTCGCCCGACTGGGCGAACCACCAGGCCAGGATGATGTGGATCACACCCCAGAACAGCGCCAGCCCGCGCACCGCGAGCAGCTCGCGCGCGGCCGGCAGCGTGCGGCCGAGCAGCCGCTGCCAGAAGTCGGTGATGCAGACGGTGGTCACCGAGTTCATCAGCGAAGAGATCGTCGACATCGCCGCGGCGAAGATGCCCGCCATGACCAGGCCGACCAGCCCCACCGGCAGCCGCGTCGCCACGAAGTACGGGTACAGCGTGTCGTTGTTCGGCATGTTGGGGTCGGGATGGACCGTGTAGTAGACGAACAGCACGGTGCCGAGGAAGTAGAAGAGGAAGGCCAGCGGGATGTAGCCGATGATGCTGATCCAGACGCTGCGGTTGGCCTCCGCGGTCGAGCCGGCGGTCACGTAACGCTGGGTCATGTCCTGCTGCGTGCCGTAGATACGGATGGTTTCGAAGACCGTCTGCAAGATCAGCCAGATGGAGGTTAGCTTGGCCAGCTCCATCCCGCCCTCCCACATGTCGAACTTGTTGTTCTGCAGAGCGATGGGGAACAGGTCGGCGCCGACCACGCCGATCGCCAGACCCAAGCTGAGCAGCGCCGCACCGGTGAAGACGATGACCTGGATCGAGTCGATCCAGATGACTGCCTCGATGCCGCCCAGCACCGTGTACAGCGTGACCACGACGCCCATGACGATGATCACCGTCAGCAGGTCGAAGCCGGTGATGATCGAGAAGGCCTTGGCGGGCAAGTACAAGCCCAGGCCCATGCGCCCGACGCCCAGCGTGACGAACGTCAGCGCCGCGAGATAGCGACTCGAGACGTGGATCTTCTGCTCGAGGTACTCGTAGACACTGAGCACCCCCGCCTCGCGATAGGCCGGGAGCACGTACTTGGTGATGACCAACGCGGTGATGATCAGGAACGGCGGCTGGATCGCCCACAGCCAGTTGTCCGGGCCGAAGGCGAGGAACGGCAGACCCAGCATCGTGACCGCCGAGAGGTACGTCCCGAGCAGCGACAGCCCCACCAGCCATTGGTTGACCTTCTCGTCCGCGACGAAGAACGAGCGCGCGCTGGTCACCTTGCGCTGGAAATGCAGCCCGATGGCCACCATCGCCAGCAAGTAGACGACCAGGACCACCCAATCGACCGGGGTAAACGGGCTAGCAGTCGGCATCGTGAACGCTCCCAGCGCCTACTCTTGACCTTCGCGGCGAGGATCCCTCCTGGGGTGTGTGGCGGGGGCCGACCGCCCGGCACCGCCCACATTGACCGCCGCCCGCCCCGGCGCTACGATCGCGGGCATGGCCCGCGCTGTGGACCGGAGTCGGCTGACGCCCCGCGAGGCGCGTTGTCATGGGTGTGGGCAAATCGTCCCGCTCAGCACGGCCGCGCGCCGCCGCGGCCGCTTCCGCTGTCCCCAGTGCCAGACCGACAACCGCGTCGACCACACCGGCCTCGGCCGCCCGCTGTCCGGCCCCGCGGTCGACCTGGCCGAGCCGCCGCTGACCGTCTGTGCCCGCTGCGCCGCGCCCAACCGCCTGCCGCTGCCCCTGCTCCGCGGCCGCCACTACACCTGCCACCACTGCCGCCGCGTCGAGCCCATCCCGCCGGACCTCCGCCAACGCCGCACGGCCGGGCCGGCGGTTCTGCTCGTGGTCCTGGTCGGCTTGGCCCTGGCGCTGACCTCGGCCCGGCGTCAGCTGAACGAGCTCGTCGGCGAGATGGACGCCCAGCTGCTCGCCGACCGCCTGCAAGCCACCGCCGCGACCCTCGAGCTGACCCAGGGCGACGTCGCCTACCGCCGCGGCCAAACCAGCTTCACGATCGGCGGCCACCTCACCAGCCTGCTCGACCGCCCCGCCGCGCTGTACGTGCGGCTAGAGATCATGGACGGCGACCGCCTGGTCACCGCGCGCCTGGCCCCGCTGCTGAACGTCGCACCGGGCACCACGCGGGCCTTCGGGCTGACCTTCGTCATCCCCCGCGACCAGCCCGCGACCACCGTCCGCCCGACCCTCTGGGGCGCGAGCTAGGGCAGGTCGGCGGGGATACGCACGAACGTCGCCTGGACCGCGGTGTCCCGCGTGCTGAGGTGCAGTTGCGTCCCGCCCGCGGGCACCTGCGTCAGCCGCACGTAGCGCAGCCCGCCGCGCTGCCAGGCGATCGTCGCCTGTGGCCGGCCGCCCGCGGCCGACAGCGTGGTCTGCCGCGGCCCCTCGAGCGACACCTCGGCGCCGGGGTAGTCCGCGCGCGGGTTGAAGCCCGGCAGCGAGTAACGGGGGTCGGCGCTCAGGCCCGTGCCGGCCAGGAACAGCGCGGCGCCGAACTGCGGCTGCAGAGCGGCATACGCCTGCCCGGTCACCTGCCGCACGTTCGCCACGCCCTTCTCCCGGATCCGCACCAGGCCCCGCAGCGCCCCGTCGCCGAAGCGGTCCGTCAGGTAGCGCACGAACAGGTACCCGGCCGCGGCATGCCCAAACTCGTAGTTGAAGTCGAGCTGACGGGCGGTGTACTGCTCGGGCGCCGCGAGGTAGAACTCAGCGTAGGCCGCGGCGCTGTTGGGGGAATCGAGGAAGCCGTTGAGCTGCTCGGCGATCTGCCCATAGCCCTCGTCGAGCCAGGTCTCCTCGCCGCCGACCGCCGCCTTGTGGTTGAAGCTGATCAGGTGCGCCAGCTCATGGGCGACCGTCGCCTGCACGGTGTGCCGCAGTAGGTCGTAGGTCTGGCCCTCGCTCGGCTGAGGGGCGGCGATGTACAGCATGTCCGCATCGTTGCCCTGACCCGGGACCATGTCCTCTTCGTTGAAATAGCCATTGACGCCCTCGATCACCGCCGGCGTGATCAGTAGGATCACACCCCCGTTGCGGTCGAAGTCGCCGGTCGGGCCCAGGCGGGTCGTGTCCGTCGGGTAGATCTCGTCGTCGAACTTGGCGCGCAACTCCGCCAGATCGGCCGCCGTCAGCGCGCCGGCCTCGGTCTCGTCGTCGACATAGATCAGGGCGTGGCGGCCCTTCTCCCGCAGCGTCGCGGTCACGACGCCGCCGCCTCCTGCCTCCGCCTTGAACCGCCGCGCCGAGCCGACCACCGGCGCGACCACCGGGCGCGTCGCCGCGCGGCCTAGCTCGCCGTCCAGCAGCCCGGTCCAGCCGGTCATCGCCACCCGCCGGCCCGGCCGGGAGCGCCGCTCCTCGGCCTCGATCGGCGGCAGCAGCGGCAGCGGCGTCGTCCCGCCATTGACCTGGATCGAGGCCGTGCCGCCCGCGGGCGACGGTTCGGAGAGGATCAGCAGATAGTCATCGCCGCCGCCCGCCACGCGCACCGGCCGCGAGTTGTAGACCGCGATCGTCTCGGGCACGCCGCGCACGCTGGCGACCGTGCGCCCGCCCTGCGGCGCGACCGGCGCCGACGACGAGCCGCCGCTCCCGCACCCCACCACCCCCAGCACCAGGCCCAGAGCCAGCAGGCCCCTCAACGCACGTCCGCACCTACCCACACCGGTACTCCTTCGGCGATCACCCTTGCACTTTGCGGCGGTGGCGCGGTCTTGTACGGGCGGCGCTACGGTGCGTCGGCGGGAATGCGCACGAACGTCGCCTGGACCGTCGTAGCGGCCGTGGTCAGGTGGAACTGCGCGCCGTCCGCGGGCACCTCCGTCAGCCGCACATACCGCAGCCCGCCCGCCGCCCACGAGATCGCCGCTGCCGGCCGCCCGCTGGCCGCCGAGAGCGTCGTCTGCCCCGGGCCGCGCAGCGTGACCCCAGCCCCGGGAGAGGTGCCGCGCGTGTCGAACCCCTTGAGCGTGTAGCGCGGGTCGGCGCTCAGGCCCGTCCCGGTCAGGTACAGCGCGGCGGCGAACGGTGGCTGCAGCGCCGCGTAGGGCTGCCCGGTCGCCTGGCGGATGTTGGCGTGGCCCTTGGCCCGCGCACGGACAAGCCGCTGCAGGACGTCGACCCCGAACTGGTCGGCGAGGTAGCGGACGAACAGGAAGCCCAGGCCCGCGTGCCCGCGCTCGTACCCGCCGCCCAGCATGCGGCCGGTGTACCGCTCCGGCGCGCTGAGGTAGTACTCCACGTAACCGGGGACGCCGGCCGGCATGTCGACATAGCCGTTCAGTTGCTCCACAAGGAACGCCAGCGCCTCCTCCAGCCAGTGCTCCTCGCCCAGCAGCTGCCGCTTGTGGTAGAAGCTGATCAGGTGCGACATCTCGTGGGCGATCGTCGCCTGCAGCCCAACCCGCATTTGCTCGTACGTCCGGCCCTCGCTCGGCCGCGGCACCGCGACGTAGAGCATCTCCGCGTCGTTGCCGTAGCCGGGTAGCAGGTCGTAGCCCGTGAAGTAGCCGAGGTTGCGCGGCGCCATGGCCGGCGTCAACAGGATGATCACCCGCTCGTTGTGGTCGATGTCGCTCGGCTGGCCCAGGGCGCCCGTGTCCGTGGCGTAGATGCGCTCGTCGAAGGCCGCCCGCAACTCCGCCAGGTTGGCGGCGGTCAGCGCGCCGGCCTCGGTCGCCTGGTCGACATAGACCAGGCAGTGCCGCCCCTTCTCCCGCAGCGTCGCCGTCACGGTCACGCCCCCACTGAGGTCCTGACTCGTGCGGAACCGCCGCTCCGAGCCGGCCGCCGGGAGGGCCGCCTGCCGGCTCACCGGCGCGCCACCAGCCAGCTCACCGAGCAGCCCGTACCCCGCCACGAACGGCACGTGGCCGCCGTCGCGAGCCCTCAGCGCGAGCGGCTCCAGCCGCGGCAACTCCGTCGTCCCGCCGTTGAGCTGGACCCGCGCCAAGCCCTCCGCACCGTTCGGCTCGGAGAGGATCAGCAGGTAGTCGTCCCCGCCGCCCGCCAGCCGCACGGGCCGCGAGTTGTAGACGGTGATCGTCTCGGGCACGCCGCGCACCGCCGCGATGGTGCGCCCGCCCTGCGGCGCGACCGGCGACACGGCCGACCCGCCGCTGCCGCACGCCACCGCACCCAGCGCCAAGCCCAGTGCCAGCAGGCTCCTCAGGACACGTGCGATCTTGCCCACACCGGTCCTCCCATCGCATTCATCCGTGCGCTCCGCGGCCGCCGCCTAGCGCCAGCCAACCGGCGCGCGCAGGAACGTCGCTTGGGCGCGGGTGTCGGTCGTGCTGAACTGGATCAGCGCGCCGCTGGGCGGCAGGTCGGTCAACCAAACGTAGCGCAGCCCGCCGCGCGGCCAGGAAATGGCGACTGCCGGCCGGCCGCTGGCCGCCGCGAGCTCGGTCGTCGCCGGGCCTGTTAGCTGGTACGGCATTGACTTGTACTCGCCCCGCGGGTTGAAGCTGGGCAGCGCATAGCGTGGGTCGTCGTTCTTGCCGGTGCCGGCCAACGCCAGCGCGGCGGCGAACTCTGGTTGCAGCGTCGCGTACGAGTGCCCGGTCGCCAGCCGCACGTTCTGCTCGCCGGTCATCCGGCTGCGCACCAGACGCCCCAGCACCCCCTCACCGAAGCGGTCGGCCAGGTAGCGGGCAAAGAGATAGTTGACGCCCGCGTGCCCCAGTGCGTAGTCTGGGCGCGTCTCGCGGGCCGTGTACTGCTCCGGCGCCGAGAAGTACCAGGCTGTCAGGTCGGGGATCCCGCCGAGCACCTCTAGGTATCCGTTGGCCTGCTCGGTCACGAAGGCCATGCCTTCATTGAGCCAGCCCTCCTCGTCACCCAGCTGCCACTTGTGGTGGCCGACAATCAGATGCACCAGCTCGTGGGCCATCGTCGCGTGCACGGACTCGCGCAGCTGGGCGTACGTCTGGCCGGCGCTCGGCCTGGGCGCCGCGATGTAGAGCAGTTCCGCGTCGTGGCCCGCCCCCGGGCGCAGGTCGTCGGTGTTGACATAACCAGCGGACGTAGAGTCCACGGCGGGCGACACCAAGATGACCACTCGCCCGTTGCGGTCGATATCACCGGTCGGGCCCAACAGCGCGGTGTCCGTGGGGTAGATCTCGTTGTCAAACTTGGCCCGCAAGTCCGCGATATTGGCCGCGGTCAGCGCGCCGGCCTCCGTCGCGTCGTCGACGTACAGCAGGCTATGCCGGCCCTTCTCGCGCAAGGTCGCCGTGACCAAAGTGTACCCTTCGTCGCCGTACACCCAGAACTGCCGCGCGGAGCCCAGCGCCGGGTCGCTCGCCTGGCGCGTGGGCGTTGCGCCGGCTAGGCCGCGGCCCCGGCCGCCGTCCAGCAGGGCGTTCCAGCGAGTCACCGGCACGTGCCGTCGACCACCCGGCACCAGCGCCCGGCCCTCCTGCGACGGCAGCGGTGGCACGGGCCTGGTACCGCCGTTGAGCCGGACCGTGGCGTTGCCGCCCGCCCGCGACGGCTCGGAGAGGATCATCAGGTAGTCGTCCCCGCCACCCGCCAGACGGACGGGCTGTGAGTTGTACGCCGCGACCGTCTCGGGCACCCAGCGCACGCTGGCGATGGTGCGCGCGCCCTGCGGCGCGGCGGGCGACGCGGCCGACCCACCGCTGCCGCACCCGACCACCCCCAGCGCCAGACCCAGCGCCAGCACGCGCCCCCACCCACGCCCAAACCTGCTCACGTCCGTCCTCCCACCGCGACCACCCTTGCACTATGGTGCACGGCACTGTGGTGCGCCGCACCATGGTGGGGGCGCCGCCGCGGCGGCCGGGAGCTATGGCGCGGTGGCGGGGAGGCGGAGGAAGGTGGCCTGGATCGTGGCGTCGGCCGTGCTCAGCTGGATGTACGCGCCGGCGGCCGGCACCCGCGTGAAGCGCAGGTAGCGCAGCCCGCCGCGCGCCCAGGTGATCGCCGCGCGCGGCTGGCCGCTGGCCGCCGAGAGCACCGTCTGCTGCGGGCCATGGAGCTTCGCGCCGACCAGCGGGTACTCGCCCCGCGTGTCGAAGCCGGTCAGCTGGTATCGCGGGTCGGCGCTAAGGCCGGTACCGCTGAGGTACAGCGCGGCCGCAAACTGCGGCTGCAAAACTGCGTACTCCTGGCCGGTCGCCTGGCGCACGTTCTCCTGGCCCCGCAGCCGGCTGGTCACCAGCCGCGGCAGCACATCCTCGCCGAACCGGTCGGCCAGGTAGCGGACGAACAGGTAGTTGACGCCCGCGTGCCCGTCGAGGTAATCGCCGCTCAGCTCGCGGCCGGTGTACCGCTCGGGCGAGCGGAAGTAGTAGGCCACGTTCTCCGGCGAGCCGCCGACGCTGTCCAGGTAGCCGTTGAGCTGCTCGCTGACGAACGACAGGCCCTCGTTCAGCCAACTCTCCTCGCTGCCGATACCCTTCTTGTGGTTGAAGTTGATCAGGTGCGCCAGCTCGTGGGCCATCGTCGCCAGCAGGCCCGAGCGCAGCCGCTCATAGGTCAAGTTGAGATGCGGCCGCGGCACGGTCATGTAGAGCATGTCCGCGCTGTTGTTCGCGCCCAGCAGGTCGCCGGGGTAAAAATAGCCGTAGCCCGTCAGCGGCAGGGTCGGCGTGAGCAGGAAGATGACCTTGTTGTTGCCGTCGACGTCGCCGGTCGGGCCCAGCGCGCCGGTGGTCGTCGGGTAGATGTGGTCGTCGAAGTCGCGGCGCAGGTCGGCCATGTTGGCCGCGGTCAGCGCACCCGCCGCCGTCGCATTGTCGACGTACAGCAGGCAGTGGCGGCCCTTCTCGCGCAGCGTCGCGGTGACCAGGCGGTCCTCGCCGGTCAGCACCGTGAACCGTCGCTGCGAGCCGATCGGCGGGTCGGACAGCTGGCGCGTCGGCGGCTCGCTGCCCAAGCGGCCGGCCAGCAGGTTGTTCCAGGTGGCGATCGGCACGTGGCGGCCCGCGCCCGCCTCGGGCGCCCGCGAGCCGAGCAGCGGCAGCGTCGTCGTCCCGCCGTTCAGCCGCACGCTGGCCGTGCCGCCGGCGCCGTAGGGCTCGGAGAGGATCAGCAGATAGTCATCGCCACCGCCCCCCAGGCGGTAAGCCGGCGAGTTGCGGACGGTGATCGTCTGGGGCACGCCGCGCGCGGTGGCGATCGGCCGGCCGCCCGTCGGCGTCGAGCCGCCTCCGCCTCCTCCGCCGCCACATCCCGCCAGACCCACCAGCAACCCGAGAGCCAGGAGGCTCCTGCGCACACGTCGCGAGTTACCCACGCACCGCACTCCCTCGGCCGGCCTCAGTGTACCCTATCGCACGACCTCGTCATCGCGGTTGGGGTTGGTCGGGCGCAAGAAGCCCGGGCGAATCGTCGGCTGTGACTGCTGGGGCTGGCTACCGGGCCGCCAGCCAGGGCTGTTGTGCCAGCCCGATTCGTCGGTCCAGCCCGGCCCCGGCACCCCGCCCGGCCGCACCGGCCGCGGCGGGTACGGCGTGCCGTAGGGGTAGTACGGGTTGTACTGGCCGTAAGGCAGACCGTACTGCCCACCGACGACCGGCGGGTAGTAGTTACCGCTGGTCTGGCCCGGGATGACCACCGGCGGCAGGTACAGCGTGCCCAGCCCGCCGAGGTTCAGCGGACCCGGCTGGAAGTAGAGGCCGCCGGTGTTGTTGTAGCCGGGCGGATAGTAGCCGTACGGCCCGCCCTGGTAGCCCGGCCGGCGCCAGGGCGCCAGGCCCGGATCGTAATCGCGCAGGTACATGTTGCCGTAGGGGTCGAGGCCGACGCCGTTGCGGTTGACGATCGAGCCGTCGGGCAGGATGAAGTTGCCATCCGGCGTGGTGTAGGTGCCGCGCGGCATGCCGCGGTAGCGGGTGCGCAGGTTGTTATCCGCCCAGCCGGGGCTGGCCGCCAGCGGCGCGCCGTAGCCGCCCCGCTGCTGCATCAGCCGGCGCTGGTACTCCAGCTCCTCCGGCCCGTGGTAGTTGCCCTGCGCATCGACCCAGCCGCCGCCCAGCGCCGCGGTGATCTCACGGCCGCGGCCCTCGGGCAGCGCGATCCGCTCCTGCACCGGGCCTGTCGGCCGACTGGCGGCCGCGGGCGTCTCCGCCGCCCCGGGCAGTAGCGAGCCGGCGGTAACCTCCGGCGCGGCCGCGTCAAGGTCCGTCACATACCCCTCATCCGCCCCGTCATAGAGCGGCTCGGTGGGCACCACGGGCAGCGCGGGCCGCTCGGCGCCAACCGGGCGGATGACGAACAGCGCGCCCTGCAACTCGCACTCGAGGTCGAGCGCGGCGCAGATCAACTGCATCAACTCATCCAGTGGCCGGTCGGTGAACGTCGCGGTGACCGTGCCACCCACGCCCGGCGCGACGAGGAAGCCAAAGCCCGTCTTCTCGTAGAGGGCGGTGACCACCGCGCCGAAGTCTGCCGCCTCGAAGGTTGCCGTGACGTTCGGGATGACGATCTCCGGCACCGCGGGCTCCGCCGCTTCGGCGTCGTCGGTCGCCGCGGGCTCGGTGCCCTCGGCCGCCGCGGCTGGCTCGGGTACGGTCGCCGCGGGGGCGTCCGGCGTCGGCGCCTGGGCCCAGGCCGGGGTCAGGGCCAAGCCCAGGGCGATCAGCATCGCCGCGAGGAGCGGCGCTCGATGGTCCATCATGGTTGCGCTCCCAAATAACCAGTCGCAGGCAGGTTCTGGCCACCTGCTACTTAGTATGTACCCCGAAAGGCCCGCTGTCGTTCACTCTCAGCGGCGGCCGCGCCGGCGTTTGGCCCCGGGCGTGCGCCGCGCCGACTCGGTAGCCGCGACATTGACCTTGCCGCCGCTCGCCAGCGCCTTCAACTGGTCCCGCAACTGGGCCGCGCGTTCGAAGTTCAGCTCCGCCGCGGCGGCGCGCATCTCGGCCTCCAGCAGCCCCGCGAGCACCTCCGGCGGCAGGTCCGGGTCGTAGCCCTCGACCGTCGCCGCCGCCGGCGCGGGCGCGGCCGCCGGCGCCGCCTCCTCCTCGGGCACCTCCGCGCGCACCAGGTCGCGGATCGCCCGCCGCACGGTCTCCGGCGTGATGCCGTGGGCCTCGTTGTAAGCCAGCTGCTTGGCGCGGCGGCGGTTGGTCTCGTCGATCGCCTCGCGCATCGCGTCGCTCATCCGATCCGCGTACATGACCACCCGCCCGTTGACGTTCCGCGCGGCGCGGCCGATGGTCTGGATCAGCGAGCCGGTGCTGCGCAGGAAGCCGACTTGGTCCGCATCGAGGATGGCCACCAGGCTGACCTCGGGCAGGTCCAGCCCCTCGCGCAGCAGGTTGATGCCGACCAGCACGTCGACCACGCCCAACCGCAGATCGCGCAGCAGCACCGGCCGCTCCAACGTGTCGACCTGCGCGTGCAGCCAGTGGGTCTTGATGCCCAGGTTCTTCAGGTAGGCGGCCAAGTCCTCGGCCTGGCGCTGGGTCAGGCAGGTGATCAGCGTCCGCTCGCCGCGTTCGATCGTCGCGTTGATCTCGCCGATCAGGTCGTCGATCTGGCCCTTCGTCGGCCGCACGATGACCTCCGGGTCGAGCAGGCCAGTCGGCCGCACGACCAGGTCGACCACCTCGTCCGCGCGCCGCAACTCGTAGGGGCCCGGGGTCGCGCTAGAGTAGATGACCTGGGGCATGCGCGCCTCGAACTCCTCGAAGCTGAGCGGCCGGTTATCAAACGCCGAAGGCAGCCGGAAGCCGAACTCGACCAGGTTCTCCTTGCGGCTGCGGTCGCCCGCCAGCTGCCCGCCGACTTGCGGCACGGCCAGGTGGCTCTCGTCGAGGATCAGCAGGTAATCGTCGCCGAAGTAGTCCATCAGCGTGAACGGCGGCGACCCGGGCGCGCGGCCGTCGAGCCAGCGGCTGTAGTTCTCGACCCCCGCGCAGCTGCCCGTCTCGCGGATCATCTCCAGGTCGTAGCGTGTCCGCTGGCTGATGCGCTCGGTCTCCAGGAACCGCTCGCGCTCGCGGAAGTACGCCATCCGCTCCTTCAGCTCTTCCTCGATGCCGACCAGCGCCCCGTCCAGCCGCTCCTCGCTGGTCACGTAGTGGTTGGCGGGGAAGATCGTCAGCTCCGCCTCCTCGCCGGCGACTTCGCCGGTGGTCGGGTCGATCAGCCGGATGCGCTCGATCTCCTCGTCAAACATCTCCACGCGGACCACCGGACCGCCCGACGCCGGGCAGATCTCGACCACGTCGCCGCGCGCCCGGAACTGCCCGCGGGCCAGGCTCATCGGCGTCCGCGTGAACTGCATGTCGACCAACTGCCGCATCAGCTCCTGCCGCGGCAGCGAGTGCCCAGCGATCAGCGGCAGCGACATCTTCTGGTACGTGTCCGGCTCACCGATGCCGTAGATGCAGGAGACCGAAGCGACGACGATCACATCGCGGCGCTGGCTGAGCATCTGCGTGGCAAAGTGTCGCAGCCGGTCAATCTCTTCGTTGCGGCTGGTGTCCTTCTCGATGTAGGTGTCGGTCTGGACGATGTACGCCTCGGGCTGGTAGTAGTCGTAGTAACTGACAAAGAAGCCAACCGCATTGTGCGGGAAAAAGTCGCGGAACTCGCCGGCCAGCTGCTCGGCTAGCGTCTTGTTCGGCGCGAGGACCAGCGTCGGCTTGTCCAGCGCCTCGATCACCTGCGAGAGGACATACGTCTTGCCCGTCCCCGTCGCCCCCCGCAACACCAACTGCCGCCGCCCGGCCTCGAACCCCTGGACCAAGCCCTCGATCGCCTCGGGCTGATCGCCGCCCGGCTCGAACTCGGACACCAGCTTGAACGGTACGTGCTTGCCCACGAGACTCAGTGTGCCTCCCCCTTCGAGTATACGCCCACGCCCCGGCGCTCGCGGGTCGCGGCGCGGCCGGTCACGGCGCGGCCGGTTACGGCGCTGCTGGGACCGCGGACACGCCTGTCCGGGGTTAGTCCTCGCGCCGCTGGTTCTCTTAGCCCCCCGCGAGCCCCCCTACGCGGACAGCTCCCTGTCGATCTCGGCCTCGGCGGTCATGCGGTCTAACTCGTAGTCG
This sequence comes from Armatimonadetes bacterium UBA5419, assembly GCA_002409445.1. Classification (GTDB taxonomy): domain Bacteria; phylum Armatimonadota; class UBA10988; order UBA10988; family UBA10988; genus UBA10988. The sequence goes on along the minus strand of DHNJ01000316.1, from coordinate 11,343 downwards.
AGGGTGTCGGTCTCCACGGAGTAGGTGCCCATGATCGTGTCGATGATGTCCTCGATCGGGGTCATATCGGCCGGCGCGTCATCGCTGCCAAGCTCACCGGCCCGGAAGTCCCCGCTCTCGGTCACGAGCGCACTCACCGCCCGACGGGTCAGCGCGTTGCTGAGCTCCTCGCACTGGGCGATGAAGGCATCCATTGCCTCGTAGCGGTCGGCATAGCTGCGCTGCGGCGCCCCCACGGTCCCCCACGGCGGCGCCGCGCCCCACATCCCGTCAATCCACGCCGGCGCGGCCCCCTTCTTGCGGCGCACATCCTGCGCCAGCCGTATGACCTGCTCGCGCAACCCCTCCAAGGCCGGGCCAGACTTCGTCTCCCAGCCCACCAACAGCTGCTTCAGCCGCTCGGCCGCCTCGGGCACGACCAGCCCCAGCCACACGTCGACCAAATCCTGCCCCCGCGCGACCAGCAGTTTGTCTGCGACCACGATACGTGCCCGCAGTTCGCGCGCCTCGCTCTCGGCCCTGGGGCCTGTCAGCTTGGTCGGGACGTCCCGCCACATGGCCTCGTGCATCCTCTGGCGTTCCGCAAACCGCTGCAACGCCTCCTCGATCTTGGCCCGCTGGCGCCGGATGGTTTCGGTGACGCTCAACGGCTCCGCCGCCGTCGCCGGCCGCTGTTGCCGCTGTTGCCGCTGTTGCCGCAGGGCCTTGTCAAGAATCACTACGACGTACCCTATGGCCACCCACATCAACACCTTCAACAGCGCCATGAGCATGGGTCGTGACTCCTCCCTGCCGCGCTGCGGGTCGTCGCGGGCCACCCGCCCACACCCCGCCCGGCGGCCCTACCATACCACCCGCACCGGGCCCTCGCAAGGGATTACAGGCGCCGTGTCAGACCGCCGTTCGCGGCTGCCCAGGAAGGAGCGCCGGCCCTAGGCCGGCGGTGGCGCGGCGCATCGACGCCGCACCGGACCCTACACGGCGACGGCCCCAACGGGACTGGCCGCCGGGGCGGCTCAGCAACCACCAGCCGAGCGGAGGCGGAGGAACGTGTGGCGTAACGCAGGTCCGGAGTGCGCTGCCGCTACGCCGTGATGTGCTCTTCGTGATCAGCCTGAAGCTCGGCGTCCAGGGCCTGAAATGCCTCGAGGCGGTCGCGCTCCCAGACCACGTCGTCGGCCTCCAAGCCGTAGTCGTCCATCACCGCCTCGCGTTGGCGGCCTTGACGCGGCATCAGCCAAGCTGGGCAACCTACGAAGCACCTAACCACATGGGCGACCACGGTGGCCGCAATCGCCGCCAGGAATCCAAACCTCCACCACGCGACCAACCCGGCAATCTCTGGCATCAGCAGCCAGATGACGTAGCCCATCGATGCATTATCGAGGTCAGCTGACGCCGTTGAATCCTCGGACATTGCGAACTCCAGCCTTAGCCATGGGTGCGCCTGCTCGGCCGAGGAACCCAGGCTAGCCATGGCTCCCGGGCGCAACGCTCCGTGCGGTGCCGCGGGCCGGTCCGCCACGACCAGAGCAGGCACAACATAGCACCGCCGCCCCGCGCACGCCAGCACTTGTCCTGCCGCCCTGAGTCCTCACCCGCCCGGGACCGCGGACACTCCTGTCCGCAGCGCTGTAGCGCGGCCGAGAGCGGCACCAACGATGCCGACGCGTCGCCGGCGGTCCCTTCAGGGGTCCGCTGCTGGCCGTGGCACGGTCGGCCGACGGTGGGCCGCACCCCTGCCGCCGGAGCGGCGGCG
>DHNJ01000316.1:5198-9390 GCA_002409445.1 Armatimonadetes bacterium UBA5419 | reverse complement strand
GATAATCGGCAAGCATTGTTGGAGGAGGCGCTCGTGACGCTGGAACGCTCGAATCGACTGCAGAAGTTGCCGCCCTACCTGTTTGCCGACCTGCGCCGGCGGATGGCCGCGGCGCGGGAGCGGGGGGTGGATGTCATCACGCTGGGCATCGGTGACCCGGACAGCCCGACGCCGGACCCCGTGGTGGACGAGTTGGTCCGCGCGATGCGCGACGAGACCGACGGCAACCGCCACCGCTACGGCTGCGACGTGCCCGCCGAGGGTCTGCCGCTGGCGATCGCCGACTTCTATCAGCGCCGCTTCGGCGTGACCCTCAACCTCGACCAGATCGTCGTGACCATGGGCTCCAAGGACGCCATCGCCAAGCTGCCGATGGCCTTCCTCAACCCTGGCGACCTGGCCATCGCGCCCGAACCCGGCTACCCGACCTACAACATCGGCACCACCTTCGCCGGCGCGCACACCCATTACCTGCCCCTGCGCGCGGCCAACGGCTACCTGCCCGACTTCGACGAGCTCTCGGCCCACGTCCGCCAGCAGGCCAAGATCATGTGGGTCAACTACCCCAACAACCCGACTACCGCTGTCTGTGACGCCGAGTTCTATCGCCGCGCGGTGGCCTTCTGCCGGCAGAACAACATCCTCCTCGCCTCCGACCTGGCCTACTCCGAGAACACCTTCGAGGGCTATGTCGCGCCCAGCGCGCTGGCGGTCGAGGGTGCGGCGGAGACGACGATCGAGTTCTTCTCGCTGTCCAAGGCGTTCAACATGACCGGCTGGCGGGTCGGCTTCGCGGTCGGCAATTCCGAGGCCGTGGCGGGGCTGCGCTCGGTCCAGGAGAACGTCGACAACGGCCAGCTGCGGCCGATCCAGCTCGCGGCGATCACCGCCCTGGCCCGCGCGCAGGCGCTCATCGACCCGCTCAACGCGATCTACCAGCGCCGCCGCGACCTCGTCCTCGAGACTCTCCGCGGCCTCGGCTGGACCGTCGACACGCCGCGCGGCACACTGTACATCTGGGCCCCCGTGCCCGACGGGTTCGACGGCAGCAGCGTCAAGTTCGCCACCCACCTGCTCGAGCAGGCCGGCGTCGCGGTGACCCCCGGCATCGGCTACGGCGAGCATGGCGAGGGCTACTTCCGCATCTCGCTGACCTACCCCGACGACGTGCTGGTCGCCGCGATGGAGCGGATGGCCCGGGCCCTCTAAGGAGCCGCCGCGATGCTCTGGGCGCGGGACGAGCTGGCCGCCGAGATCGCCGCGCGCCAGGCCGCGGGCGAGGTCGGCGTGCTGACCAATGGCGTCTTCGACCTGCTCCACGTCGGCCACCTGCGCGGGCTCCGCGCGGCGCGCGCCGAGGGCGACTTCCTGGTCGTCGGGCTCAACTCCGACGCGAGCGTCCGCCGCCTGAGCAAGGGACCCGGCCGCCCGCTGCTGCCCGCGGCCGAACGCGCCGAGCTGCTCGCCGCGCTCGACTGCGTCGACTACGTGACCCTCTTCGACGAGGACACCGCGACCGAGTTGGCCGCCGCCCTGCGCCCGCGGGTCTACGTCAAGTCGGCCGACTACGCCGACCGCCCGCTGCCCGAACGGGCCGTGGTCGAGGCGGCCGGCGGCCAGGTGCGGTTGGTGCCGATGGTCCCCGGCCGCTCGACCAGCGACCTGCTGGCGCGCATTCAGGCGCTGCCCTCGCCCTTCCGCCTGGTCATCGTCGACCGCGACGGCACCCTCAACCGCGAGCGCGAGGGCTGGCTGACGCACCCCGAGCAGTTCGAGCTGCTGCCCGGCGCCGCGCCGGCGGTGGCCCGGCTCAACGCCGCCGGCCTACAGGTCGCCGTGGCCACCAACCAGTCCGCCGTCGGCCGCGGCCACCTCAGCGTCGAGGCCCTGGGCCACATCCACCAGCGGCTCGACGAGCTGCTGGCGGCGGAACGCGGCGAGGTGATCGGCGTCTGGTCGTGTGTCCATGCACCGGACGAGGCCTGCGACTGCCGCAAGCCGCTGCCGGGGCTGCTGCTGGCCGCGATCGCCGCCGCCGGCTGCCGGCCGCACGAGGCGGTCATGGTCGGCGACGCGGACCGCGATCTGCAGGCGGGGCGCGCGGCCGGCTGCGGGGCGACCATCCTCGTGCGCTCGGGCAAGAACTCGCCAGAGCAACTCGCGGCCGCGGCCGCCTATGCCGATGTGGTGGTCGACGACCTCGCCGCCGCCGCCGACTGGATCCTCGCCCGATGCACATCGTCATCATCCGTCTGAGCGCCCTCGGCGACGTCCTGACCGCCAGCCCCATCGCCGGCCTGCTGCGCCGGACCTACCCCGACGCGCGGCTGACCTGGGTCATCGAGGACCGCTGCGCCGACCTGGTCGTCGGCAACCCGCACCTCGACGACGTGATCGCCCTGCCCTCCAGCCGCCAGTGGCGGACCTGGTGGCGCACCGACCGCCGCCGCTTCCGGGCCGAGGCGCGCGCGGTCCGCGGCCGCCTGCGCGAGCTGCGCGCCGACGTCGTGCTCGATATCCACGGCCTGTTCAAGACCGCCGTCCTGGCCCGCGCGATCCGCGCGCCGCGCAAGATCCGCCCCTCGAACACCAAGGAGCGCGTGCCCTTCGTCTACAGCGAGGAGGTCGCGCCCAAGCTCCGCGACGACTACATCACCAGCATGTACGTCAGCCTGGCCGAGTGCCTCGGCGCGGTCGCCGCCACCGCCGCCGACTACCAGATGCTGCTGCCGGTCGACGAGGCGGCGCGCGCGGCGATGGCGGCCTGGCGCGGCGAGCGCGGGCTGGCACCGCGCGGGTACGTAGCCGTCGCGCCGGGGACGACCTGGCCGCAGAAGCACTGGGTCGCCGCACGCTGGGCACCGACGCTCGACCAGCTGCACGCCCAGACCGGCCTGCCGGCGGTGCTGCTGGGCGGGCCGGCCGAGCAGGAACTGTGCGCGGGCATCGCCGGGGCGATGAGCAGCCCGGTCCACTCGGCGGTCGGCGCGACGAAGCTGCTCGAGACCGGCGCGCTGCTGGAGACCGCGGCGCTGTGCCTGACGGTCGATACCGGGCCGATGCACATGGCGGTCGCCGTGGGCTGCCCGACGGTGGCGATCTACGGGCCCACCCCGCCGCGGCTGTTCGGGCCCGAGGCGGCCTACCGGCCGCTCTATGCCGCGCTCGACTGCGCGCCGTGCTTCCGCCACCCGACCTGCGACGGGCGCTTCGACTGCCAGCAGGCCATCACGCCCGAGATGGTCGTCGCCGCCGGGCTAGACCTGCTCGCCGCCAATCCGCTAGACTAGGGGCGGAGTTTGTCGGATGCGTAGTTTCACTTGGACCCTGGGCCTGCTCGTGGCCGCCTTTTGCCTGACCCCGCTGGTCCTGGCCAACGTCCCGGCCGAGGCTGACGGCGACGCCCCAGTGATCGTCGACGGCCGGACCGCCGTGCAGCGCGCCGCCGCGGCCAAGGTCGCCGCGGGCGAACACTGGGTCGACCTGTTCAACGGCGTCGACCTGACTGGCTGGACGCCGAAGATCCGCGGCTACGAGGCAGGCCAAGACCCGCTCAACACCTTCAAGGTCGTCGACGGCGTGATCCGCGTCAGCTACGAGGACTACGAGGGCGAGTTTGCCGACCGCTTCGGGCACCTGTTCTACAACGAGCCGTTCAGCGCCTACCGTCTGCGCTGGGAGTACCGGTTCGTCGGCGAGCAGATGGCCGGCGGCGCGGGCTGGGCGCTGCGCAACTCGGGCATCATGGCCCACGGGCAGTCGCCGCAGTCGATGAGCCTCAACCAGGACTTTCCCGTCAGCGTCGAGGTCCAGCTGCTGGGCGGCATGCCGACCGGTGAGCGCTCGACGATGAACATGTGCTCGCCCGGCACCAACATCGTGATGAACAACGAGCTGATGACCACGCACTGCATCAACTCGAACTCGAAGACCTTCCGCGGCGAGCAGTGGGTGCAGGCCGAGCTGGAGATGAACGGCACCGGCTTCATCCGCCATTACGTCAACGGCGAGCTGGTCATGGCCTACGAGCAGCCGCAGTACGACCCGAACGACGGCAACGCCAAGCCGCTGATCGAGGCCGCCGGCGGCCAGTTGCTGATCGAGCGCGGGACCATCTCCCTGCAGAGCGAAAGCCACCCCGTCGAGTTCCGCAACATCCAGATCCTCGTCCGCGAGAAGTAGGCCGCGGCGG
>DHNJ01000316.1:1090-5032 GCA_002409445.1 Armatimonadetes bacterium UBA5419 | reverse complement strand
CCGCTTCGGCGGCAGGGGGCCGGAGCACCTACCAACAATGCCGTCGAGGCGCCGGCGGTCCCTTTCGCTGGCTGCGGACATGAGTGTCCGCGGTCCCGGGCGAGGTGGTAGGTGGTCCGGGTGGGCCCAGGTGTGCCGTGGCGCTGCCGCCGAAGCGGCGGCGGTACAATCAGGCGCCGCCGCAGCTTGACAGAAGGCGACACTCTGCCAGACTACTTGCGCGATGAAATGGCGGCGGAACGGCTGGGTTGCGCTCGTCTGCCTGGCGCCGGCGCTGGCCGTCCTAGGCTCGTTTCAGGTCGCCCCGCTGTTCTACGCGGTCAACGTCAGCCTGCATTCGGGCGCGCTGGCGGGCAACGAGTGGGTCGGCCTGGCCAACTACCGCGCGCTGGTCGGCGAACGCGCCTTCTGGCAGAGCCTCGAAGTCACCTTCTGGTACGTCCTGGGCACCGTGCCGCTGACGCTGCTCGTGGCCTACTGGATCGCCGAGTTGCTCAACCGCGACATCCGCGGCCGCGACTTCTACCGCGTCCTGTTCTTCATGCCGTATGTGGTCTCGCCGGTCGCCAGCTCGGCGGTCTGGAAGTGGATCTTCAACGCCTCGTCGCAGGTCAACCTGTGGCTCGATAAGCGCGGCTTCGAGGTCCGCGACCAGGTCTGGTTGCTGCAGCCGCGCGGGCTGTTCACGCTGCTGGGCGAGCTGTGGGGCGTCGACGTGCCGTCTTGGGCCGGCGGGCCGAGCCTGGCGCTCTGCTGCATCATGGTCGTCTCGATCTGGACCATGCTGGGCTTCGCCGTGGTCATTCTGCTCGCCGGGCTGTCGCAAGTGCCGACCGAGGTGCTCGAGGCGGCGCAGCTGGACGGCGCGAGCGGCTGGCGGCTGCGGCGACGGATCATCTGGCCGCTGCTCTCGCCGACGCTGTTCTTCCTGCTGATCATCTTCATCATCAAGGCCTTCCAAGCCTTCAACAGCATCTACGTGATGACCCCCGGCGGCCTCAGCGGGCGGACGGCGACGGTCACCTTCTACATCTACGAGTCCGCGTTCATGGCCGGCGGGCGCGGCACCGGCTTCGGCTCGGCGGTCTCGCTGGTCCTGCTGACGGTCATCCTCGCGCTGACCTTCATCCAGTTCCGCGTCCTCGGCCGGCGCGTACACTACGAGGGTGCGGCATGAAACGCGCCCGCTGGAAGCTGCGCGAGGAGCTGGCGACGCACGCGGTCCTGCTGCCGCTCGGGCTGCTGGTCGCCTTCCCCTTCTTCTGGATGTTTGGCACCTCGCTCAAGACCGCGCCCGAGTCGGTCCACTTCTGGCCCTGGCCGGCCGTGCCCCAGTGGCACAACTACGCCACCGCCTGGCAGTCGGCGCCGTTCGGCCGCTACCTGTTCGTTACCGCGGTCAGCTCGGCGGCGGTGACGGCCGGGGTCGTGCTCAGCGCGCTGCTCGCCGGCTACGCCTTCGGCTCCCTGCGCTGGCGCGGCCAGCCGTGGCTCTTCGCGCTGTTTGTCGCGACAATGATGGTGCCCTTCGAGGTCATCCTCATCCCCAACTTCCTGACCATCCAGCGCCTGCACTGGCTGAACACCTTCTGGGCGCTGATCGTGCCCTGGGCGGCCAACGTCTTCTCGATCTTCCTGGTCACCCAGAGCTTCCGCTCGCTGCCTCCGGACTTCCAGGAGGCCGCCCTGCTCGACGGCTGCGGCCACTTCACCTACCTCTGGCGCGTGGCCGCCCCGCTGGTCGCGCCGGCGCTGGCGACCTCGGCGATCTTCGCCTTCCTCGGCAGCTGGAACGCGCTGCTCTGGCCGCTCGTGGTGACCACGACGACCAACATGCGCACGATCGAGATGGGCCTGAGCCATTTTGTCCAGGCCGAGGCGACCAACGTCCACCTGGTCATGGCCGGCTCGATGATCGCGCTGCTGCCCGTGCTGCTGCTGTTCCTCCTGCTCCAGCGCAAGTTCATCGAGGGCCTGGCCGCCGGCGTGAAGGGCTGAGCCCTGGGCCCAACTTGCGCGGGCTTGCCTCATGGCCGCGCAATCGCTATAGTCGGTGTAAGTGCCCCGGCCCGGCACCGCATGCTAAGGGCCATCATCATGGAGGTAACTATGAAACGACGTCCCCTGGGCTTCACGCTCATCGAACTACTCGTCGTGATCGCGATTATTGCAATCCTCGCGGCGATCCTGTTCCCGGTCTTTGCCAAGGCCCGCGACAAGGCGCGCAGCTCGAGCTGCTTGTCCAACCTCAAGCAGATCGGCCTGGCCCACATGCAGTACAGCCAGGACTACGACGAGATGTTCTGCCGCAGCACGCGGCCGGTCGTCTGGCAGGGCACGACCAGCGAGACCTACTTTGCCCACTCGCTGCAGCCCTACATCAAGAGCGTGGACCTGTTCCTCTGCCCCAACAAGCACTTCAACAACCTGCCTGGGGTCTCGAACGACCAGTTCTACTACATCAAGTCCAGCTACAGCTGGAACCACTATTGCAACGACGTGCAGGCCCTCGCCGCGATTGACGAGCCGGCCAACGTCGCGCTGAGCACCGAGGCCCAGCCCGCAAACCACCTCTGGTCGGTCAGCCACATCTGGCCTCCAGGTAACTCCGGCGACCGCATTGGCGGCGTCAAGGGCTTCCACACCGGCGGCAACAACGTCCTGTTCGTCGATGGGCATGTCAAGTGGTACCAGCGCAACGCGGTGGTGCCCAGCATGTTCTACCCGAGCTGGACCCCGTAGCTCGCCGACCCGCTTGACCGCGCCCCCGCCGAGCTCGCTTGGCCCGGGGGCGCGCTGCTTTGGGCCCCGCCGCACGTGCTACACTGCGGCCATGCGCGCGACACGTTGGCTGACCCTTCTCACCTTCTGTGCTCTGGCCGTCAGTGCCCCGCTCGTCGGCCAGCCGCCGCCCGCCGCCTGGCAGGCTCGCATGGCCTCCAGCGCCGACCCGAGCGGCGGGAACGACGACCGCGGCCACTACGTCCGCGTCACCGACGGCCGGGCGGTGCTCGCCGACCTGCCCGGCAGCGGCGTCATCACCCGCTTCTGGACCGCCAACCCCAACGGCGTCCTGCGCGTCTACCTCGACGGCGCGGACGAGCCGGCGATCGTCTGGGACCTGGCCCGCGAGGCTGCGCCCAAGGGCGGCGCGCCCCAGGGCCGCGAGGCCGAGGTTAGCCGGCTTGGCGGCGGACTGCTCTGGTGGCCCTGGCTGACCTACCGCCTGGGCGCGCGGGTCGAGGTCGAGGGCGCCCAGCAGCTGTACTACCAGCTCAACTACGTCGACGGGCACGACGCCGAGCGCCAGGCCGCCGCGCGGCGCGACGCGCTGGCGGTCAAGGCGGGCGCCTACACCAGCGCCGCGACCACCGTCTCCGCCCGCGGCGAGACCGTCATCGCCGCGCGCAACGGCGCCGGCCAGCTGACCGGCCTGCGCCTGCGCCTGACCCCCGATAGCCTCGCGCTGCGCCGCGCCCTGCGCCTGCGCCTGACCTGGGACGGCGCGCCGGGCCCGAGCGTCGACATCCCCCTCGCCGACCTGGCCCAGGCCGACCTCGGCCAGCTGCAGGTCGCCGCGGCCCGCGCCTGGTCGCCCGGCACCGCCCTCGACCTGGCCTGGCCCATGCCCTACCAGCACAGCGCGCGCCTCGCCATCGCCAACACCGGCGCCGTGCCGGTGACCGTCAACTCTGAGCTGGCCGCCGCGCCGCTGGACGACGCCCTGACCACCCTGGGCTACTTCTGCGCCACGGGCCACGCCGCGACGACCGTGGCCGACCAGTCCCACCCGCTGCTCAAGGTCAGCGGCACCGCCGGCCTCTTCGTGGGCGCCTCCGCCCTGATGGCCGGGTCCAGCGACGTCAAATTCCTCGAGGGCGACGAACTGTTTGTCGCCGATGGGCAGACCGTCTGGGCCGGCACGGGCACCGAGGACTACTT
>DHNJ01000316.1:596-958 GCA_002409445.1 Armatimonadetes bacterium UBA5419 | reverse complement strand
GCACGGGCACCGAGGACTACTTCGACAGCGCCTGGTTCTTCCGCGACGGTGCCTTCGGCGCCGCCCACGCCGGCGCGCCGCTGCTGCTCGCGGGCAAGAGCCGCGTCGCCGCCTACCGCTGGCACGACGCCGGCGACGCCATCCCCTTCCGCCAGAGCCTGGAGGCGACGCTGGAGCACGGCCCGGTCAACGACACCGCCGGCGCCCGCTACCGCACCGTCGCCTACTGGTACTGCCCGCGGCCGTACGTCTCCGACCCGATGCCCGCCGCCCAGCCGCTCGAACCGTTCACCGAAACGATGGACGGCGCGCGGATCATTGAGGCCGAGTCGCTCGACACCGCGGCGCTGCAGGCCGGCCTG
>DHNJ01000316.1:0-449 GCA_002409445.1 Armatimonadetes bacterium UBA5419 | reverse complement strand
GCCGGCCTGCTGGCCGAGGTCGTCGACGACGCCAACCTGACCTACCAGGCCAGCGGCGGCCGCGCGGCGGTCTACACCGGCGGCGGCACCGTGGCCCTGCCGGTGCCGCACACCGGCGTCTGGGAGATCGGCGTGCGCGGTGTGGGCACGGCCAGCCTGCCCGACCTCGAGCTGCACCCCGGCCGGCCCGCCGCGCTGGGCTATGCGCGGCTCGACGGTGGTACCGTCAGCCTGCGGCCGCCGACCGCCGCGGGCAGCAGCATCGACTTCGTCTGGCTGCGTGAGGTGGCCAAGGTGCGCGACGCCCTGGAGGCCGAGGATCTGCCGCACGAGGGCGGCTGGCAGGTGGTGACCGAGGCACCGGCCGGCCTGGCCCGCGCCGCGGCGCTGATTGGCGGCGCGGTCGCCACCGAGCCGCTGCCCAGTGGCGGCGGCGCGCTCGAGTTCCG
>DHNJ01000240.1 GCA_002409445.1 Armatimonadetes bacterium UBA5419 | reverse complement strand
GGCGGCGGACTCGGCCTCGGCGGCGACCAGCAGCGCGACGCTGATCGCCTCGGCGCGCACGGTGTGGCCGGTCGGGCGGATGGTGCGGGCGCCTTGTAGCGCGCGGCGGACGAGGTCGGACTGGTCGGCGCCCGCGACGCCGCGCGCGCCGGCGGCGAAGATCCATGGCTGCAGGCCGGGGAACCAGCGCGCCCAGCGCAGCAGGCCCTCGGCGACTTCGTAGACTACCTCGGCCCCGAGTCGGCGCGCCAGGCGCGTCGTGGCGCGGCCGGCGGCGTGCAGCGCCGACTGCCAGCCGTCCCACTCGAGCAGCTTGAGCCGCGTCGCGCGCTCGACCAGTTCAAGCAGTTCGGCCGCGCTGCCCAGCTCGTTCTGCGCCAGCGCCTCGACGCAGGCGGCGAAGGGGTTGCTGGCGATGAAGGCGGTCGTGCGGCGGGCGGTGGCGGTGGCCTCGGAGAGCAAGTGGTCGCGTTCCGCCTCGGCCAGGCCGTCTGAGTGGCGCAGGGCCGCGAGGACCAGCTCGCCCCGGGCGCCGAGCTCGTCGGTGCGGGCGCGGTCGAGGACGGCGCGTACCAGCGGGCCCGACTGGCCCTCGGCCAGGCCCAGGCTGACGCAGGCGAGGAGCACCGGGTCGCGGTCGCGCGGTGGCAGCTTGGCCGCCAGGCGCAGCAGCTCGCGGCGCAGGTGCACCGAGTCGGTGGGCCAGCGAGCGGCGATCTGGGCGACAAGAGTCAGGAAGCGCTTGTCCGTACGCCAGTAGGGGCGGTAGGCGCGGCCGGGCTGACGGCGCTCCCAGGGGTGTTCGGCCGGCTGGTCGGGCAGGGCCAGGAGGCGCTCGGCGGCGGTCACGGGGACGACGGGCGAGCGGCCGGCGGCGAGGGCGGCGAAGGGCACGGTGACGTACCAGGACTCGCGCTGGAACTGGTCCCAGCGGTACGAGTCCCAGTTATGCTCGCGCCACTCCGGGCCGCGCGCGGCGGCCGTCAGCCGGCTCAGCTCGGCGGTTAGCGGACCCTCGAGCGTCGGGTCGCCAGCAGCCAGCCAGGCATCAAGCGCGGTCTGGAGCGGACTCACCATGGCTCGCATTCTGGCACAATCGTGGCAGCATGTCGTCTGTTGGGCAGGATAGATGCGCCGCGGTGCGAACTAGCGGCGGTAGAGGAGTAGTTGGATGAGACGATGGTTTGTTGTGCTGGCGCTGGCCAGCGTGATGTGCCTGGGCGGCGTGGCTTCGGCCCAGGACGCCTACATGGGCGACTGGACCGGCACGGCGCAGGTCGCGGGGCAGGCGGATCAGCCGCTGGCGGTCTATATGATTGCGCGGGGCGATGGGCGGTACGAGGCGCGGATCTTCTCCGAGTTCAACCGCCGCGTGCCGCTGCTCTACAACCTCACGGGCAACCTCGGCGGCGAGACGTTCGCCCTGATCGACAGCCTGCCGTGGGAGCCGGCGCGCATCCTGCGCCCGACCGATGACGGCCTGGTCGTCGCGGCTTCGCTGTGGAACGCGCAGTTGGCCGAGGGCGGCGTGACCGGCACGATCGCCGGTGCGCTGAAGGGTACCTTCACCCTGCGCCAGACGGTCCGCCAGTCGCCGACGCTCGGCGCCGAGGCGCCGGCCGGCGCGGTGGTGCTGTTCGATGGCGATAACCTCGACGCCTGGGCGCCGGTTGGCCGGCCGAACGACCCGGCGCCGTGGCGCTTGCTCGAAGGCGGCGTGATGGAGGTCCAGGGCGGCGATATCCAGACCCGCCAGAACTTCCAGAACTACCGGCTGCACATCGAGTTCCGGCTGCCCTACATGCCGACCGCCAGCGGTCAGGGCCGGGCCAACAGCGGCGTCTATCAGCAGGGCCGCTACGAAGTCCAGGTGCTGGATAGCTACGGCCTGGACGGCGCCGACAACGAGTGCGGCGGCATCTACCAGATCGCGCGGCCGAACGTCAACATGTGCCTCCCGCCGCTCGCCTGGCAGGCCTACGACATCGAGTTCTACGGCGCGCAGCTCGGCGCGGACGGCCAGAAGACCGCCAATGCGCGGATGACCGTCGTGCACAACGGGGTTGTGATCCACGACAACCTCGAGCTGCCGAGGGTGACCGGTGGCGCCAACGACGAGAACGAGGGCACACCGGGCCCGATCAAGCTGCAGGACCACGGCAACCCCGTGCAGTTCCGCAACATCTGGATCGAGCCGCTGCCCTAACGCGGCGATGGCCTACAGCGAGGAACTGGCCGCGCGCGTCGCGGAGCTGCTGCCCGCCGAGGGCGGCGTCGAAACACGGCGCATGTTCGGCACCCTCGTCTGGATGATCGACGGGCGCATGGCCCTGGGCGTCCTCGGCGAGTGTCTGGTCGTCAGGCTCTCACCGGCGGAAGCTCAGGGCCTGCTCGATCCGCCGGGCGTGCGCGTCTTCGACTTCACCGGCCGGCCGATGCGCGGCTGGCTGACCGTGGCGCCCGAGCGGTTGCGTGACGAGGACGCGCTGGCCGACTGGGTCGGTCGCGCGGCGCGCCACGCGGCGACACAGGCCGGGCGCTAGTCGCCGGCCGGCTCGGCGCGCGGCGTGTGCAGCAGTTCGACCTCGGGCTCGCCGGTCGCATTGAGCCGCAGCTCGAGTTCGCGCGGGTCCTCGTCGGCCTGCGGCAGGTAGGGGATCAGCAGCGGCGCCACGCGGTTCTCGATGTGCCGCTCCCAATCGCGCATGTCGCCATCCGCTTCGCGGTTAACCAGCCAGTCGAGCACGTCCTCGGCCCAACGCACGTTCAGCCGGCGCTCCTGGTAGCGAGCCGCGAGCTTGGGCAGGATCTGCTCCTTGAGCCAGCGTCGGCGCTGGGTCTCGGTCTGCGGGCCCTGGCTGGCGACGACGTCGGCCTCATCGTAGAGGCTCTCACCCAGCGAGCGCTGCGCATGGCTTCGAATCTGCGCGGCCTCTGCCTCGGCTCCGCCGCTCTGGCGAAAGCCGAGTGAGCGTAGGCCCTCGGGGCTCAGCGCGGCCGACAGCTGGACCACGGTGTCACTGAGGTACAGCCGTTTGCCGTCGCCCAGGGTCAGGTAGCCGTCGCTGATCGCCTGGCGAATGACCTCGCGCACGGCCGGGTGGCAAGCGTCGATGTGGTCGAAGCAGAGCACGCTCCACGGGGTCTGGGCCACGCGGTGCAGCGGCAGGCTGTCCTGATAGCCGACGTAGCCCGGCCCCGAACCGACCAGCATCGAGACGTGGTGGGCGTCGACGTAGCCGCTGAGATCGACGGTGACGACCCGCTCGGGCGTGCCGAAGAGGGCGCCGGCGATGGTCATCGCCACGCTCTCCGCAGTCGTTGCCGCGTCGCCCAGCAGCAGTAGGACGGCGTTCGGGCGGTTGGGGCGCAGGTCGAGGCCGCGGAGGGTGACCGACAGGCGGGTGACCAGCGCGTCGGTCTCTGCTTCGGGCAGGAGCGCCTGGTCGACCAGGCGGCGGCGGACCTCGCGCAGCCGCTCGTCCAGGTCCAGCGGCATGCCCACCAGCCGCTGGGCGACGGCTTCGGCGGTGGCACGGTCGACGTTGGGCTGGCCGGCGGCGGTCGCGTGGGCCACGCACTGCTCGAGCAGGTCGATCGCCTTGTCGGGGAAGAAGCGGTTGTGCATGAACCGGCCGGCGAAGTCGATCAGCCAGCTGAGCACGCGGCGATCGACGGTCACGCCGTGGGTCGTCTGGAAGCGCTCGCAGAGGCTGGTCAAGATGAGCATCGTCTGGGCGGTGGTCATCTCCTGGATGCGGATCGGCTGGAAGCGGCGTTCGAGCGCCGAGTCGGGCTCGACGTAGCGGCGGTACTCGTCGTCGGTGGTCGCGGCGATGCAGGCGAAGTCGCCACGGGCCAGGCTCGGCTTGAGCATGTTGGCCACCGAGCCGGAGGGATGGCTGCCCGACGCGCCCGCGCCGACCAGCGTGTGCAACTCGTCGAAGAAGATGATGACGTCGCGCTCCTTGGCCTCGGCGAGCAGCTTCTCCATGCGCTCCTCGAGACTGCCGACGATGCCGGCGCCGGCGATCAGGCTGCTGGCAGGGATGGAGATCAGTGGCTTGCCCAGGAGCATGGCCGGTGCTTCGCCGGCGACCAGGCGCTGGGCGACAGCCTCGGCGATCGCGGTCTTGCCCACGCCCGCGGGGCCGAGCAGGGCGGGGTTACGCTTGGTCCGGCGGCAGAGGGTCTCGATAACCAGCTGCACCTCGGACTCGCGGCCCAGGATCGGCGTCAGCTTGCCTTCGCGCGCGGCGGCGGTCAGGTCGATGCCGAACTGCTCGAGCAGCGGGCCGCTGTCGCGTTCGCCGCGCCGGCCGGAGCGGCCACCGCGGCCGGGGCGGCTGGTCGGTGCTGATTGGCGCGGGGGCGTCGGCTCGGTCGGCGGCGGTGGCGCGCTGGGGCCGCCGCCCTGGGCCAAGCGTTGGTCGATGGCCTCGAGCTGTTGCGCGTTGCGGCGCGGCTCGTGGCCGCCCTGGCGCAGGATGACGATCGCCAGATCGGAGGGCCGCGGCTCGCGGGTGCCGGCCTCGGTCTGGGCAGCGGCGGCGGCGGTGCGGATATCCAGCAGCGCGCCCGCCTGGCCCCGGCCGAGCGCTTCGCGCGCTTGTTCGGCCAGGGCCTGGGGGCTAACGCTGGGCAGCAACACCCGGACTAGGTCCGGTGCCTCACGGCAGAGCACCACCAGCCAGTGGTTGACCCCCATCTCCACGGCGGTCCCGGCCAACCACAACTGATAGGCCTGGTCAGCGAGCAACGAGCTCCACAACGGAAGCCCGGCAGTTGGTGTGGCGGGTGCCGGCATGAGTCAGATCCCTTTCCCTCATCGGGTGGCCGCAGGCGGCCGGGGGTTCCCCCCTGTACTCATGGTACCCGACCGAGCGTGCTACGCGGCCGATTCGTCCAGCCAGTGGACTTGGCCGGTCGCCAGCTCGTAGATCGCCCCGACCACCAGCAGCTGGCCGGCGTCCACGCGCGCCTTGACCAACGGCTCGAGGCCGCGCAAGTCCTCGACGATGCTCTTGACGTGGGCGGTCAGCGTGTCCCAGGCACGCTTCTTCGGGTCGCCGGTGTCCGGCACGACGAACGGGGTCACCGCGTCGGTGAAGACGGTTAGGTGGCCCGGCAGCGGGTCGGCGCCGTCCGCGTGGGCTATGGCCGCGTTGGTCGTGCCGCAGTCGGTGTGGCCCATGACCACCAGCAGCGGCGCCTGCAGCACGTGGATGCCGAACTCGAGGCTCGCGTGGACCACCCGGTCGGCGATCGCGCCGGCCGAACGGATCACGAACAGGTCGCCCAGGCCCTGGTCGAAGACGATCTCGGGCGTCGCGCGCGAGTCGATGCAGGAGAGGATCGCCGCGAACGGCTTCTGGATCGTGGCCAGTTCAGCGCGACGGGCCGCGTCCTGGTGCGCGTGGCGCGCCTGGCCCGCGAGCCAGCGCTCCTGTCCGGCCTTCAACTCGGCCAACGAAGCGTGGCCCTCAGCGTACGTATGGTTGCTCATTCTGTCCTCACTCCTTCGCCCGTCGGGCTCGGGTCTGAGGACCTCGGCCTACGACGAGTCAGGTACGACAATCAGCTCGTGACCCGCGGGCAGACCACCATCGATCTGTGCCACGGCCAAGCGGACCGCGTATTTCCCTATAGTCTTAGGCCTATGTAGGATATTGTAAGGGCCGAGTTCGGAGCCGGGCGGGCCGACGTAGCCGCTGAGCGCGATTTCGGCTTGGTTGAGCGCTTCGGGCGAGGGTCGGCCACCGACGGCGATGATTGGCAGGCCGCTCTGATCCGCCTCATGGAGGGCGGCCAGTACGTCCGAGTCGGCGGTCGGGGCGATGAGCAGGGCGTCGTACTGGTCGGTCGCTGCCTGGCGGATGAGCGCCGCCTGGTCGGCCGCGCCGCTGCCGGGTCGGGGCGAGGTGACGGTCAGTTCGGCGTTGAGGCGCTTGGCCTGGACCGAGGCGGCGTTGACCAGGGCCAGGAAATACTGCTCGCGGTAGTTGGGCAGGACCACGGCCAGGCGCACCGGCTGGTGGGCGGCCGGGGTGTTGTCGAGGTCGGCGGCGGTGATCACGCGCATCGGGCCGACGAGCGGCGCGGGCGGCGGCGGGGCGTCGTCGTTGAGGCCAAAGTCCTCGTCGGCGGGTGCCTGGGCGGTGCCGGCGGCGGTGGCGGTGGGGTCGTGGTCGGGCTGGGGCAGCGGGGGTGGGCGGG
>DHNJ01000127.1:4832-7340 GCA_002409445.1 Armatimonadetes bacterium UBA5419 | reverse complement strand
CGGGCTATCAGCCCACGCCACAATGGGGCGGAGCTGGGCCGTGGCGCTCCGACTGATGGGCCGGAAGCAGTATATGTAGCCCAATCCTGCTTCGGTCTGCGCTACGCTGCGGCCGAGTCTAAGGTCGCGGACTGGCAGCTCGCGCCACATGGGGTGGGTGTGGGCGTCGGCGCTCCGTCTTGGGCGGCCCACCGCCCGGCCCGGGACCGCGGACACTTTTGTCCACAGCGAGGTTCAGAACCCAATCCTGCTTCGGCCTTCGCTGCGCTGCGGCCGAGTCGATGGATGCGGACAAGAATGTCCGCGGTCCCAGTTAGGGTGGTCCGCGGCGTCGCGGGTCCGGGTGCGACGGTGTGCCGTGCTGGCCGCCCTTCGCGGTTGACTACGCTTGCATTGCCAGGCTCCTTTGGGGTATAGTCGTGACACGTCACGGCGTCGTGTTCGGCCCCGGAGGAGTCTAGCCATGCGTACCCCGCTCCTTGCGTTGCTCGTGCTCGCTCTCTGCGCGCTCGCCGCGGACCAACCCGCCGAGGTGCGCATCTCGATTGAGACCTACACCGGCCAGTTTGTCGACTGGAGCGGTCAGGCCGAGGAGGATGGCCCCGGCGTCGACGAGAGCACCGACCTGACGGTCGTCTTCGCGACGCCGGAGAACCCGCCCGAGGGCGCGACGGCGAGCTTGGCCGTGCCCGCCTCGCTGGGGCATGGGGCGGTGCTGCCGTTGACCGTGATCTCCGTCGAGGACGCCGAGGATGGCGAGGGCATCGGCGACGATTTCGAGGGCGGTGACGTCGCGGGCGAGGATGGCGACCCTTGGGTTGAGGATGTGGTCGACGTGCCCGAGGGTATGCCCGAGATGCGCATCTACTACGGCCAGGCCGCGGAGCCGCACGTCATCCAGGGCTTCGAGTGGCGCATGTCCGAGCTGACCGGCGACCCGCAGTTGAAGAACCTGCTCGAGATCCTCGAGGGCGAGAGCAACGTGCAGGGCAACGCCTACTGGTGGCCCGACTACGAGGCGGGCCAGACGACCAACGTCGCGCCCGACGTACAGATGGCTGGCGAGTACGCGCTGACGACCAGTTTCGCGGGCAACGCCAAGGTCACGGTGCCGGCGGGCGTGCGCGCGCTGGGGCCGTTCGAGTGGCTCGCGCCGGCGCTCAATGAGCCGCCCGATTGGGGCCAGCCGGTGACCCTGCGCTGGCGCGCGCCGGCGGGCACGCGGGCGGTCGCGGTGATGGTCAGCGGCCAGACCCAGGAGGGCGACGACGTCCTCTGGACGTCGGTGCGCGGCGAGCCGGTGACGATGAACGGCGTCGAGTTGACCACCGACCAGGTCGACACCTACCTCGCGGGCGGCTGGCTGCTGCCGGCCGACACCACCAGCGTGACGGTGCCCGGTGGCATCTTCACCGACTGTGGCACGATGTCGATCACCCTGACCGCCTGGGGCCCGGGCGCGCAGAACCTCGAGTCGACCCCACGGGCCATCGTCCAGACGCGCAGCTACTTCAACATCCACGTCGTGGCCCAGGGCGTCGGCTAGCCGCGCATGTGACAGCAGGGCGCGGGTGGCATATGGTTGGGTCTAAGGAGGATCCACTAATGACCCGTGAACCCGAATGGCTAGCCTGTCCCTGGCAGGATTTGGTGGGGCGCAGCGTCGTGCCCTTCACCGTCCTGCCCGACCGCGACGCGCTGGCCCAGCACATGGCCCGCGCCATGGCCGACGAGCTGATCGCCAACAACGCGGCCGGCGCGCCGACCCGCTGGATCATGCCGGTCGGCCCGGTCAGCCAGTACCCGTACCTGGTCGAGATGGTCAATGCGGAGAAGATTTCGCTGGCCGGTCTGCACACCTTCCAGATGGACGAGTACCTTGACTGGACCTCGCGGCTGCTGCCCGACGACCACCCGCTGAGCTTCGCCGGCAGCCTCGACGAGAAGTTCTTCAGCCTGATCGACGCCGAGCTGGCCCAGCCCGTCGAGCAGCGCCACCGGCCCGACCCGACCAACCTCGACAGCCTGGCCGAGGCGATTGACGCGGTGGGCGGCGTGGACACCTGCTGGGGCGGCATCGGCGTGCACGGGCACATCGCCTTCAACGAGCCGCCGAGCACCTACTTCCGCTCGATCAGCGTCGAAGAGTTCGCCCAGGCACCGACCCGCATCGTCGCCCTCCAGCCCGACACGCTGGTGGTCAACAGCATCTCGGCCGCCGGCGGCAACTACGAGGCGCTGCCGCAGATGGCGATCACCATCGGCATGAAGGAAATCCTCGCCGCCGGGCGCATCCGCCTGACCGCGCACCGCAACCTCTGGCAGCGCGCCATCTGGCGGCGGGCGGTCATGCAGGAGCCGACCGTCATGTACCCCGTGACGCTGATCCAGCGCATGGCCGACGCCGAGATCTTCGTCGACGAAGGGACCGCCGCCCCGGCCGCCCTGGGCGCCTAGGGACCCACACTGGCCCGGCCGCTGAAAGACCCGGCCCAGACCCCCCAGGCC
>DHNJ01000127.1:1676-4705 GCA_002409445.1 Armatimonadetes bacterium UBA5419 | reverse complement strand
CGCGGCCCCCCCCCCCGCCCGGCCCCCCCCGGCGGGGGGGGGGGGGCCCCGCCCCCCCCGCCTGGGAGCCCCGCCGATGGACCTGTTCGACGCGATCCACGAACGCTACAGCTACCGCGGCGCGCTGCTGCCGACGCCCGTGCCGCGCGCCGACCTCGAGCGCATCGCCGCCGCCGGCCTGGCCGCGCCGAGCGGCTGCAACGCGCAGACGCCGCGGCTGATCCTCGTCGACGACCCGGCCCTGCTGGCCGAGGCCGCCCAGATCCTCGGCGGCCGCGAGGTCCTGGCCACGGCGCCGGCCCTGATCGCCGTGCTGATCGACGCCGCGCCCGAGCCGACCTACGAGGGCTTCGCCTTCCAGATCGAGGACTGCGCGGCGGCCGTCGAGAACATGCTCCTGGCGGTCACCGCGCTGGGCTACGCCAGCGTCTGGCTGGACGGCAACCTGCGCGTGCAGAACCGCGCGGAGGCGCTCGGCGCGCTGCTCGGCGTGCCCGCGGACAAGCGCGTGCGCGTGATCCTGCCCGTCGGCCGGCCCGCGGGCACCGGCGCGCGGCGCGAAAAGCTGCCGTACACCGACCGCTACTGGTTCAACCGCTACGAGGCGCGCGACTAGCGCCCGCGAGGACCGAGGACCGACGATGACCCTGACGCTGCTGGCCCTGGCCCTGATGGCGCCGAACCTGGTGCCCAATTCCGACTTCCGCGGGGAGCTCGAAGGCTGGCGCCTGCCCGCCCAGGTCGAGCTGGCGACCGACACGGGCCGCGGCGACGCCCGCAGCCTGCGCCTGCACAACCTCGACCCCGCGGCCTACCCGCTGGCCAGCCTGACCCTGCCGCTCGAGCCGGGCCGGACCTACCGGTTCTCCGCCTGGGTCAAGACCGAGGGCGTGACCGGCGACGACCTGGGCGGCGCGACGGTCTGCCTGCAGTCGCACGGGCCGGACGGCTACCTCGGCGGCAAGTTCCCCAGCGGCGCGATGGGCGACACCGACTGGTTCCAGGTCAGCGCCGAGTACGACATCCCCGCCGCCGCGACCAGCAGCGCGCTCAGCCTGTACCTGCGGCGCGGCGTGACCGGCACGGCCTGGTTCGATGACGTCGAGGTCAGCCTGGTCGAGGAGGCGCCGCTGCGCGCCTCGATGATCCAGCCCAACTACCGCGGCTGGCTGCGGCCCGAGGGCGATACGATCGTCGCCTACCGGCTCGGCCGCGAGCTACCGGGCGGGGTCAGCCCGGCCGAATGCACGCTCAGCTTCGCCCTGCGCGACGGCGAGCAGGTCGTCGGCACGTCGACCTGGGCCGGGCCGCTGGCCGAGACCGGCTGGGCGACGACCAGCCTGCGGCCCGACACGCCGGGCAGCTACGAGCTCGAGGTGATCCTCAGCCGCACCGACGGCGGCACCGAGCTGGGCCGCTGGTCGCACCCCCTGATCCTCCGCGCGCCCGACGCACCCGTGCCCGCCGTGGCGATCGACGCGCAGGGCTTCTGCGTCGTCGCCGGCGAACGGTTCTTCCCGCTCGGGCTGTACATGAGCGATGTCGACGAGGCCAGCGCGGCGCAGCTGGCCGCGGCCGGCTTCAACACGATGATGCCCTACGCCGGCACCGGCGGCGGGCCGGCGCGGATCACCGAGCGGCTCGACACCGCCGAGGCCGCCGGCATGAAGCTGATCCTCTCGATCAAGGACCTCTACGCCGGCACCCGCTGGGCCCCGCGCGAGGTCGATAGCGAGGCCATGGCCGACGAGTGGGCGCTGAGCCACGTCAACGCCTACAAGCACCACCCCGGGTTGCTGGCCTGGTACACCAACGACGAGCTGCCGCTCAGCCGCTACGACCAGCTGGTCCAGCGCCAGCGGCTGATCGCCGAGGCCGACCCCGACCATCCGACCTGGGCCGTGCTCTACCAGATCGAGGTCATCGACCGCTACGCCGGGACCGCCGACGTGCTGGGCACCGACCCCTACCCGATCCCCGAGCGCCTGCCCTCGCTGGCCGCCGACTGGACCCGGCGCACGCTCGATGCCCGCGGGCCCAACAGCCCGATCTGGCAGGTGCCGCAGATCTTCGATTGGGCCGGCTACCGCGAAGGCCCGGCGAAGGACGCCGCGCGCCCGCCGACGCTGGATGAGATGCGCACGATGGCCTACCAGTGCCTGGTCGAGGGCGCCAAGGGGCTGATCTTCTACTCCTGGTACGACCTCCACAAGTTCCCCGAGACCTTCGACGCGCGCTGGGCCGAGGTGACCCAGATGAACGCCGAGCTGCGGGCCTTCCTGCCCTGGGTCATCGCCGACCAGACTAGCGGTTGGAGCGTCGAGTCGCCCAGCGCCGACGCCGTCGGCCGCGTCTGGGGGCCGGCGACCGCGGGCGGGCCGAACTTGCTGCTGGTGACCAACGGCGGCGACGAGGAGGTTACCCTGACCCTCGCCGGGCCCGTCCCCAGCCTGGGCGCGCCGCTGTATGGCCAGGCCCAGATCGCCGGCCGCCAACTCACCCTCGCGCCGCGCACCTGCGCCGCGTATCCGTTGGAGGCCGGCTAAGGTACCGAGTGTCTCGACGCAGTAGGAGAGCCTGATGTGGTCGACGCTGATTGCCCTTGCCCTGTTGGCTCCGCCGGTGGTGGTCGGGCCTAACCTGATCCCTAACGCCGATTTCGCCGGGCCGCCGACCGGCTGGCGGATGCCGGCCCAGGTCACCCTCGACGACACCGTCGGCCACGGCGACAGCCGCAGCCTGAAGCTGGTCAACCCCGACGCCGCGGACTACCCGCTGGCCCACTACGACGTCCCCTGCGTCCCTGGCCGCAGCTACCGCTTCGCCGTCTGGGTGCGGACCGAGGGCGTCGCCGGCGCGGGCACGGGCGCGACGATCACCCTGCAGTCCGAGGGCGCGGGCGGCTACCTGGGCGGCGACTACCCCGCCGGCCGGCGCGGCACGCAGGATTGGACCCGCATCGAGGGCATGTACACCATCCCCGAGGCGGCGGTCAACACCTCGCTCAGCCTCTACCTGCGCCGCGGCGG
>DHNJ01000127.1:442-1460 GCA_002409445.1 Armatimonadetes bacterium UBA5419 | reverse complement strand
CAGCCGAACTACCGCAATTGGCTCCGTGGCGAGGAGGTCAGCGTCCTCTACTGGCTCGCCGACACCCTGCCCGACGGCCTGACCGCCGAGCAGACGCTGCTCGAGCTGACGCTGCGCGACGAGACCGCGGTCATCCGCCGCCAGGCCAACCCGCCCCAGCCGCCCGGCCCCGTACCGGGCTCGGCGGGGACGCTGCCCGTGCCGCGGCTGATGCCCGGCGCGTATACCTTCGAGGTCCGCCTGCTGCGCGCCGATACCGAGGCCGAGCTGGCCGCCTGGTCGACCGAACTGACCGTCCGCGACCCGGCCCTGCCCGCGCCCAAGGTCAGCATCGACGCCCAGGGCTTCACCCTCGTCGAGGGCCAGCGGTTCCTGCCGCTCGGCCTGTATCTGGGCTCGGTCAACCCCGACGAGCTGGCCCAGATTGCCGCCGCCGGCTACAACACGATCATGCCCTACAACAGCGCCCGCGGCGACGACGCGCGCAACCGCCAGTGGCTCGATTGGGCCCACGAGGCCGGGCTGCGGACCATCTACTCGGTCAAGGACCACTACTACCAGCTGCACTCGGCGCCGCCCGGGCTGACCAGCGAGGAGGTCGCCGACGCGGCCGCGCTGGCCCAGGTCGCCGCCGTCCGCGACCACCCGGCCGTGCTCGCCTGGTACCTCAACGACGAGCTGCCGCTGACCGTCCACGACCAGCTGCTGCGGCGCAACGAGTTGATCAAGGCCGCCGACCCCGACCACCCGACCTGGTCCGTGCTGTACCAGGTCCCGGTGATCGACCGCTACGCCGACACCGCCGACGTGCTCGGCACCGACCCCTACCCGATCCCCCGCGCGCTGCCGGCGATGGCCGGGCAGTGGACCGCGCAGACGCTCGCGGCCAAGGGCGGCGCGGGCGCTATTTGGCAGGTGCCGCAGGTCTTCGACTGGGCCGCCTACACCGAGCAGGGCGTCCGCGACCCGCGCCCGCCGACGCTCCAGGAGATGCGCACGATGGCCTACCAGTGCCTGG
>DHNJ01000127.1:0-310 GCA_002409445.1 Armatimonadetes bacterium UBA5419 | reverse complement strand
CACGATGGCCTACCAGTGCCTGGCCGCCGGCGCCAAGGGGCTCATCTTCTACTCCTGGTTCGACCTGCTCAAGTTCCCCGACACCTTCGACGCCCGGTACGCCGACATCACCCAGCTGGCCGCGGACATCCACGCGATCGAGCCGTGGATCCTCGCCGACGCGCCGACCGGGCTGAGCCTGGCGCCGCCCGCCGAGGCCGATGCCAGCCTGTACCGCGCGCGCGCCTGGGGCCCGCCGCCGGGCGGCGGCGGCAGCCTCCTGCTCGCGCCCAACGGCAGCGACGAGCCGGGGACCCCGACGCTCGGCGGG
>DHNJ01000083.1:6651-8715 GCA_002409445.1 Armatimonadetes bacterium UBA5419 | reverse complement strand
GCAGCGGCAAGTCGACGCTCGCGCGGCAGCTGGCCCAGCGGCGCGGGCTGCGGCTGATCGACCTGGACGAGCTGGCCTGGCGCCCGCACTGGCAGCGCACGCCGGAGCCGGGCTTCCGCCGGCTGACCGCGCGCGCGGTGGGCGCGGAGCGGTGGGTCGTCGCGGGTTGGTGGAAGCCGGTGCGCGACCTGGTCTGGCCCGCCGCCGACCTGTTCATTGGCCTCGACTACGATCTGCCCGTGGTCTTCGCCCGCCTCTGGCGCCGGACCATTGACCGCGCCCTGAGCGGCGAACGCATCTGCGGGAGCAACTACGAGACCCTCTGGACCCAGCTGGCGACGCGCGAGTCGCTGCTGCTCTACGCCCTCCGCAGCCACGGCGAGCGTCGCGCGATGATGCGCGCGCTGGCGGCACCGGGCGGCAGCGCGGCGCCGGTGCGCCTGTTCCGCACCCCGGCGGAGACGGCGGCGTGGCTGGCGGGGGTCTAGCGCGAGCTAGGTGTCGTTGGCGGCGCGGACGGTGACGAGGACGGGCTGGGAGGGGCGCTGCTGGCCGGCGGCGTTGGTGCCCAGAACGTGCAGCGCGTGGTAGCCGGGGGCGAGCGCGGTCGCGGTGAACTGGGGCGCGCCGCTGGTGACCGTGCCGAGCAGGCGCGCGCCGTCGTAGAACTCCAGCTTGGTCCAGTCGGCGAAGCCGGTCGTGTCGACGACGATCGTCGCGTCCGAGCCGGGCTCCCAGACCCGCCCGCCGCCGTTCTCCCACCAGTTCGGGTCGGGCGAGACGATGCGCAGCGGCCGGTCGTAGGTCGCGTAGGCGCGGTAGATGTAGGCCACGTCCTGGTTGACCAGCCAGCTGGTGTCGCGCAGGTCGCCCGGGTAGCCGGCGGCGGGGGCGATGGTCGTCAGGCCGCTCGTCCAGGTCGTGTGGTCGGCCAGCCAGCCCGAGTCGGGCGCCAGCGGCCGCAGCGCGACGGGGCCGCGGCGCGGGTCGGCGTCGGCGGGGTAGCGGGCGTCGAGCGCGGCCTGCAGGTAGGGCATGACCAGACCGTCCTGGTCGCCCATGGTGTGCTCGCCGCCCTGGACCGTGGCCCAGCCGTAGAGCGCGCCTTGTGGCCGATAGACGTTCAGCACCTCGACCTCGACCACCTGGCCCAGGTTCTCCAGCTCGCCGCCGACGACCAGGCCGGGCACGGCCAGCAGCTCCGGCCGCACGACGACGTCGGTCAGCTTGATCCGCGAACTGACGATGCCCACGCCGATCACGCGTTCGGGCAGGGTCACCAGCAGCCGGCTGGAGTAGCCGCCGCCGGACGAGAAGCCGGTCGCGACGAACGGTGCGTTGCGCAGCTCGGGGTGGCCGGTCTCCTCGGCCCACTGGTCGATCGCGTGCAGCAGCGGCGGGATGCTGTCGGCATGGGAGTTGGAGCCCTGCACGCCGACGAAGGCGAAGTGGTTGAGGTGCAGGAACTCGCGGTACCAGACGAAGCGGTACCAGTCGCGCGAGTCGCCGCCGCCGGGGTTGCTGACGATCAGCAGGCCGCGCACGGTCTCCAGGTCCGCCGGCATCCAGAGCCGCGCCTGCCACTGCCGGTCGACGACGTGCTCCTCGTAGTCATAGGAAAGGTACTGGCGGTCGAGCTGCGTGTAGCGCACGCAAGTCAGCGGCGCGGAGTCGACCGTCGCGCCGTCGCGGGTGGTCAGGCGGGCGACGAAGCGGTGGTTCAGCGCGGCGCCGATCGGGTAGTCGACGCGGTAGGGCGGCTCGGTGGCGCCGCCGATGGGCGCGCCATTGGCCAGAAACTCCACCCGCGCGACGTCGGTGCCAGCCGCCACCACGGCCTCGACCGGCACGGTGACGCCCTCGAGGTACTGCTCGTTCATCGTCGGCGAGACGAGCGTGACACTCGGCGCGGCGCAGGCGGCCGTGCCTGCGGCGAAGAGGGCGAGGACCAGACGCCAGGCAGACGGGAACGACATCGCGGTGCTCCGCTGCCGATGATCGTACGCCTGTGGATGGCGGACGGCAAGAGGGCGGGCGCGCCCATTGTACCGCCGCCGCTTCGGC
>DHNJ01000083.1:0-6505 GCA_002409445.1 Armatimonadetes bacterium UBA5419 | reverse complement strand
CCGCCGCTTCGGCGGCAGGACGGTAGGCCCAAATTGCCGTCCGGGCCACCCGGGACGGCGGACGACCAAGGGACCGCCGGCGCCCCGACGGCATCAATACCGGTGACCGGCGGCCACCGGTGATAGTGCGGACAGGAATGTCCGCGGTCCCAGATAGCCTGCGGCGCCGCAGGCCCGAGGGCGCCCGGGGCCCGGCAGTTATGTGGTCATGCCGTCGAGGCGCCGGCGGTCCCTTTGGAGCTGTCGCCGGCGGAGGCGATGCTGGGCGTCACTCCTTGGCACCGCGCCGCGGCCCAACGCCACCGGCCCCCGCCAGCGGGTGGGCTGGGCGGGGGCCGGGGGACTAGGGTTGAGGGGTGGGCTTAGTAGTCGTAGCCACCACCACCGCCGGCGGCGGGGGCCTCTTCCTCGGGCTTGTCGGCGATGATGGCCTCGGTGGTGAGGATCATCGCGGCGATGCTGGCCGCGTTCTCGAGGGCGGTGCGGGTGGTCTTGACGGGGTCATAGACGCCCGCGGCGATGATGTCCTCGTAGGTCTCGGTCAGCGCGTTGAAGCCGACGTTGAACTCGGACTCGCGGACCTTCTGGACCACCACCGAGCCTTCGTGGCCAGCGTTGTTGGCGATCTGGCGCAGCGGCTCCTCGACCGCGCGGCGGACGATCTCGACGCCGGTGCGCTCGTCGTCGCCGTCGGTCTCGACGCTGGCCAGGGCCTCCTGGGCGCGCAGCAGAGCCACGCCACCGCCCGGCACGATGCCCTCCTCGATCGCCGCGCGGGCGGAGTTCAGGGCGTCCTCGAAGCGGTGCTTGAGCTCCTTGAGCTCGGTCTCGGTGGCCGCGCCGACCTGGATCTCGGCGACGCCGCCGGCGAGCTTGGCCAAGCGCTCCTGCAGCTTCTCGCGGTCGTAGTCGCTGTCCGTCTGCTCGATCTGGTTCTTGATCTGGTTGACCCGACCCTGGATCGCGGAGACATCACCCAGGCCCTCGACGATCGTCGTCTTGTCCTTGTCGATGACGATCTTGCGGGCCCGGCCGAGCTGCTCGAGCTCGATGTTCTCGAGCTTGAGGCCCAGGTCCTCGGTGATGAAGGTGCCGCCGGTCAGCACGGCGATGTCGCCCAGCATGGCCTTGCGGCGGTCGCCGAAGCCCGGCGCCTTGACCGCGGCGACATTGACGGTGCCGCGAATCTTGTTGACGACCAGGGTCGCCAGGGCCTCGCCCTCGACGTCCTCGGAGACGACCAGGAGGGGCTTGCCGGTGCCGTGCAGCTTCTGCAGCAGGGGCACCAGGTCATTGACCGCGCTGATCTTCTTCTCGTAGATGAGGATGTAGGCGTCCTCGAGCACGCACTCCATGGCCTCGGGATCGGTCACGAAGTAGGGGCTGATGTAGCCCTTGTCGAACTGCATGCCCTCGACGACCTCGACCGTGGTCTCGGAGGTCTTGGCCTCTTCAATCGTGATCACGCCGTCCTTGCCGACCGCGTCGATCGCCTCGGAGATGTAGGCGCCGATGCGCGCGTCGTTGCCGGCGATGCCCGCAACGTTGGCGATCTCGTCCTTCTCGGAGACATCCTGGGCGTGCTCGCGCAAGAAGGCGACCACGGCGCTCACGGCCTTGTCGATGCCGCGCTTGATCAGCATCGGGTTGGCGCCGGCGGCCACGTTCTTCAGGCCCGCGCGCACAATCGCCTGCGCCAGCACCGTGGCGGTCGTCGTGCCGTCACCGGTGATGTCGTTGGTCTTGCTGGCGACCTCGCGCAGCAACTGCGCGCCCATGTTCTCGTACTTGTCCTCGAGGTCGATCTCCTTGGCCACCGTGACCCCGTCCTTGGTGATGACCGGGGAGCCGAACTTCTTGTCCAGCACCACGTTGCGGCCCTTCGGCCCGAGGGTCACCTTGACCGCGTTGGCCACGGCGTCCACGCCCCGCTCGAGCGCCTTGCGCGCCTCTTCGGCGAAGCTGAGCATCTTGTCTGCCATCGTTTCGTCCTCCGCTGCTTCAGACTGTGTAACTAGTCACCAATCACGGCCAGGATGTCGTCGGCGCGCAGGATCATCACCTCGTCCTCGCCAACCTTGACCTCGGTCCCGCCGTACTTGGCGAAGACCACGCGGTCACCCACCTGCACGTCGAGCGGCACAACCTTGCCGTCGTCGGTCGTCTTGCCCGGCCCCACCGCCAGCACTTCGCCCTCCTGGGGCTTCTTCGCCGCCGACTCGGGCAGCACGATCCCGCCCTGAATCTGCTCGGCCTCTTCCTTGACCCGCACGATCACGCGGTCTTCCAACGGCCGCAAGTTCATCGTAAGCCTCCTTAGTGGCACGTGCGTGGGTGTTCCCCGCGCGCACGTTTCGTCGTCTGGCCCAACCCTAGAAGCCCCGTGTCACACGCGGGTCAAACCGGCGTCACAGGGGTGTAACGGGGGCGGGCGAGAAGGGCGGCGGCAGCCCGGGACCGCTGACACTCTTGTCCGCCCCACCGGCCCCAGCACCCCTGTGGCGCGGGCTGCTAGCCCCCGCCACACGGTTCTGGGTGGCTAGGTGCCGAACACCGCCGCCGCGTTGCCGGACATCAGCCGCGCGGCCAGCTCGATCGCGGCCGGTTCGCTCAGGTCGCCGGCGTCGACCTCGGCGGCTAGGGCGCGGCCCAGCCAGCGGCGCGCCTGCCGCGCGAAGCCGACGGTCTGCGTCGGCCGGCCGCAGTCGCCGCCGAAGACCAGGAGCTTGTTCGCCGGCGCGGAGTGCAGCCAGTCGCGGACCAGCCGCGCCGTGCGCGAGGGGGCCATGGCCCAGGCCCAGCAGAGGTCGCCCCAGACATTCGCGTAGTGCTTGGCCAGCGAGACCAGCTCGTCGCTGAACGGCCAGCCCGCGTGCATCAGGACGAACCGCGTGCCCGGGTGCTGGGCCAGTAGCGGGCTCAGGTTGGCCGGCCGGACCCACTCCAGCTGCATCTGCCCGTTGCCCGCCAAGTGGCCGGTGTGCAGCTTCAGCGGCAGGTTGTGCGTGGCGCACAGCTCGGCGATGCGCGCCAGGCACCAGTCGCCCAGGACCATCCGCTGGCCCGCGTCGAGCGGCTTGCCGGCGGCGTGCGCGGCGATCAGCCGGGCGACCTCGGCGTCCGTGCGCGGCGCCCAGGCCAGCGTCCGCTCGTAGGCGTGCTGGCTCTTGACCGCGACCGCCGCCGGCGCCTGCTGGGCCCAGGCCGCCGCCAACGCGGCGCGCAGGTCGTCGGGGGTGGCGCCGCGGCGGCCGGTCAGCGCTTCGAGCTCGTCGACCGACCAGCGCCCGGCGGCGTAGGCGCAGGCGTTCAGGTCGTAGCGGTAGAAAGCCGGGTCGTCGGGGTCGACGGGCACCTGCAGTTCGAAGGCGTCGATCTGCACGCCGGCCAGCCCGGCGACCTCGCGGAACAGCCGGTCGCGGCCGCCCGGCCGGCGCCAGGCCGCGGCCTGTTCGACCGCGCCGCGCAGCCCCACCGCGCTCAGCTCGTCCAGCCCGTAGCAGGCGGCCGCCGCCAGCCGCACCGCCTCGCCGTAGCCGGTCTGGGCGATCGCGGACCACCAGGGCGCGAGCCGCTCGAAGCGCGCGCCCGGGTCGCCGGCGCTGTCGTCGAGAGCGGCCAGCACGTCGTCCGGTGCGCCGGCGCTGCAGAGATCGGCGCGGGTGTACCAGTCAAAGACGTCGGCCAGCGGGTCCGGCGGGCTACTGGCCCACTCGGCGGCGCTGCACTGGTGCTCGTGGGTGTCGGCCAGCGGCGCGCGCGCCACCATGGCCTGCAGGTCGGTCGCCATCAGCTCGCTCCGCCGCCCAGATTCGGCCGCGCGCGGGCGGGACCTGCTGGGCTAGTGGGGGAAGCTGAGGTACATCTGCTGGCTGGTCACCGCGCCGTACATCGCCCAGAGCAGTGGCACGACGTAGTCGCCGAGGATCAGCCCGAGGAAGAACGGCATCAGCTGGCGATAGAGCCGCATCCCGCCGTAGCGCAGGACCATGACCTTGATGCCCCAGGCGACGAGGAACGGCATCCAGAGGTAGTCGAGCGAGTTGGTCAGGGCCAGGGCGTAGCCGATCGGGTGCAGCGGCCAGCTCATGAACATGCTGCGCAGGCCGACCAGCGCGGTCAGCACGCCACCGCCGATCAGCACGCCGACCGGCGAGTAGGGGGTGCCGACCTGGCCGCGCAGCTGGTTGGCCAGCAGGTCGAACGGCTGCCGGCCGACCTGCGCGGGCCAGCGGCGGGTCAGCGCGCTGTCGATGCCGTACTGGAAGTAGATGTGGAAATGGGCCCAGAGCCCCGCGATCACGCCGACCACCGAGGCCACGGCCAGCGCCCAGAGCAGCGGCCGGCCGCGCCCGCCGTCGTTGGCGATCAGGCGCATGGCCTTCATCTGCTGGGGCAGGACGCTGTCGCGGAAGTCGATGTCGAAGGGCATCAGCCAGGCGAAGACGGTCGCTTGGCGCGGGTTGAGCGCCGGCGCGCCGGGCAGCCGCAGCAGCACGTCGTGCGGGGTCAGCCGGGGCGACCAGGTCCAGCCGGAACCGGTCTCCGACACGATCCGCGCGCAGCCGATGCTGTAGGCCATGTAGATCGCCAGCCAGCCCCAGCCGGCCCAGGGCGGCAGCCCGCGGCGCCAGATGAAGAAGAACAGCAGCAGCAGCGAGCCGAACAGGCCGATCACCGCCCAGCGGTTGACCTGGCGGTCGCCGGTCTCCTCGCCGCCGCGGCGCGGGCGGAAGGCGGCCTGGATATCGCCACGCGAGCGCCAGACGGCGATCAGCGCCAGGGCCAGGAACGCGCCGACGCCCTGCTCGGGCAGCCAGGGGAACTGGCCGACGCGCAGCGGCGCGTCGGTCCAGGCGAACTGCACGGCGACGACCGAGAGGGCCTTGATCAGCAGGTACCAGGCCCAACAGCTGAACGACACGTCGGTCGTCAGCAGGAAGCCGATGCCGATCATGAACGGGTAGAGCGAGAAGACGAACGGCCGCAGCGCGGTCCACGGGGCTTGGGTGAAGTTGTCGTCGACCTTGAGCGGGCCGACGGGCTTGACTGTGATCTCGGGGACGGCAGGGATCAGGAAGTGGAGAGCGTTGACCGAGTCGATGAAGGCGACCAGGCCGAAGCCGATCCACAGCAGCCGGTTGCGCCAGAAGGCGGGGTTGCCGCCGTCGCGGGCCATCTCGAGCGGCAGGTAGGCCAGGGGGAAGGTCAGCCGCTCGCGGGCGACCCACTGCTCGCGGAGGAGGACGGTGACGCACAGCGCGGCGAGCGCCATGAGCGACATGAACACGCCCCACTGCAGCAGCGGGCGCCAGATGGCCAGCCAATTGGCCATCTCGTAGAGGCTGGAGTGGCCACGGTAGAGGGCGGTGATGACCTGTGGGTCATGGACCCACCAGCTGTTGGGGATGTGCTGCCAGATGGAGGCCAGCGCGTTCTCGCTGGTCGCGTAGTAGCGCGGGCTGCCGATCGCGGGGACCAGGAACTGGCTCCAGCCGAGCCCGGCGACGGCGGTGGCCACGGCGCCCATGATGTAGAAGACGAGCAGGTCGGTCTCGGAGAGGCCGAGCCGCGGGCGCAGGCGGCGCAGAGCCATGCTGAGCAGGACGAGGCCGAAGAGCAGGAAGATGGGGCCGCGCAGCAGCGAGGTCTGGCCCCACAGGGTGGCCTGCGCGACGATGTAGGCGTAGACGCCGAACAGCGAGGTGGGCGGGATGAGGATCAGTCCGAGGAGCAGGCCACGCCAGGGCCATGGTTTGGCGCGTTGCGGCTCCATCGGTACGACTCCCGGTTAGTTACCCCACGCAAGCGGCGAAGAACGGGCCGAGCGCGATCATCGTCTCGAGGATGGTCTGGGCCAGTGGCTGGCCGGCGTCCAGCGCGTCTTGCGCATCGAGGCCGGTCTCGATCGTCAGCCAGAGACCCTGGTCGGCGGGCGCGCGCTGGAGGCGTTCGAGCAAGGCTTCGGGCGTGTCGGCATCGGTCACGGTGCCGTGCTGGACGATGAGGCTGTTGCCGTCGCCGCGCACGCGTTCGCGCGCCTCGGGGCCGGCGACCTCGCTGTACCAGGTCAGCTCGAGCGTGCCCGCGAGCAGCAGCGCCTCGAGCGTCGAGGTTAGCTGTTCATCGTCGCTGAGCGCACCGAGCAGCCGGTCGAGCGACGAAGCGCCTTCGGGGTTGTCGGCCGGCCGGCGGACGCGCAGGCCGTAGGTCAGGCCGTCCAGCGCACAGGTCATGAAGTAGTAGGCCGAGTCCGCCTCGCGCTCCTTGGTCGCCAGGTCGGGCTGGGTCAGGTAGCCCGTCCGCTGGCGTCCGGGTGCCCACGAGGCGACATCGAGGCCGAGGTGGTCGGTCAGCGATTCGGCGAGCCAGCCGGCTAAGCCGGCCTTGGTGCGCCAGTTGGTGGTGCCCTCGATCTCGGGGTTGAAGTCGCCCGCCTGGAAGCCCTGGAAGCGGACCTTGCGCCGCCGGGGCGCCCGCGCCCGGGCGTGGGAGTGGTACTGGA